>NZ_JBEOUD010000038.1:0-82706 GCF_040303865.1 Streptomyces sp. NPDC094034 | reverse complement strand
CCGGGCGTCACCTCGGCGATCATCGGACCGCGCACCATGGAGCAGTTGGAGGCGTTTCTGCCGGCCGCCGATATCGCGCTGTCAGCCGACGTTCTTGACCGCATCGACGAAATCGTGGCACCCGGCGTCACGGTCAACCCCGTTGACAACAGCTACGGCGACTTCGAGCTGCGAGCCGACCAGCGCCGCCGATCGCGGTGACAGGGTCGCCCTAGGGTCATCGCACACCGGCCAGGCGGACAGCCTGCGAGATTCCCCTCGGCGCAGGCGAGGAACCGCGTGCCCCTGAGCGCCCATCGCCGGCGCCGGCGGCACCGGGCGTTGCGTCCGTGTGTCGCCCCATCAGGAGCTCCGCGTTCTGACGCGTAATCAGCCGAGCCGGGGAGGCGCGCACGCGCTGTGTCCCACAATGTTGTGGAGAGTCCTGGCCCGGCCCCTGGGCTCGATGCCCTACGGCTTCGCGTCCGCGGTCTTGCGGGCCCGCCGGTGAGGGCGGGCCCTCGCTCAGGCGCCCGGCTCCATCGTCGCCCTCACTCTGGGGTGGGACTGGTACTCGGCGCTACCGAAGTACTCGGCGCTGACGCCGCCCTCAATCGCCCGGCCCCACTTGAGCGGCTGGAGGTAGTTGTTGCCGGGGTTGAGTTCCGCCTCACCGCGGTCGTTGGTCCGTGCCGACCCGATGGAGTCGTCGCCGTCGCCCGTGTAGAACTCGATGTCCTCGCCCTCAAGCGGCTCATTCTCGGGAATGCTGTGGAGGGTGGCGACCATCCTGGCCGTCGCGTTTTTGACATGTCCGTCGACGTTCCTGAGTCGCAGTCGCGTCTTCTTCTTGGCCATATCCGAACTCCTTGGTCCAAAGGCGTGACGCCCACGCGCCACGACCCGCCCACAGTGGCACGGACCCGCCAGTACCCGGGGAACGACGTCCACTGTGTCCGCCGCCGCCACCCGTGTGCCGTACGGTGCGGCCCGATCGGCGCAGACCGTGGTGACCAGCGGTCGCAACTCCCACAAGGGCCAACGACGATGGAAGAACCGCCCGTGGGCACGAGGCCCGCGTTGGCGTCGGCGCGCGACCGGTGTGATGTGTTTTCTGGATGGAGGACACCTCGGTTCGGGCGATGACAAGGAGAGCTCGCATGGCACACCCCGTACGGCCATTTCCCACCCGTAGGCGGCTGGTTCGCCATACCGCCGTCGTTCTTCCCGCGCTGTCCGCCCTCGCCCTGACCGCCGTGCCGCCCGCCAGTGCCGGCGCGCGGGATGGCAACGGACTTCCCGGCCCCGCGCCCCGGGCTCAGGCGTTCGACGGAAAGCGTGAGCTCGCGTCGGTGTCGGAGGTGACCCATCTGTGCGGCAGGACCGGGCAGCACAGCTGCTCGTTCCGGCTCGATCCGGCGCGATCCCGTGAATACACCAGCGCCGTCTACTCCGTGGCCAATGGCGCCATCAACTGCACCAACGAGCCGATGACCATCAAGCGCACGGTGACACTGGAGTCGGGCAGCAGCGACAACATCGGCGGGGAGATCTCCGGCAGCGGCACCATCGAGGGGGAGGTGGCGACCGACAACGAGGTCAGCGGTTCGGGCACCGGTGAGGTCTCGGCGCAGCAGACCCACGAGGAGAGCGACAAGGCCAGCGAGACCAAGGAAGCCACCGCGACGATCGGCACGACCAATCACACCGCCCCCAAGGACAAGGGCCCCAACCAGGAGACCAAGGTCGAGGGCACGGCCAAGGGCAGCGTCACCGCCGAGCACCAGGTCACCAACACCGAGCAGTTGACGGAGACGGGCAGCACCACCGTGGCCGCCAAGAGCAATATCCATCTCGCGCTGAAGGGTGCCTTCATCGCCGCGTTCAAGGGCACCTGGAACCGTACGTGGAGCATGACGAACACCGAGACGACCGAGGTGACGTTCACCATCAAGGCCAATGACGAGCTCCAGTTCGGTGCGCTGAACGCCATGACGCGCACCGTTGGGGACCTCGTGGTGGAAGGCACGGACAAGCTGGTCAGGAATGTGACCGTGGACGGCCCCTCCACGGTGAACTCCAGCACCGTGGTGGCGCAGACCTTCACCAACCCCGACAAGTGCCAGACCCTGCGGCCCAAGGGGGCCGAGGCCGACCAGCCCGACACGGAGCGGCGAGACCTCCGCCGTACGGCACCCCCGTCCCGTACGGGCACACCCACCGGCCGGTATGTTCTGGAGCCGGACCGGACGACCTGGCGCCGGATCGGCTGAGCCGTCCACTGAGGGACGGGGTGAGGGGCGGCCGGATCGGATCCGGTCGCCCCTCATCGTGCTCCGCGCACCACCGCCGTCAGCGCGTGCGGGACTCCGCGACCGGGGTGACGGGCCGGACCCGGGTCCCGGCGTCTGAGGGACGCGCGGCGACCGGGAGCAGCCCGGCCACCGGATTTCCTGCGCGCAGGGTCGGGGCGCCGATCGTCTCGTCCGGGGTCCGCGCGTTGTACCGGGCATCGGCGCAGCGGGCCAACTCGACCTTGCTGAGCGGTCCGGTGCGCTGGTAGAAGCGGTCGCCGAAGGCTCCCGAGGGGATGTCCACGGTGACATCGAGGCGTAGATCCGGCGTCTTCACCAGGGTGCCGGTGATCCGCTCCCGAGCCGGCTGCACCTCGATCCAGCTGACCTCGCCGGGCTGGACGGTGACGGCAAGCTTGCGCTGCTCCTTGCGGTTCCACAGCAGTGGGTTGGTGGTGGCCATCTCCAGCGGGTTGCCGTCGGCCCGGGTGAAACCGCCCGCGATCTGCACGGCGATCTCTTTGAGGCTTTCGTTGAGCGGCTGGCGCGGATTGAGCGGCTTCTTCTCCACATCGACGAAGTACTGGGTGAGATTGTCGTAGGGGTACTCCTGCCACTCCACGGGACGGTCGTCGGTGACGGCGTTGCGGGTGCAGTTGATGTACGCCTGGCCCACCATGCGCGGTCGGTCGTAGTACTGGAAGGAGTACCGTTCGTCCTTTTCGAAGCGGCAGGCGTCGGCGGAGTTGCACGCCGTGACGACATCCTTGGGCGGGACGGGCTCGTGGTTCTTGTAGGCCTGGGGCAACGGCAGTTGGGGCTTCTTGTCCTTGTACGGCACGGGCGCGGGTTCCTGCTGGGCACGGAACCGTGTCAGCAGCGGGCCGCACTTGGACGCCTTGTCCGGCTGTTTCGAGGTGAAGGTGACCTTCGGGTTGCTCTCCTCGGCCGTGAAGGAGTAGGAACGGCCGGACTGCCAGTTGGCCTTGCCCTTGTCCGTGCCCTTGGTGGTGAACGGCACCGGCGCGGGCGAGTTGGGCCCCGCTCCTGGGGCGACCACCTCGTAGCGCTGCCCGTCGCCGACTTCGTTCTGCTTGCAGTCGGCGTGGGTGCTGGGACTGTCGTCCCAGTTCAGGGTGACCTTTGAGCCCTTCTGCACCCGCCACAGCCGGGTTGTCAGGGTCCCCGGTCCCGTTTGGTTCAGGGAGACCGCCTGGAGTCCGTCAGGGTGGCCCGCGAGTCCTTTGGGGAAGTGCTGGACCTGCGCCCCTGTCCACCGGTCGGGAGTCTTGGTCGCGGGAGTCGCGGTCGTCAACTCGGGTTCGGCGACGTCGGCGTTCGCGATGGGCACGGCGACCTCCTCCGCCGCGGTGGCCGGGACGGGCGGGGCGATGAACACGAGAGAGCCACCGAGCAGGGCGGTCATACAGCGGCGCGCGTGGCGTCGTGACACGGATACCTCCTTGTCTGGAGCACTGGAGCACTGGAGCACTGGAGCACTGGGGCGCTGGGGGCCTACGGGCGGAATGGCCCGGCGTACGGGGTGCCGGTGACGGCGGAGTGATCAGCAGGCCCACCACTCGGACGGAGGCACGATCACATTCGAGTCGGTCAGCCGGTCCCGCATCCCGGAGGAGGAGCGGCACAGTTCCGCTGTGCCGCTCGCGGCGGACTGCTCCCGCTGGACGGCATGGAACTCCCGCTGCGCTTGGGCCTGGGCGTTCTGATTCTGCTGCCAGGTCTCCCGCGCCTGTCCGGTGATCGGCTGCGCGCAGTTGTGGAAGTTCTCCACCTGGCACTTGTCGTTGGCCGCCTGGTTCTGGGCCACCCCTGAGCAGGCGGTGCTCGCCGGGATGCCATTGATCGACTTACAAGGGTCCGTGCCCGGTGGCGGTGCGGGCACCGGGTTCGTCGAGGGAATCGGGGGCGGTGACGGCGTCCCCGGCGCCGGTGCCGAGGGGGTCGGCACGGGAGGGGTGGCGGCGTTGGTGCGGACGACGGGGTGGTGCGGCTGGGGGACAGCGGGACCGGGGGCGGCGGCGGAGGGCTGTCCGAAACCCAGGGCGACCAGGCCCGCCACGGCCGCGAACATGGCCAGGACCGTCAGCAGGCGCGCGTACAGGACACGCATGGGACTCCTTTCGCAGGGGCGCGGCGGCCGGCCGGGGTCTTGGCCACCGCCGTCAAACTCCAGTGCCCCGGGCAGCCCTGCCATCCAGCAATAGTCGATCTTGGGCCATTGGCGGAACAACTCCGCACGGATGGCCGCAACATCATGGGGGATATCGGTCCCCGTGGGGGGGCGAGGGTCGCTGTCCGGGCCGCGGCGCCACCGAGGTCCCGGTGCACGAGTCGATGACGGCGGGGACAGCGCCAGGGCAAGGCCCGCGCGGTCGCCGCGCGAGAGAAGGACCTCACGGAGGGTGTCATGGGGTGCGGACATGCCAGCCGTTGAGGTGTGCCGCGCGGCCAACTCCCGTGTCACGCAGATTATTTGACAGTTCGGGGTCGGATCGCACAGAAGGCCGGCGGGTCGGCGCTCCGTGCAGGTGGGGCGGTGACCACCCTAGGTTGAATCTTGCACCTTGTACCCGTCTACGTACACAGGGGGGATTTTCCCTGGCGCCCGGTCAGTGACCAGGGCACCGGAGCCGCTTGATACTCCATCGGGACGTCCTGCCCTGAGCCGGTCGAGGACGCCATTGTCGGCGCCATGTCACATGGAGACAGGCAAAGCGCACAGGCTCCTGGTGCGCAGCGATGTAGTCCACCGCAACTCGCTTACGGGGTTGACCAGTGACAGCTTTGGAAACCGGCGGACCAGACCGGTCACGGCGATCCGGTTCTCCAGCCGGGCGAGGGAAGCGCCAGGGCAGTAATGGGGACCGTGGCCGAAGGCGAGGTGTCCACGAGTGTCGCGGGTGGGATCGAAGATCTCGGGCGTGACGAAGTGAGCTGGATCGCGATTGGCCGAGGCCCAGGCCAGCCAGACACGTTCCCCCTTGCGGATGGTCGCGTTGCCGATCCGCATGTCCTGCGTGGCGAACCGCCGGACGGCCAGCATCGCCGGGGAGTTCCAGCGCAGGGCCTCTTCGGTGACCCGGTCCATGGCCGGCTTCCCGCCGCGCACAGCGGCGAGGTGAGCTGGGTGGGACAGGAGGGCCAGAACGGTGGTGGAGATCAGGCCGGCGGAGTTGTGGTAGCCGCCGAAGAGGAGCAGGAAGGCCATGGCAACCAGCTCTGCCCTGCTCAGGCGGGGGCCGTCCTGGTGGGTGTGTTCCTTGATGAGCGCGGACAGCACGTCGTCACCGGGAGCGTCGTATTTGCGATCGATGAGGTCGGTGAGGAAACGGTGCATCTCCCTCATTGCCTCGCGCGACCGCACAGCGGCGTCGGGCGCGGGGCTGAGCAGCGTGTCTGTCCAGCCCCGGAAGTGTGGGCGGTTGCTGTCCGGGATGCCGAGCAGGTTGCTGATCACCGTGAGCGACAGAGGCATGGCCAGGTCGGCCACGATGTCCGCCTGGCCGCCGCGTGCGGCCAGTTGGTCCAGGAGCTGGTCCGTGACTTCCTGGATGGACTGGCTGAGCTGCTCGGTGCGCGTTGTGGTGAACGCGCTGTTGACCAGACGGCGGAGCCGGGTGTGGGCCGGTGGGTCGGTGTTGAGGAGATGGGCGTCCAACTCGGGGGGCATCGAGTCACCGTGGCGGCCGGCGGTCCGTGCGTGGTCCTTGTTGACCGAGAGCCTCGGGTCCGCGGCGGCGGCCCGTATGTCCTGGTAGCCGGTTACCAGCCAAACAGGTGCTCCGTCCGGGGCAATTGCCCGCAGAGGTGCGGTCGTGCGGCGTAAGGCAGCGTACGAGGCATGGGGATCAGCCTGGAAGCACTCGTCGAGGACCACGGGGGGCCGGATGTCGGGCATGGGCGTGTTTGATTCCTCATCAGCTCGAAGGTGATGTCGTCGGTAAGGATGTGTGCCCGACACCCTTATCGCGGACGGCGGTGGCCACCGTAACGGGTCGGGAAGGAGTACGGCGCTTCAGACCATGTCCTGAGGGCCTGTTGGCCAGATGGCCGACTCAGGCCCCGGCGACTCCATCGATGCGTTCTCGGATCAGATCGGCATGGCCGTTGTGGCGCGCGTATTCCTCGATCAGGTGAACCAAGATCCAGCGAAGGGACACCTTGTCATCGCCTACTTGGTCGGCTGCCTGCTCGGACAGTTGACCGGAGTCGTCCAGTGACGCGGCGGCGATGAGCTCACGGCCTTGAGCGATTTCCGCTTGCCAGGCAGCCATCGCCTCGTCGAGTCCTCGGTCCGGACGGAGGGTGAAACCGAAGTCCTCGCATTCCTCGAAGACCAAGGGCACATCCTGGCCGGCGAACACACGTTGGAACCAGTTGCGCTCCACCTCGGCCATGTGCTGGACAAGCCCCAACAGCGTCATCGCCGACGGTGCCGCCGACGCCAGCCGTACTTGCTCATCACGGAGCCCCGAACACTTGAGGGCGAGAGTCGCGCGGTGAAAGTCGAGCCACGCTTCGAGCATGACGCGCTCATCGGCACGCGCGGGTGGGACAGGTCGTCCATCCGGTGTCGTATTCATCCCCGCAGCCTGGCAGAAACAGCCATGCCCGACGCTCTGCTTCGCCGACAGCGCACACGCCCGATCAATCCACGTGGCCGAACGGCTCGCGCCGCGATGATCGAGGCGAGTGCTGAGCCGGCACGACACGGTGGGGGTGGCGCTCTGGCGCGACCGGCTGTCCAGCCGCTACGGTCCGGACGGTCGACGAATGCCCGGGCCAGGACTGGCCGGGACAGGACGCGGGCCGGGCCAGGATGCGACGGGCCGGGACTGGCCGGGACTGGCCGGGATGTGCCGCCCGCGACCGTACGGACCGCGTGAGAAGGGGTGACGGCGATCAACTGTCCGTCCTGTGGTGCGTCCGCCAGCCAGGCGGACGACGGCTCCTGGTACTGCTCCGCGCAGTGCGGGTGGAAGACGGGAACTGCCCCTTCCTCGGCAGAGGTAGCCTCGGTTCATGAGCGCACGCAGCAACTGGCCCCCGGAGGTAGGCGCCCCGGTGCCCGCCCGCACGCCCAGTGACGGTCCGCAGATCACCCATGCCGAGTGCCGCAAGTGCGGCACGCACATCGCCGGGCTGGACGGCCGCTACAGCTGTGGGGTGTGTGGCTGGGTCAACCACCACTCCGAGGGACACCGCGAGCTGCCCACCGCCGAGGACGACACGGACACCACCAACCACCTCGCCTGAGGAGCGGGCGGCCACGTTCCGGCCGCATCGGTACGGGTTACGTACGAACCCCCCCGGCTGGGGCTCGGGAAAGCTGCGGTCCCGACCAGTGCTTCTACGGCCGAACCGGCTGAGAAGGAAGGGCGCCGGGACGCTGGGGGAACGTTCCATGACCTGGTGGCCCTTCCCGACCCCGCGCGCTGGGTGGAACTGCGGTCGTCGGGCCGAGGGCACGTTCGATGCCGAGAGATGGCCCGTTGACCTGCGCGTATTCAAGTGCCGACGGACCGCCCGCAGGGCGACCGCGCCGCTGACATCGTTGTCGACGGCGCGGTCCGTGCGGGTTCCTTACGGTGTGCGGACGGCGTCGCTGCCGTACAGTTCCCTGGTGAACGCGGAGACGTCGGCGCTGCGATCGTTGCCGTCAAGGTTGTACGTCAGATAGACGCCGTATCCCTCGCTGACGGTGCGACGGGCGAGAGTGGCGGCCGTGCTCTGTGAGGTCCGGCCGATCTCGACGGCCGCGGGTGACAGCTTCGACTTGGGCAGCGCGATGCCGGGGACCTGCCAGGTGCCGTAGTACGGGTTCCAGGCGTAGTCGAACGTGGTGGAGACGTCGACGCCGCCGTAGGACAGGCGCGAGGCGGCCGGGCCGATGTTGTAGAGGCTGATGATCTTGTTCGGCATGTTCGCGCGCAGTGCCGTCACCAGGTGCACGAACGAACTGCTATTGGGCTGCGTAGTGCCGTTGTTGCCGTACTCGGCGTATTCGTCGTCGAAGTCGATGCCATCGAGACCGTACTTGTTCACGGCGTCCGACATCTGCTTCGCGAACGCCGAAGCCGCCTGCTGAGACGTGAAGTTGGCGAACCCCGCGCCCTGGTGATTGCCGAGCACCGAGAGCACGACCTTGATGCCCTGCTGCTGCAACGGCCGTATCTGCGTGGCGGCGTTGTCGAGGACGCGCTGCACGTTCTCGTTGAAGTACAGATACGCCGCCTTCGTGCTCGTGTCGTAGTTGATGTTCGCCGCGAAGATCACGGCGACGTCGAAGACGTTGCCGCCACCGTTGGCGAGCGTGTACTTGCCGACGTTGAGCATGCTGTTGTTGTTCACCTCGATGTAGGCCACCGAGGTCGGCCCCTGCTTGGCGAGAGCGGGGGCCGCCGCCGCGCCGGTCGTGGCGGTCGTGCCGAAGGCGAGGGCCGTGACGGCCGAGAGCGCGAGCGCGGCGGTCCGCACTCTGCTCCGTACCAGAGTGAACATCGTTGGTCGTCTCCCATCGCGTGGTCGGCGCCCGACTTGTTCGGAAGCGCCGAGTGAGCTCTCCGAGTTTTCCGCCGCCGCGACCGAATACCGAGGAGCGTGCGGAACTCTTCATGACTTCCTCACGTGACTCATCGCAACTCCGGTTGGTTACAGAGGAGTTGGGGCAAGCGGGTGGTCAGTCGGCAGGGTCCTGCGGGAGATCGGCGGACCCTCGGGGGTCGGGGGCCTTCGAGCGGCTGAAAGGCGGCAGCGCCGGCATTCTTCCGCCGCACGTCTCTGTGGAGGCGCTGCTGGCAGCGGGAGCCGACCCCGAAGCCGCGGACGGGCACGGACCCCCCTGCACTGTGTCCGGCGGTGGACACCTTTGAGCTCTCGATCATCGAGGTCCTGATGGCCCCGGTCGGGCTGGGCCGGGCCGGCGCCCGGCTGGGGCCGGGGAGCCGTGTGCTTCTGCGTGCGGGGTGCGACAGGGCTTCGTAAACTGAAGAAGGGTGTGTGAGCTGCTCAACCTCAACGAAGGGGCGGGGTCTGTAGGCGGCTGAAGGGAAGATGTCATGTCGACGAGCGATATTGCGCTGACCGCCCCGAACCAGTTTGTTGAGGCGACTAACGGGGTGACATATGCCTATCGGCGGTTCGGCACTCCCTCTCCCGGGACGCTCCCGCTGGTGATGCTGGTGCACTTCCGCGGCAACCTGGACAACTGGGATCCGCTCCTGCTCAGCACCCTCGCGTCCCACCGCGAGGTCATCACGGTCGACAACGCCGGCGTCGGCCTGTCGTCCGGGCTGGTGCCGCCCACCATCACCCAGATGGCCCGCGACGCCATCGCCTTCATCGACGCGCTCAAGCTGCCCCGGATCGACCTCCTCGGGTTCTCCATCGGCGGGATGATCGCCCAGGAACTCACCCTGATCCGCCCCCAGCTGGTCCGCCGGCTGGTGCTGGCCGGTACCGGGCCGCGAAGCGGACATCTGATGCACGGTTGGATCAACGACGTCCAGTACCTGGCGAACGTTGCGCACAATCGCCTTGAGGACCTGCTGTCCTTGTTCTTCGAAGTCACTCCGACCAGCCAACAGGCGGGCCGGGAGTTCCTGGAGCGGCGCGCCGCCCGCAAAGAAGACCTCGACAAGCCCGCCGGCTTGCAGGCGCGCGACGCCCAGATGGACGCCATCACCGAGTGGGGTATCCCCGACTCGTCCCAGCTGAACAGGCTGGCCGGAATCACCCAGCCTGTTCTGATCGCCAACGGCGACAACGACATCATGATCCCGACCCCGAACTCCTGGCTGCTGGCCCAGTACTTGCCCAACGCGCGCGTGCGGATCTACCCCGACTCCGGCCACGGCTTCCTCTTCCAGTGGCCCGAGCAGTTCGCCTCCCTCGTACACAGCTTCCTGTCCGGCGCCGGCGAGGAGAGGGCCCCGTGATGCGCACGGCCGGCCTGCCGCACGGGCAGCGGCGATGGTCATCAGGTCCGGCGTCGGTGACCGCGCTGCGGGTGCTGCTGTGGTGGCTCGGGTACGGGCTGGTGCAGGCGGCACGGCTCAGCGCACCGGTCCGGTCGCAGATCACACGCAGTCTCACGGTCGAGATCTCGTCCGACGACGGTCCTTCGCGGCACTGGGTGTTCGACGGCCAACAGCGCAGCGTGTCCAGCGCGCCGGGGAGGGCCGCGGCCCCCGACTTCGCGGTCCGTTTCACCACCAGCGGTCAGGCGCTTCGTGATCTGACGTCGCCGAACGTGATCGACCGCGTCATGGTCGGCCGGATTCACGGAACCGTCCGGGTCGAGGGCAACCATCTGCTCCTGATGTGGTTCCGCGGCCTGATGCGCACGGTGGTACCCATCGGCGAGGCGGGACCTCCCCGGCAGGCTCTGCCAGGCGCCTACCTGGCACACGACCCGGCCTCGAACGGCGACGAGGAGATCACGATCGAGCCGGCCGTGCGACAGCTGGACCCACGTTGGACTGGTGCCTGGAACGCGCGGGCCAAACTGTGGATCGTACGCGGGGCCAACGGCGAGCCGATGTGGGAGCCGTGATGAGCGAGCATGCCGAAACGGCGGCCGGGGAGGGAACGCCCGTGGCCGGGCTGAACGACCGCGCGCTGGGCTGGCTGCGGTTCATCTGGGACAAGGCGACGACCCCTGACGACTGGAGCGACCAGGGCGAACCCCACCCGTGGTGGGATCGTTACACCGCGCCGCCGATGTGCTCCTTTCCCAGATTCGACGTGCACTACATGGCCTACGTCCTTCCGGTCATGCTCGAAGCGACCCCGGCGTGGCGCGAGGCCTATACCCGGATCGCGGACGAACTCGTCAGCCGCTACACCTCGTTCTGGGGCGCGGTCGACTGGTGCACGTTGATCGGGCCTGATCCCGGTGTCGACCGCTACCCGCCTGCCTGGCTGGCCTTTGTCCCCGAACCGCTTCGCGGCCGCTACGCGCCACCGGGGTGGACAGGAAACGGGATCGAGCCATGGGGGCTGCAGCCGGATCCCTGCGGCGCCGACGGGAACGTGTTCTACCGGGGCTGGCTGAACCTGCTTCTCGGGATCCGCCGCTACGTTTCCGGAGAAGCCGACGAGCACCAGCCATTCGACATCACCGGGTACCAGAACCGCCAGTTCACCTGGACTCACGCGCGGATCGCGGAGTTCATCTCCGCCCAGTTCCGCACCCGCCCCCAGGGTCCGCACTGCGAGAACACCAAGATCTGGCCGTTCTGCGTCAGTGCCGCCGGGCTCGGGCTGAAACTCTACGACGCGCTGCTCGGAACCAATCTGCACGAGCCGTTCCCGCTCTGGGTCGACTACGTCCGCCGGCACTACATGAGCCTGACTCGCACCGGGGAACTGCGCACGTTCGCGCTCTACTACGACCCGATGGAACAACGCCTTCACACGCTGCCCGGGCCATCCGCGGCCCACGGGGTGTTCCCCTGCCTGCTGTATCTGTACCCGCAGGACCGCGAGTTCGCTCTGTGGACCTACGAGCTGGCGATGCGACGCCTCGGCTGGGACAACCCGGATCTGCCGCTGAGCCGGCTCAACCCCGATCCCAACCACCTCAGTACAGCCCTGTGGATGGCACATGAACTGGAGGACACCGCCACCGAGGACCGCATCCGCGACTTCGTCGAGCGTGAATACCAGCCCCGGTTCTTCGGCGAGGAGAAGGACCGTTTCGGATTCTGGTTCGGCTACGACTCCACCTGGCCCCGCGGGCAGGTCAACGCCACTTTGATGCTCGCCGAGAGCGGCAGTCCGGGAGCGTGGTGGCGGATCTTCAACGAACCCCGGCTCGCGCTGGCGTCGGGGCCGGAGCTCCGCGGTGTCGACTACCCCAACATCGGCATTCGCCGTGCACAGAACGACATGACCCGCCGTGTCCTCAGCATCGAGACCACGGCCGCCACGCCATCGCGGCGAGGAGATCCCACCAGTTTCACGATCGACCAGCTCCCCAACCCCGCGGAGGCTTCGGTCACCGTCGACGGCCAGGACTCGGCCGGCTGGCAGGTCGTCGGCGACCATTCCATCCGGCTCGACCTGGACATCGGCGACCACCAGATCCGCGTCGCGACGGGCGCCCGAGGGTCACACAGGCCCGGGGTCACACAGGCCTGGTGACCGCGAGGAGCGCGGTGTCGTCCGCTGTCTCGCTCCCCGTGTGCCACCCGATGGTGTCGATCACGAGGTCCAGGAGATCGTCGGGGCCCGTGAACGGACGGTCACGCAGTTGCTCCACCGGGTCGAGGAACACTCCGTACGCATCGCGGGCTTCCGACAGGCCGTCCGTCTAGAAGAGGAGCGTCGCCCCGGGCGGGAACTTGATCGCGCGGCGTGCCGAGGCGGCGGGCACGCTGCGCCCGGACGTCGTCCTGGAAGACCTGGTCATGGTGCCCATGGCCAACGGTGGCATCCGGACCACATCGCCGGCCGCGGCGGTGGCCGCCTCCCGGCGTTTCGCCGCGCTGCTGATCCAGGGCATGCGGGCCGAGCCGGCCACCCCACCAAACCCGGCGGAACCACAAAGCCACCCAGCACGCCTAACAATCACCCGCCCCAACCAACGGGAAGAGTCCCCCCACCGTGAACCCCTACCGCGTCCTCGTCACCGGCTCCCGCGACTGGGAAGACGAAGAACTGATCCGCCACCAGATCACCCGCCTCTGGCTGCTCGTCAACCGACCGTTCGTCGTTGTCCACGGCGCGCGCCCGACCGGCGCCGACTGGATCGCCGGCGGCTGGGTCGACGATGTCGCCGTCGCGCGGATAGGCCTGGCCACCGAGGAGCAGCATCCGGCCGACTGGAAGGCCCACGGCCGCGCGGCAGGACCGATGCGCAATCAGCTGATGGTCCAGCTCGGCGCCGACATGTGCCTGGCGTTTATCCGCGACGGCTCCCGGAGCGCGGCCGTTTGCGCTGACCTTGCCGAGGGTGCGGGGATCCCGACGAGGCGGTGGACCGGGTGATCAGCGTCGTGCTGGTTCTCGCCCGGCTCGGCATCGCCGAGCCGGGCCCTCGTTTTCTGGGGATGGCGCTCACAGGCGGAAGTCTTCTGCTCGAAGTGGGGGACAGGAGCAGGCGGCTCCGGCGTCCGGGGTGCCGCCCTGGCCGCCGTAGCCGGTGGCGGACGGCCGGGGGCGAGGCCGGCCGGGGGCGAGGACGGCCGGCCGGATCTGTGCCGTACCTCGACGTTCAGGTGCTGCTCAGCGGGCTGTCCTGCTGCACCATGTTCCGGAGCTGGCGGCGCCCGGAGAGGGACAGCTTCTGGTAGACGTGGCTGAGGTGGTACTCGACCGTCTTGCTGCTGATGAACAGCCTGGCGGCGATCTCCCTGTTCGTGAGTCCGCGGCCGATGAGCATGGATATGTCGCGCTCGCGGTCGGTCAGCTCCGAGAGAGGAGGCCCGGCTGCGCGGCGGCTGCCGGAGGGCCGGTCCGTGAAGTCGTCGCGGTAGCGCGTGAGGAACGGCCGGGCTCCTAGTGCCGTGAAGAGGTCGCGGGCCTGGGTGAAGTGTGCGGCTGACCGTTGGCGCTCTCCTGCCTGGGCCAGCAACCTGCCGTGGCTGTGCGCGAGCATCGCCCGGTGCAGAGGCGGATCGTCGGAGGACGCGGGAAGGCTGAGGCCCTCTTCGAACAGGTCACGGGCTCGCTTGGCCTCTCCGCGTGCCTGCGACAGCCGACCCGAGAGCCACATCACGGCCATGCGGAGAAAGGGAGCGTCCTTGCTCAGCGCCGTCAGGTGGGCCAAGGCGGTATCGGCACTGTCCAGGTCACCGTCGGCGATCAAGGCTTCGACGTACAGGGGACGCCACCACGTCTGGAAGGCCCGTGGTCCCGAGTCGGGGCGGGCCCGAAGGATGGTCCGCAGCGCGCCGAGCATGGCGGGATAGTCGCCCCGAGCCTGGGCCAGCACCGCAGCCCCGACGGCAGCGGGCGGCAGGCCGTGGGCCGGCGAGATCGCCCCGGACCATTGGTAGGACCGCTGGACCAGTTCCTGGGCTCGCTGCCACTGTCCGCGGCCCGCCCGCACCCATGACGCGATGGAACAGGCATATGAGAACGCCCAGGGCTTCTCCTCGGCCTCGGCGATGACCAGGGCGTGGTCGGCGCTGATCGCGGCCTCGTCCCAGCGGCCCAGGAAGTACTGTGAGGCCGCGAGGTTGGCGTAGGTGAACTCAGCGGTCACGGGGCAGCCGTTGGTGCGGGCCGTGTCCAGGGCGACGGCGAGTTCGTTCTCCGCGTCGGTGAGATCCCCGGCCCACATCTGGAGCATCCCGCGGTAGGCGCGCTGGATGGCCTGCTCCGCGACAGAGCGCGGACTGCCCGCGGGGGCGAGGGTGTCGTACTCGCCCAAGGCCGCGCGTGCGCCGGCGCAGTAACTGCGGGCCAGTCCAAGGCTGCCGGCCGCCCATGGCGCGAGTTGTGGATCCAGATGGTCGATCGCCAGCACGTCCCGGAGCAGTGGTACGGCCTTCGCGCTGTGTCCGCCGACGATGTGATGGATACCGAGCCAGGTGCCGGCCATGGCCGGCACGAACTCCGCTCCGGCCTCGGCCCGGCTGTTCTCCAGCGCCTCGGTGAGCAGGTCCGCGGCCTCTGGAGCACCTCGGGGCGTTCCGTAGCCGCCCAGTACCAGGCTTCGCAGCGGGCATGGTTCGGCGGTTTCTATCCTGGCCAGGAGCGGTTCCACGCGTACGTACCGCTGAGCCCACAGAAGGCGTGCGGCCGCCGTGAGCAGCAGGCGTTCCCGCTCGCTGCGTGGGAGCGCCACCTCCGATGCCCACAACAGAAGGGTGGCGGGCCGTACGGGCTCGCCGGTCGCGTGGTACTCGTCGGCGGCCAGTTCGAGTTCCCGGGCGAGCTGGGTATCCGTACCCTGCGTGGCCGCGACCCTGTGCGACCAGGAGGCGGCGCGGTCGACGAGGGTGGCCGCGGCGGCGTGCAGCGCCCGCAGTCGGCGGGGCGAGGTGGCGGTCACGATGGCCTCACGCTGGAGCTCGTGGGCTATCGCGACCGGGGTGGACGGCTGGTTGGGCCACCACCGCACGATTCCTTGCGCCAGCAGCGGTTCGAGCGCCGCGTCGGAATCTGTTACGGAGGCGACGCGGGCAGCCGTGGCGAGGGGCGCCGGGCCGCCCAGTACGGCGATGCCCTCGACCAGGCTCCGCGCCGGACCGGGCAGACCGTCCAGCTGGCGCCGTAGGGCCTGCACCAGGGACGTCGGCACAGGCAGGGCGTCCCGCCCGTGAGCCACTGAATCCCACGCGACCTCTGCGAGCAGCGTCCGGAGATACAGAGCGTGGCCGTCGGTGTGGTTCCGGAGCCGCTCAGCTGTTCCGCGGCCGACGGGACGGCCGTATACCAGTGCGGCCAGCTCGGCCACTTCGGTGACCCCCAGCCCGGTCAGAGTCAGCTCGCAGCTGTGCGGCATGCCCGCGACCAGACGATGAAGGTCCAGACCTCCGGCCTCGCCGGGCTCCGTACCGCTGCGGGTGAGCAGGACGGTGAGGACCGCATCGGCCTCCAGGCGGCGCAGTACGAAGCCCAGAACCTGCGCCGAGGGCCGATCGGCCCACTGGACGTCGTCGACAACGATCAGCACCGGCCCGTCGCTCTGCAACTCGCCTAGCAGTGCCAGCAGTTCGGTACCCACCTGAAAGGGTTCCGCCGTCGGCACCGCCCCCGCGAGCAGCGTAAACCGGTCGAGAAGAGCTGCTGGTACGCGGGAAGTCAGCTGCCGGATCACACCGAATGCCAGGTCTTCCTCGGATATGTCGCAGGCGGCTCGGAGAACGGGGAGGTTCTCAGACGAGAGCCCTGCCAGCCAGCGGCGAACCAGAGCGCTTTTCCCGATACCCGCGGCCCCTTGGACCAGCACACTCGTGGCCTTACCGGACCGTGCTGTCCGCAGACACTGGTTCATGCGGTCCAGCTCAGCGGTGCGTCCCACGAACGCGGTCTCGCCGCCGGTGGCCGTCACCGCAGGCATCCCCGGCTGAGGGCGAGACACATGTAACCGGGAGGGACACGGACCGTGACCGGTAGCTTCATTCCGCAGCTCACCACCTGACGAGCCCGGTGTCGCGGAGCGGAGCGACAGTCCTTCGGAGGGTTTGTGGCGTCAAGGCGACCACCCCCTCATCGTGCGACCAGCGCCATCGTTCTCTCAGCCACAACATTAGCCCCGCCGGCCTCGCCCGCGCCCGGCGCGGCCCCCGGCGCGGCCCCCGGCCCGCCGCCGGAACCTCACGGGGCGCCCACTTTTGATCGCCGCACCGGCTGAGTACGATCATCTATGCCGGTCTGAGTACGCGAGGGGTTGCCCCGCTCGCGCGGCGTCGGAAGGGTGGAGACATGCGCCGACTGCTGCTGCTCGCCTCGCTGTTGCTGTTCACCGCCGGCTGCGGGGCGGTGCAGTCCTCCGAGGACGAGGCGACGGACGCCGCGCGGGAGGTGGCCAGGAAGGCGGGCGAGCGGCTCTACGGCCAGCGTCCGCGCACGGCGGAGGAGGTCGGGCGCTCCGCTTCCGGCATCGACGGGGTGGAGGTGCTACAGGTGACGGGTACCTCGACACACGACGGGGACGGCATCGACGTGGTCGTCCGCACGTCCGGCTCGGCGTACAACAGATGGCTCGACCTTGAGGAGGTCACCGTACGGCGCTGTTTCGCGGTGCGGGTGTCGCCCAAGTCGGAGTGGCGTGAGGATCCCCGTGACACGGACTGCCTTGACGGCCCTCCGCTGACCTTCGCCCCGCCACCCGAACCGCCCCGGCTGCCGTACGAGGAGCTTCGCGCGAAACTTCCCCGAGTGCCGGAAGGCGGCCGGGTGGACGAGGCCGAGGTGCGCCGTAGGGTCGCCGCCCTGGATCTGGATCCGGCGATCCGTACCGAGGTGAAGGCGGCCGGCGGCCGGGTCGGCGTTCTCCTGTCGGTGAAGGGCAACGGCTTCGACGCGCAGGACTGCCTTCTTGCCCGCGTGGGCCCCGGCGCCACGGAGGTGTGGGTGCCGCCCCAGATCCAGCGGATGCCCGGAGAGGGCGGCTGCACCGTCGGCAACGCCCTGTACCCGGCACCGCCACCACACTGAACGAGGTGCCCGGCTCGCTCGGGCCACGGGCCGCGTGCCCAAACCGAGTTGATCAAACCCCAGCGGCTCTGGAAGACGCTCTCGCACATCGAACTCGCCACCGCCGAATAGGCTGACTGGTACAACCACCGCCGACACCACGGGGAAAGGCCATATCCCGCCCGTCGAGTACGAAGCCAACGACGCCACGGAATTCACGAAACCCCAGGACTACCGTCAACACCCCCACCCGAGACGGCGGAACCACCCGATTGAAGTGGGGCCCATCACCTGGGTACGAGGGTGTGAATCACACCGCCGCACGCCGACTGCGCCCAGCTTCTGGGGCCAGAACTCCGTGCGCTGGAGAGCCACAACAAGCTCTTGCGGACAGGCAGCCGTACTCCGATGTCCGACCGATGCCGTCGCGCCGCTTCAGCCCCTCCTGCTCCTACTCGCCCACGAACGTCGGCCTGACAATATCGCCGCCGCTTTCGGCAGCCTTCTTGACGGCGGCGAACGCGCCCTGCGCGTCCGAGGACTCGAAGAGGTCCATGGTGAGATCGAGCGTCAGCTGATCCGCGGCCGGCACCCCGCCGCCCGACCAGGCTTTGAACAGTGACCGGACCGCGGCGTAGCCACGTGTGGGACCTGCCGCGAGCCGTTCGGCCATGCGATCGACGGCTTCGTCCAGCTTGTCGCCGGGAACGACATGGCTGACCAGCCCGCTCTGCGCGGCCTCGGCCCCGGTGATGGTTTCGGACAGCAGTACTTGCGCGGCGGCACGCCCGCGACCTACTCGCTCGGCGAGGCGCTGCACGCCTCCGGCCAGCGGCGCCATGCCGGTGTCCGCCTCCACCCACGTGAACATCGCGTCCTCGGCGGCGACGATGAGATCGCAGCGCAGGGCAAGCTCGTAGTGGCCGCTGACCGCGCGGCCACGCACGGCGGCGATGGTGGGGACGCGCAGGGCCTCGATCGCCGCGTAGGCCTGATTCACTTCGGCGATGAAAGTGCGGAACCAGTTCCGGTCCTTGCCGGGCCATTCGGGGACGAAGCCACCGGTGCCGAAGTTCGGGCCCGTGGCGCGTACCACCAGCGCCCGGATGTCGCTGCCGCTCGCCTCATGGACGGCCGCCAGCAGGTCGTCGGCGAACGTGCGGCTCAGCGCGTGGTCGGGCGGGTCATCCAGGATGATGCTTCCGACACTTCCGCTCCGCTGGAACGTAACTGTCTTCATGATGTCTTCCTCCCATGGGTGGGCCCCGGAATGATGAGAGCGTCCAGGGCATCGGGGACGTGTGACGTCCGTCTGGCCTTCCTCAGGGCTCCCGCGTCGTTCAGTCGGTCCCGTCCCCGTGAAATGCCTGGTCGACGATCAGGGTGTCCTCGTAGAGGTGCATACGGACGATCTGGCCGTCCTCGATCACGAGGTGGAGGGAGGCCGGCGTGGTGAACCGCTTACCGCTGGCCGCGATGATGTGGCTGAAGGTCGCCAGCAGCACCACGTCACCGCCCTCGATGATGGTCCGCTCGTGCACGACCTGCGACCCGCCGGGCACGTAGTGCGGCCACATCGTCGTGAAGTACGGGGCGACTTGCTCGCGTCGTGTGCGGCGACCGGTCCAAGGCAGCTTGTCGCTACCGGGAACATGCCAGTCGATCTCGGGTGCGAACAACTCCTGAATGCCGTACTGGTCCTGCTTGCCGAGGCGCTCAAGGAACTGTCCGACGACAACGCGCGAAATCTCAGTGTCTGTAGGCATGGTCTCTCTCCGTTTCGTGGTGCGTCGTGGTGTGAGGATGGGGCAGTTGGAACAGCCCTGGAGCGGAAAACGCCTGCCGCTCAGGGGCCTTGGATCTGTGTGAGTGCACCGGCCTCGCGCGGGACACCGGGGTTGATCGGCGCGAGGCCGAGCTCGCCGCATGCGTGCTCGCAGGCTGTCTGGCTGGTTTGTCGTCCCGGGTCAGGAACGCGGCCTGGGTGCCCTCGCTGCGTCGGTGATCGGGGGAGGGCTGGGCCCTCAGTTCAGTGTGAGCAGCGCGCTGCCGGAGCCGTTCGTTCTCGCGGCGTCGATGGCGTCGCGCAGCTGCTCAAGCGGGTAGGTGGCGTGCACGGCGAGGAGTTCGGGATGCCGCGCGGCGAGTTCGAGGGCGGCCTCCCGGTCGGCGGCCCGGATGTCGTCGGGTCGGTGCGTCCAGCGGGAGATGCTCACCGCACGTACATTCAGTTCCCGCATGAGTAGGTCCGAGGTGGTGAGCGTCCATGGCTGTGCCGCCAGATCCCCCCACACGACCAACGTGCCGGCATCGGCGAGGAACGGCAGGATTTCCTTCACGAACGGTCCACCGTGGGCATCAGTGATCACCGGCACAGGCCTCCCGTCGATCAACCTCGCAAGGTTCCGCTGCCACCTTTCGTCCTGGGTGACCACGACGGGCACATCGGGGAAGTGCGTGCGAACCGTTGCCGCCGAGCGGTCACTCCGCACGACGGCGATGACCTCCCAGCCCTGATCGACGGCTTGCCTGACGATGAGCTTGCCCACCGCTGACGCGGCCGCCGACACCACCAGGGGAGCCCCGTCCGGAGCTGCCGCCGTGCTCCGCAGCTCCTCGACCGCCCGCATCACATCCCGTGAAGTCACGGAATTGACGAGCGCGATGCTCGCGATCTCGTCGCTCACCGTCTCCGGGACGATCACGGCGAACTCAGCCGGTACGGTGACACGCTCGGACCACGCGCCCACAGCGGGGAACACGGCCACCCTGTCACCGACACGCGGCGTCGACACCGACTCACCCACTGCGGTTACGACGCCCGCCGCCTCGGTTCCCAGCGCACGAATCGAGGCTCCGCCGGGTAGAGCTCGGGAGGTGCCGACCAGATCTCCCCGGTGTACCGGGGAGACCCTCACGGCCACCTGCACTTCACCGGCGCCTGGCGCGCGCGCCTCGGGAACGTCTTCGACGCGCGCGACGGCGGCCGCGTCGCCGGCCTCGCTGTACACCACGCTTCGCATGCCCCTCGCCTTTCGTCGTAACTGAAATGGTTACGACTATAGCCCATGAGGGGGTTCCCGACCACCGAGGCCACCGGGGGCCGGACTGCCGGCCCAGGAGAGCGACGGCTCGGGGCCGGTGCCGGTGTCGGTGCCGGGCGGGGGGGCGACGGTGTCCGCGACGGTCACTGACTCCCCGGCGCGGCCGTGGCCGCGCGATGATCCGACGACGCCGCGCAAGCCGCGGCGCGCCGCTCGGCCGGTGCGGGAATTCAGCGGCCAGGCCACCTTCAGGGCAACGATTGAAGCTCGTCGCCGTCGCCGGCCGCCTCGGGGTGAGCCTTTCGGTGATACGGGAGGCCCCGACCAGGCTCGAAGCGCAGGGGTTGGCCGTTGGCGGCCCCCAGCGCGGATTCAGCGTGATGCCGCCGTCGATCGACGACATGTCCGATCTCACCAAGACCCGGGTCCAGGTGGAGTCGCTCGCCCTGCGACAGTCCATCGCGCGAAAGCCTGACGGGCGGGCACTCAAGCCTGGCCCGCGGTGGACCCCGTCGCGCGAACGAGTCCGATCCCGGAGCCCATGATCTCGGCCCGGAGCCGCCCGACGTCCTCGCCGGACTCTTAGGCGGCTTCGAGGATGTCCCGCAGGACGTCCTCCAACGTTGTGCGCGCCAACTCCCTGCGGAGGGTGGCTTCGACCTCGCTGTAGACGGCGGTCATCACGGGGCCAATGCCGCGGCCCACGACGCACTCCGGGTCGGGTGCCGAGCGGTGCAGAGCGAAGATCGGCCCCGCCTCGACCGCCTCATGGACATCGAGCAGAGTGATGTCTGCCAGGTCCCGTGACAGCATCCAGCCGGCCCCCGCGCCTCGCCGTGAGTCGACGAGTCCGGCCTTGCGCAGCTCGGCCAGCAGGCGCCGGATCACCACCGGATTGGTGTTGACGCTCGTCGCGATCTGTTCGGAGGTGGCGACCTCGTGATCCCGTCGCTGATAGAGCCCGATCCACGTCAGCGCGTGTGCCGCGATGGTCAGCCTGCTGTTGGCGCTCACTCCGCACCTCCCTTGCCTCGTAGAATCGATAATAGTTACAACGAGGCGCGGTAAATCTCCCCAGGTCATCGGGCGCGGATCACCATTACGGTGCCTAGGTCCTGTCCGGTCGCGACCGGGCCGAACCCGACGGGGGGTACCAGCCGGCACTGGCGCAGGCGGCGGGAGAACTCACACTGCGGCCTCGGGCCCAATGACCCCTTGCGCGCCCAGGATCGACCTGCCCAGCCTCGTGCGGTGAACCAGCGGCTCGGGAACGAGAGGAACGAGAGGAACGAGGGGAACGAGAGGATCGCGCGACGGGGAATGATCCGCGCCGCCCGGCGCAGCAAACCGACAATGCCCAAGGAGAGGGCGAACGTTCCCCTGATGCGGCCTATGGGGCAACTGACACGGCCCGCCCTCAATCGCTATGCCGCGCCGAGCCCACGATGTGAACCGCGATTCGGCCCATGGAGACCCTGCCCTGAAGTCTTCGCGCCCCCTTCGCGGCACCCCTGTATGCGCAGGCAGGGTGCGGGACACCCATGTTCGTACGGCCTTCTTGCGCAGGGCACAAGAGCGAAGACTCGGCCTCTCGGGAAGAACGAACTTCTCGACTCGCCTTGGGAGGGCTTCGCATGAGCACCACGAACGCATCGGCCGGCCGGGAGGGAGTCCCGAACGATGGCACCTCTGAGCGGACGTTCACCATGACGATCGGTGGCTCGTCGGCCGAGGGATCGTCAACGTTCGACGTGGTGAACCCGGCGACCGGCCAGGTCATCGCATCAGCCCCGGACTGTTCACCCGAGCAGCTGGACCAGGCCGTCGCGGCCGCCGGCTCCGCGTTCCCGGCATGGGCCGCACTCGAAGTGGCGGAGCGTCGGAAATATTTGGTCGCGATGGCCGACGCGGTCGACGCCCACGGCCCGGAATTGGCCGAGCTGATCACGCTGGAACAGGGCAAGCCGGCACCCGTGGCGGTGACGGAGGTTGCCGGGCTGAGCTACTGGCTCCGGGAGACTGCGCGTCTGGAGTTGCCGGAGACGGTCAACCAGGACGACGCGGAGCGCCTGTCGGTGACACGGCATCTGCCGTTGGGCGTGGTCGCGGCGATCACCCCCTGGAACTATCCGATCGGCCAAGCGTCGTTCAAGATCGGCCCGGCGCTGCTGGCCGGGAATACCGTGGTCCTCAAGCCCTCGGTGTTCACGCCGTTGGCGAACCTGCGGCTCGGCGAAGTACTTCGGGACGTCCTTCCGTCAGGTGTCCTGAACGTCATCTCGGGCCGCGACGACCTGGGCCCGCGGATGACCGCCCATCCGGGATTCGACAAGATCAGCTTTACGGGTTCGACTCGGACAGGGCGACTTGTCATGGCGGGGGCGGCACGGACGTTGACCCGGGTCACCCTGGAGCTCGGCGGAAACGATCCGGCGATCGTCCTGCCCGACGCGGATGTGAAAGTGATCGCACCGGCGCTGTTCTGGGCGGCGTTCGCGAACACCGGGCAGGTATGCCTTGCTACCAAGCGCCTTTATGTGCACGAGGGCCTCTACGACGATCTGGCGCACGAATTGGTACAGCTCACGAAGCAGGTGCGCGTGGGTGACCCTTCCGACGCGAGTGTGGGCCTGGGACCTGTCTCGAATATCCGGCAGTACGAGGCGGTGATCAGCCTGTTGGAAGACTGCCGCGACCGCGGCTACAGGCTGCTGGCCGGCGGCCTGCCGCAACCAGGGGGTCGCGGCTATTTTGTCCCCCCGACTCTGGTGGACAACCCGCCGGAAGACGCTCGGATCGTGCGGGAAGAGCAGTTCGGACCGGTTCTGCCACTGCTGAAGTACCGCGATGTCGATGACGCTGTCGCGCGGGCAAACGCCAGTGAGTACGGGCTTGGAGCGTCAGTGTGGGCCACGGACGTCGAAGCGGCCCGGAGGGTCGCCGTTCGGTTGGACGCAGGCACTGTGTGGGTGAACGAGGTGATGCACCTGCATCCGGCTGTCCCATTCGGCGGACGCAAGCAGTCCGGCGTCGGAGTGGAGAGTGGCCTGGCCGGTCTGCTGGAGTTCACCGAGCCGCAGACCTTGACGATCAGGCGCGCGGACGCAAGGGAGTGACGCGCCTCACTCGCCGTGAGCGGCCGCTGCTTCCAGTGGGGGAGTGGGGGAGAGGCGTCACGCCGTCTGGCTTGCCTCGGCGATGTCCCGTGCGGTCTGGGCCGCGCGCTCAGCGGTGACGTCCAGGGCCTCTTCACTGACTCCGAAGAGGCCCTGCCGGAGGAAGACCGAGAGCCCGTGCGCCGCGGCGGCGATGCGCAGCAGCAGATCGTAGGCCGCCTCCTCGCCCGGGGTGATACGGGCGGCGGCGGGCAGGAGAGCGGCCAGCAGTTCCTCGCCCGCGGAGGCGAGGGAGGGGCGCTCGGCCTTGTCGAGGCCGGCGGAGAAAGTGATGTCGAACAGGGCGCGCTCCTGGGCGGCGAAGCGAACGTAGGCAGCGGCGAAGGCCGCCAGCTGCTCGACGGGGCTCGCGGAGCCTTCCATGGCGCGGGTGAAGCGTATGCGCTGCTCGCGATAGCCGCGTTCGGCCAGCACCGCAAGCAGGGCGTCGCGGTCGGCGAAGTGCTTGTAGGGGGCGGCGACGCTGACCCCGGCCCGGCGGCTCGCCTCGGCCAGGGTGAAGCCGTTGGGCCCGCGCTCGGCGACCAGCGACAGTGCCGCTTCCTCCAGGACGCGCCGCAGATCGCCGTGGTGCTGGCCGCTGCGCCGCTTGACAGGTGGAGTCATGCCCGTAAGGTTAACAACACTCACCAGGTAAATGTCATTAACCTCGGAGGTTCTCGCCGTGCCATCCCCCGACGCTCGTTTCCATCACGTCAGTCTCTCGGTGGCCGACCTTGACGCACTGGAGCGCTGGTACGGGGTCGCGTTCGGCCTCGACCAGGTCGAAGAGCGCGTCGACCTGCCCGAAGCCGGCGTCCGCACCGCCGTCCTGTCCGACGGCCGCGGTCTGCGTGTCGAGTTGATCGAACGCGGCGGGTCGCGCGCCGTCTCCCACTCCGACCCCCTGGCCGCGGCGGGTGACCGGACCTTCGGCCACTTGGCCCTCCAAGTCCCCGATCTCGATATGGCGTTCGCCTACCTGACCGGGGAGTGCGAGGCGGGAACAGTCTCCCCTCCCGCGCCCGGCGCCTCCGCGGGCATGCGCTACGCCTACATCCGCGACCCCGAGGACAATCTCCTCGAACTCATCGAGTCCCGGCGGGCCTGAGCCCCTGCCGGCCCCGGGCCCGAGGCGGCCCGGTGACGAGCCGCCTTCGAAACCATCGGCGCACACACCGGCCGCGAAGCCTTTGACGTCGAGCGCATCCCCGCCGACGGTCCCAACGCCGTCCTCATCGGACGCGCCCGCATGGTCGGCCGGTCACCGGGCTCGCTGTCGGCACCCCCTTCGCCAACGTACGCAGACGGGGACGATGACCACGAGCAGCACGGGACCACGGGGCAGCTGCGCCTTGAGAACCGTCGCGAACACTGTCGCCGTGGCCTTCGAGCCCGCGCGCGAAGTTCCGAAGTCGCCCTTCAAGGATGACGTGGCGCTCCTCCACCGCTCGGACCCTCCTGGATCGAGGCCGACCCCGAGCCCCTCTTCTTTGCCGGCCCGGACGTCGGCGGTCCCATGACGCGCGTCGGGGTCGTCCGTCCCCGATGTCCCTGGGGACGGCCGGGACGCGCAGCGGCGAGACGGAGGATCCGCCGCTGCACCCGGCGGCCATGGGGGGCCCTGCACGGCGGGCCATCGGGGTACGTGGCGGCCGCCGTGGCCCCGATCTTGGAGATGCGCACACGTCTGGGACCTGCACAGACGCCACACACGGGCAACAGGCCGGGTTGCGCAGTAAGCTCCTTTGCGTGTACCAGCTCACAGACTCCCTCGGTGCTTTCCTTCGCGCCAGTCGCTCACGGCTGGAACCGGCGGACGTGGGGCTCCCCGCCGGCGGGGGCACCCGACGTGTGAAGGGTCTGCGCCGCGAGGAGGTCGCGGTGCTGGCGGGCGTGAGCGCCGATTACTACATCCGCCTGGAGCAGGGGCGCGAGAGCAATCCGTCCCCGAAGGTCGTCGACGCTCTTGGCCGCGCGCTCCGGATGGACGCGGACGGACGTACCCACCTGTTCCGCCTGGCCGGCATCAGCCCGCCGACGGAGGCCGGCAGCCTGCGCAACCAGGTTCACCCGGAGTTGCTGCGGCTCCTCGACGCGTTTCCTGCTTCCGCCGCCTATGTGATGGGTCCCGCGTTCGACATCCTGGCGAGTAACGCCATCGCGGACGCCCTCCTGTCCCCGTTCGACGGCGAGACCAGCATGCCGCGAATCCTCTTCGAGCACCCGCGGGCCCGCGAGGTCTTCCCGGACTGGCAGCTGATCACCAGCGCTACCGTGTACGCGCTGCACCTGAACGCCATCCGGTTCAGGGACGTGCCCGAGATCGACTTGCTTGTGCAGGAGCTTCTGGACGCGTCAGCCGAGTTCAGAGCTCTGTGGAACGACCACAGCGTCAGGGCTCTCACCCGAGCCTTCAAAGTATTCCTGCACCCGGACGTGGGTCGCATAGAACTTACGTACCAGAGTTTCGACGTTCGCGATGCACCGGGGCAGGAGCTGCTCGTCGGCTCCGCCGAGCCGGGCAGCCGAAGTGAGGAGGCTCTCGCCAGTCTCCTCGCCGCGGTCGCCCGGGCGTGAGCGATGCGGCGAGACCGACCTCGATACCGGACTCGCCATCGAACAGGACTGGTTCGCAGGACTGTTCGCCACCGAGGACCGTGAACCGGGCATGCGGGCATGCGGGCATGCGGAGCTTCGTGAAGAAAGCCCGGGCAGAGCACGGTTCGTGAGAGACGAGCTGACACGCGCCCCGAGCTCCTGGAGCGCTTCTGCGGCCAGAGCGGCACCGCAAGGTTCCTGCCCACGTCGTAGCCGCGTCGAGCGCACCTTCGCTCGCAAGAAGAGCTGGAAGATCCTCCGCGACTGCCGCCTGAAGGGAGGCGGCGGTCATCACGCCATGCTCGGCATAGTTCGCGTTCACAGCCTCGCGTTCGCCGGACGGACCGGCCCGAGGCGGCCAACCTCAACGCCGACGTGGCGGCCCAATTATGTGTACTTGATGCGGCCGGCGTCACTGCGTCGTGATCTGGGCGCCGAGAACGTCGTAGGTGAGCCACTCCCAGAGCATCTTGCCGATGGCCAGCGTGTCGGCGCTCGTCATCAGCTGTAACAATGCGATTACGTGACGGATCGTTTTGTCCGCACTGGTGAGATTCTGTGTGTCCTTGGTGAAGATTATTTGATCTTCACTTGTCGGGTGGGGCGTGGCATTGTCGCGGCGTAGCGGCAGTGCCGACTCGTGGGGGGGCGAGCACGTCGGCACGTGTCGTGTCGGGGGTGTCTGCTGTCATGCCCATGATTTGTTACTGCCGGCCGATCGAGAGATTGCCGGGCAGACCATGTCATTGTTCAGAGACGTCGGCAGACGCCGACGCCGCATCCGGTCCACGTTGACCAGGGCCACCAGTGCGACGGCGCTCGCGACCGCGTCCGCCGTTCTGCTGGCGCTGATCCAGGCCGCACCCGCCGCGGCCGACCCGGTGCCCGAGGAGGACACCGGTTACGACCGGAACAGCATCGGCCAGCAGCGGCGCCTCGACCGCTGTCTGACCGGGGTCGCGCTGCACGTCGGCGGCCCCCAGATGAAGGCCAAAGCCATCGAGGGCCTGACCGGCACCGATCAGCAACTCCGAGACGTCGTCGGGGACATCGGCTGGATCGGCTTCGGCCCCCTCGGCCAGGCCGCCGACAGCGACGAGGAGGCCGGGAGCGAGTACGCCGACGCGGACAGGGCCCGCACCGAAGGCCTCGACGCGGCCAACAAGCGCTACCGCGAATCGGCTTGGGCCAGCGAAGACATGGAGTGGCACGCGCCCGAGTTCGGCGAGGACGTCACCCACTTCACCCTCGTCACCCAGAAGGAACTCGCCTGGCGCCTCGGCTGGGACGGCCACAGCAACGCCAGCTCCGAGGCCGTCGCCCGCGCCAGGGCAATCACCGAGGAGAACCGGGGCAAGGACACCTGGCACGACTGGTCCGCGGACGACATGCTGCGGGACAGCGAGATCAACAACACTCGCTACTCGCGCGGTACGACCTCCAGCGACATCGCGTCCTACCTGCGTCGCGGCGGCTTCGCGGCCGAGGCGCCCGCCAAGGACTCCGCCGAGTACCGCGTCGAGGTCGAGGACCTGAAGCAGGCCTGGGCCGCCTGCGACCACCAGAACCCGGTCGACCCGAGGCGCGCGCTCAATGAGCCGGTCATGACCGCGATGGTCGAATGGGAGCTGGAGTACGGCGGACAGGCCGCGCAACGCGCCACGATCATCCAGGCGGAGGCCGACGCCTACGCCGAGACGCGGGCCTCCGCCGACAATCTGGTCGAGGCCATCGGCCAGGCCTGGCTCGCCGAGCAGATCCTGACCTGGCAGAAGTACTGGCAGGACGAACTGGCGCAGGACCCGGACACCATCTTCGACAAACCCGACCAGGCGATGTACGACCAGGCCACGGCCGACCTCGCCCGCTACCGCTCCAACGTGGCGGCCCTGGTCACCTCGGCCAAGGGACACGCTGCCTCGGCCGCCACCGCGGCCCAGAAAGCCGCGACCGCCCAGCAGGAAGCGTGGGCAATCGCCGACGCCACCCATGTGCCGCGTGGCCGCGGTCTGATGTACGCCCAGCAGTCGGTCCAGGTCGCCCGCGCCTCCAGCGCGGCCGCCGCGGCCGCCGCGAAGGCGACCGAGACCGCGCTCTCCGCCGCCAACGCGACCATCGCCGACGCGGACGCGCTGCTCGCCAAGGCGCAGACCGATTCGCACGCGATCAACACGGAGTTCCGCCGTGTCGCCGCCGAGGAGGCCGCCTCCCAGGCGAAGGCCGCCGCCGACAGCGCCGAGGCCAACGCCACGGCCGCCGCCGGCAGCGCGACCACCGCCAAGGCCGCCCGTACGACGGCCGAGAAGCAGCGGGACAAGGCCGAGACCGGCGCCGCCACCGCCGCCACCGAGCGCGCCAAGGCCCAGGCAGAGCACGCCACCGCCGTCGCCTCCCGGGCCACGGCCGCCGCCGAGCGCGCCAAGGCGCAGGAGGCCGAGGAGCGGGCGGCGACGCAGCAGACCACGGCCAGGAACGCCGACAGAGCCGCGGAGACCGGGGCCACGGACGCCGCGGCGAAGCGCAAGACCGCCGACGAGAAGGCGAAGGCCGCCCAGAGCGCACGCGAGAAGGCGACCGCGGCCCTCCTGGACAAGCAGGCCACCGCGGCCCGCGCCGCCGCCCTCGAAGCCGCGGCCCGCGCCGCCGAGGGCAGCGGGGCCGCCACCGAGACCCGCGCCGCCGCCACCGCCGCCCGTACGTCCGCGAACGAGGCCGCTGAGGCCGCCACCGCGGCACAGACCGCTGCGGCCCAGGCCACCACGGCCGCCGTCGCCGCCCGCTCCGCCGCCACCACAGCGGAGGGCGCCGCCGAGCGCGCCCAGGCCAACGCGAGCAACGCGTGGTCGGCGTACCACTCCTCCAACAGCGCCGCCTCCACCGCGCGCGCCGCCGCGGCCACCGCCCTGGACGCGTCGCAGGACGCCGCGATCCGTGCGGACAACGCCGCCACGGCGTCGGAGAACGCGACCGAGCTGGCCAAGAAGGCCGAACAGGATGCCGTCACGGCAGAGACCGGTGCCGCCGAGGCGGTGAAGTCGGCCGGGACCGCGGTCGGCCGTGCCTACGCCGCAGGTCAGGCCGCGCTCGCCGCCCGCGACAGTGCCATGGAGGCGGTCGCCGTCGCCGGCGAGGCCATCGTCGTCGGCACTCCGTACCAGGAGAAGGACAGCGCCGCCGCGTTCGCCGTGCTCGTCGGCCAGTCGTCGAAGACGATCGCCCAGCAGCAGGCGGCTGCCGCCAAAGCCAAGGCCGTCGAGGCGGCGGCCGCCGCCGAGGCCGCGCAGCAGGCGGCCGCCCAGGCCCAGGGCGACGCGAAGCTCGCGGCCGAGGCCGCTGCCCGCGCCGCCGAGGACTCGGCCCGCGCCGTCGAGGCCGTGACCCGCGCCCAGGCGTCCGTTGCCGAGGCCGCCGACGCGCAGAAGGGCGCCAAGTCCGCCGCCGACACCGCTGACGACTACGCCCAACAGGCCGGGAACGACGCCGTCGGCGCCCGCCTCACCGCGGACGGGGTGAGCAGCGTCGCCCAGGAGGCAGACCGCGAGGCCACCGACGCGGAGCGGCACGCCGCCGAGGCGAACGAGAAGGCGGGCCGGGCCGGCGACGCGGCCAAGGACGCCGCGGACAAGGCGATTCAGGCAGAGCAGGACGCCAAGGCCGCCGAGGACAAGGCCACCGACGCGGAGGGCGACAGCACCAGAGCCGAGGAGGCCGCAGAGCAGGCCGAGCAGCAGCAGCGCGAGAAGAACGAGACCGCCCACGAGGACGCGCTCGCCGAGGGCACCACACCCATCAAGGGCGGGGCGAACAACTGGCCGAAGCTCGGCGAGCGCGAGGCGAAGATCCTCCTCGATGCCTGCGGTCAGACCTGCGTGGACGACTACCGGGAGGCTCTCGCCGCGGTCTCCGTGAACGTCGTCGAGTGGGCCACCGCCAACGGCGGGCAGATCCTCTTCGAACAGCTCGACGCCGCCGAGGCCAAGGAGTGCCTGGCCAAGTCCGACGTCGAGGAGTGCCTCTGGTCGCTGGTCGACATCCCCTCGTCCGCGGTGATCGTGGGCCGCATGCCCGCGCTCGCCCAGGCGATCGAGAAGGTCTCCACCGGCATGCGGAAGATTTTCACCGATGCCGACAACGCCCTGCGCCGGCTCAACGAGCTGACCGCTGTCATCAGTGACGTCCGCAGCACTCCGCGCCTCGACAGGTGCCTCGCCGGAGTCGCTCTGCACGCGGGCGGTGCCAAGATGAAGGCCAAGGCCATCGAGGGCCTGGCGGGCACCAACGACCAACTGCACGCCGTGATCGGCGATGTCGGCTGGATCGGGTTCATGCCCCTGGGGCAGGCCAGTGACCTGGACAAGCAGGCCGGTTACGCCTATAGGGACACCGTCGCGGCCCGTAAGGCGCTCCTGGAGGACGCCAACCGCCCGTACGCGATGAGCTCGTTCAGCGACAAGATCACGCTGCACGCACCGGAGTTCGGCGCCGACATCCTCGGCTACACCCTCTCCACGCAGGCGAAGCTGGCCGACCGCCTCGGATGGGACGCTCACACCAACGCCGGCCCGGAGGCGATCGCCAAGGCCCGTGAGCTGACCGAGCAGAACCGGGGCAAGGACGACTGGCACGACTGGTCCGCGGACATCATGCTGCGGGACTCCAGCCTGAACAACACCCGTTGGTCCGGCGGCACCACCTCTGCCGACATCGCCACCTACCTGCGGCACGGCGGCTTCCCCAACCAGAAGGTCACCGAGGGCACGGCGGCGTTCCGCGTCGAGGTCGAGAACCTCAAGCAGGCGTGGGCCTCGTGCAACCACCAGGACCCGGTGGACCCGCGCAACGCACTGAGCGAGGCCGTCTCCCAGGCCTCGGCCGAGTGGGAGGCGGAGTACGCCGCCCAGGCCGCCCCACGCGCCGTGATCATGCGGGCGGAAGCCGACGCCGCCGCCGCGACGCGCTCCGCCGCCGACACTATGGTCGAGGCCATCGGCCAGGCGTGGCTCGCCGATCAGATCCTGCTCTGGCAGCAGTACTGGCACGACGAACTCAAGACCGACCCGGACAGCATCCACAAACCGAAGCAGGCCCTGTTCGACAAGGCGAAGACGGACCTGGCGAAGGCCCGTGGCACAGTCCAGGCCCTGGTCACCACCGTCAACGAGCAGGCCGGCCTGGCCGCCGCCGCCGCACAGCGCGCGGCCACGGCCCAACAGGACGCCTGGGCCATCGCGGACGCGGCCGGGCTGCCGCGTGGCCGCGGTCTGATGTACGCCCAGCAGTCGGTCCAGGTCGCCCGCGCCTCGGGCGCGGCCGCCACGGCCGCCGCGAAGGCGACCGAGACGGCGCTGAACGCGACGAAGGCCACGGTCTCGACGTCCCAGACCCTGCTGGCCCTGGCTCAGACCCAGGCGCACGCGCTGAACACCGAGTTCCGCCGCATCGCCGCCCAGGAGGCCGCCTCCCAGGCGAAGGCCGCGGCGGACAGCGCCGATGAGCAGGCTGCCGAGGCCGAGGCGAATCTGAAGATCGCCAAGGCTGCTCAGAGCACCGCGGAGAAGGAGGAGCAGGAGGCCAGGACGGCCGCGGCCACGGCGCAGAGCCAGCGGGCCGTCGCCGAGTTGGAGCGCGCCAAGGCCGCGGCCGCTCGTTCGACCGCCGAGTCGGAGCGCGCCAAGGCGGGCGCCGCCGAGGACCGGGCCCAGAGCGAACGGACCCGCGCCGGCGACGCGCTGAACGACGCCAACGAGGCCGGCGGCACGGCGGCCTCGAAGCGGGCCGCGGCCGAGCGGGCCGAGTTGGACGCCGCGGACGCGCGGGACCGCGCGGTCGAGGCCGAGAACCACCAGCGCACCACGGAATCCAGGGCCGCGGCCCTGGAAGCGGCCGCGGCTGCGGCAGAGGGTACGCAGGCGGCCGGGGAGACCCGTGCGGCGGCCACCGAGGCCCGTACGGCGGCGAACGAAGCGGCGTCCGCGGCCAGGGGGGCTCGTACGGCGGCCAATGAGGCGTCTCAGGCGGCCGTCAACGCCCGGGCAGCGGCCACCGAGGCGAAGGTCGCCGCGGCCAACTCCAACGAGGCCGCGGACAAGGCGTGGTCCGCGTATTACACGGCCCAGGGGTCGGCGGCGTCCGCCCACTCCGCGGCGGCCGACGCCATCGACGCCTCTGCGGCCGCGGCACTGAACGCGAAGAAGGCCGAGGAGGACTCCAAGAAGGCGTCCGCCGCGGCGGACGTCGCGAAGAAGGAGGCGGCGGCGGCCCACACCGAGGCGGTCAAGACCGCCGAGTGGGCGGCCAAGACCGCCGGCTACGCCTACGCCACCGCCCAGGCGGCGAGCGCGGCACGGGACACCGCGACCCAGGTCGTCAAGCCGGCCCAGGAAGCCATCGGAGTCGGCACTCCGTACCAGGAGACCGACGCGGCGGCGGCCTTCGCGGTGCTCACCGGCCAGGGCGCGCTGACCCTCTCGCAGCAGCAGGCGGCGGCGGCCGAGGCCAAGGCGGTCCAGGCGGCCGCGTACTCGGCGACCGCCCAGCGCCTCGCCGAGCAGGCGGCGGCCGACGACAAGCTGGCGGCCGAGGCGGCTGCGGCGGCGGCCAAGGACGCGGAGCGCGCGGCACGCGCCGTGCAGCGCGCCCAAACCGCGGCGGCGGGGGCGGAGAAGGCGGCCCAGGCCGCTCAGGCCGCCGCCGAGCGGGCCGACGGCTATGCCATGCAGGCGGGTACGGACGCCGTGTACGCGTCGTTCGCCGCCGGCGAGGCGACCGCCGACGCGGCTGCGGCCGACCGGGAGGCCACCGAGGCGGAACGGGACGCGGTGAGCGCTCGTGCCGCGGCCGACGACGCCCAGACGGACGCCAGGACGGCCGGCCGCATCGCGACGGTCTCGGAGAACGACGCCGTCCGAGCGGAGACCGCGGCGGCCAACGCGCGGGAGTCCGCCGTCCAGGCGGACGCCGCGGCCGACCGGGCCGAGAAGGAGGAACGCGAGCGCCTGGCGGAAGAGCGCAAGCGGGCGGTGGAATTGGGTGACACAGGTGTTCTCTTCGACCCCGGTATCCCGCTGACCGCCGAGGAACAGGCCATCCTCATGGAGGCGTGCGGACAGCAGTGCGTCGACGACTACAAGGCCGCGTTCGCCGCGGTGTCGCAGACCGTCGTCGACTGGATCAAGGCCAACGGCGCCGATGTGCTCCTGGAGCTCATCGGGGTCAACGACCTCAAGCGCTGCTTCGGCGAGGGCGACGTCGAGAGCTGCCTGTGGACCCTGGTCAACGTCGCCAGCCTGGTCGTGGTCGTGGGCAAGCTGCCCGCGGTGGCCAAGGCGATCGCGACGGTGACCGCAGGGGTCTCGAAGTTCTTCTCGCGCGCCGAGTGGGGCAAGAAGACCATCGAGCGGCTCCGGAAGGTCATCGACAACTTCAAGAAGGAGCCGGAGGGCAAGCCGGACCGCACGCCGGACTGCCTCAGCCTCCCGGGCACCAGGTCCGCGGCCAGGTCGGGTGTCTCCGCGATGGGCTTCTCCGCCGCGACCTCGGCCGGCGATCCGATCGACTGCGACGAGATCGACGTTCTCGACGGGCACCTGGGGCGCAAGCGCCTCGGCTCCGACATGAGGTACCACCTGAAGGAGGGCGACACCGAGATCCAGATCGACAACCCCAACGACCTCTCCGACACGATCACGGACATCGATCTCGTACGTGGCAGCGTGCTCTGGGAGAACAAGACCGTGACCGCACGGAAACTGACGCAGGAACAACTGCAGAAGTGGGTGGACAAGCACGTCGGGAAGAAGATCGCCGGCTACAAGCGGGCACGCCCCTTCCTCAAGGGATACGAGGACGCGCCCGTCGGAATCCGGTTCGAGGACCCGGCGATCCTCCAGATCAACCCGGGCCTCAAGGATCTCGTGGCCCAGCGAATGAAGGAACTCAGAGCGATCCACCCGGACGTGGACATCCGTCTAGACTGGCCGTCATGAGCTACACCTTCGATATCGGCGACGACACGATCTGGGGCCCGGCCAATTCCGTCGCACGTATCTTCCTGGGAACAGTGAGGACGCTCTCGGAGGAATACCGAATCCCGTCCGGAGTCGGGGACGACCTCATGGGAATGGTGGAAATCGATCCCGCGGCGTTCCCCGCTTTCGTGCAGCGGGTTCTCACCGAACGGGCGCAGAGCCTGCACATGTACAAAAGCATGATGCTGGACGGAATTCTGCCGATCCTTATCGCCATGGCGGACCGAGGAAAGCTGGGACTCTCCGCCCGTACGCCCGAGGAGGGTGCCTACCTCGAAGAAGTGAGGGCACGGAAGCTGCCGATGCTCGCACCGTCCGACTAGCCGAAACCGCATGAGAACGCCCGGCCGGGGACCCCGGCCGGGCGTTCTCACGTGAGTGACGCGAAGGTCAACCCAACTGGTCCAACTGCGCCTTGACGACTGCCTCCGGGATCGCGCTCTTCTGCGGGTCCAGCATGTTGACGCCGTAGAAGACGGCGAGCACGCCGTCCTTGCGGACCACGGTGTACGTCATGGGGACACTCTGCTTGGCGACGACACTGGTGATGCGGTAGCCGAGGGACTCGTCGCCCAGGCCGGGCGCCTTCACCGGCTTGACCGCCGTGTAGCTCAGGCCCAGGGTCTTGAAGCCGCCGGGGCACTCCTCCAGGGAGGTCCGCAGGTCCGCCATGACTTTCTGGGCGTTCTTCTCCGAGTGGGCGGCGAGCCACATCGAGCCGATGGTGGCGTTCGTCGCCTCGGTGGGTTCGAGGGAGCGGTGTTCCACGCTCACCGCGGGTATGTGGGTGAATCCGCCGGCGAGACTCGCGAGTGGCTGGCACTCGGACTTGTCGGCCTTCATGTCCCGGCCCGCCTCGACTTCCGCCTCGGCGACCTTCTTGACCTCGAATCCGTTCTTCTTTCCTGAGAGCGTGGTCTTTTCGAGGGTCTGCGGGTCCATCGCGCCGATGCGCTTGGCCTCGGCGGCTGCCTCGCCGTCGGCGCCCGTCTCGCCGGGCGTGCTCTTCGCGCTTGCCGTCGGCTTCTTCTCGTCGGATTCTGCCGATTCACCGCTGCACGCGGATACCGCGAGCAGGGCCGGCAATACGGCGGCGATCGGAAGGACCCTACGCAGTCTCATGTTCTTTTTCTTTCCTGGCATCTCTCGCGGATAAAGAATGAGGAAAATGATCTTACCGGCGGCAGGGAGTATTCCTCATTACGTTTTGGTGTCGGTCGGTTCCGTTCGGTGCGCAGTCGAGCCGGAAAGCTCGGTCAACCCCGACCGCACGCCTTGTCGACCAGGACGCCCGTTCTGTCCTTGACGCGCACTCGGGCGGGGGCTGGTGCCGTGGATCGCAAGGCGGAGGAGGGAGCCGACGCGGAGCGTCGGCGACCGACGACAACGCGGCGAGGCGCGGTGCCGAGGCACGCGAGCCCGGCAAGATCCGAACGAAAGGCCCCAGGGCGGCGGGACGATGGAATGCGGCGTCGACCATGCCGGTCAGCTCGGCAACCGAGGCGCCGGCACGCAGTGTTCCGTCCTGGTCCAGGGCGGGGTTGCCAGACCTGTTCGGGCAGGGCCCGGACCGCGCGGCGGACTGGCCTGGTGACCGCGAGCGGATCTTCACCGCCCCGGTGGCCCAGGTCGACGCCGACGAGGACCTCAACTGGGCCGTCTCGGTGGACTCCACGATCGTACGTGCCCACCAGCACGCGGCCGGGGCCCGTAAAGAGGGCCCCGGCCGGCGAACCGGACGACCATCTGTGTTGTTCAGTGGGCGATGCCGTTCAGTTCGGCCACATCCTCGTCCGAGAGGGAGAGACCGGCGCCTGCGATGTTCTCGCGCAGGTGGGCGGTGGACGAAGTACCCGGGATGAGCAGGATGTTCGGCGAGCGCCGCATCAGCCAGGCCAGCGCGACCGACATGGGCGTCGCCGCCAGTCGGTTCGCGACCTGCGAGAGAGCCTCGGACTGTAGCGGCGTGAAGCCTCCCAGAGGGAAGAACGGCACGTAGGCGATGCCATCGGCGGCGAGGTGGTCTACGAGGTCGTCGTCGTGGCGGTGGGCGAGGTTGTACATGTTCTGCACGCACACGATCGGGGCGATGCTGCGCGCCTCGGCGACCTGCTCCCCGGTGACATTGCTGACGCCGAGGTGGCGGATCAGGCCCTCTTGCTGGAGGCCGACGAGCGTCTCGAATGCTTCGGTGATCGAGCCGGGCTCGGGACCCTGAGCGTCGCCCATGCGCATGTTGACCAGGTCGAGGGTCTCGACGCCGAGGGATTCGAGGTTCCCGTGGACCTGCTTGCGCAGGTCTTCGGGGCGCCGGGCCGTGGGCCAGCCGCCCTGCGCGTCGCGGGTCGCACCCACCTTGGTGGCGATGAACAGCGGCTCCGAGTAGGGGTGCAGCGCTTCACGGATCAGCTCATTCGTGATGCGCGGTCCGTAGGCGTCGCTGGTGTCGATGTGGCTGATCCCGAGGCTGACTGCCTCGCGCAGCACGGCCAGGGCGCCGTCACGGTCGGCGGGCGGCCCCATGACCCACGGGCCGGCGAGCTGCATCGCGCCGTAGCCGAACCGGGTGACGGACGCGTCACCCAGCGTCCAGGTTCCGCCGGGAAGAGGTGCGGAGGGCGTGTTCATCGTGATGCCTTTCACTTCATACCAGGGGTGGTGGATCCAGCCCCCTTGCACCAGTGTTGGAGAGTAACTTCCTGCCGGGAAGTAGGCACTCTGAAGTGCGTAACAACCCAGAAGGTGACAGGCGAGACCAGTGACGACGACGAAGGCCGACAAGAAGGCACAGGCCAAGGCGGAGTACAACGCGTTCCTGGCGGTGTGCCCCAGCCGTCAGCTCCTCGACCGGATCTCGGACAAGTGGGTCGTCCTGATCCTGTGCGCACTGGGCGGTGACACACCCGAACAGCCCGGCGCATCGCACGCCCCGAAGGCGATGCGCTACTCCGAGCTGGCCCGGCTGCTGGCCGGCGTCAGCCAGAAGATGTTGACCCAGACCCTACGGGCTCTCGAACGCGACGGCTTGCTCACCCGCACCGTGACACCCACAGTCCCTGTCACCGTCACGTACGAGCTGACTGACCTCGGCCTCTCACTCCACCACCTGACACGCGGGCTCAGACAGTGGGCCCAGACCCACATGGAACAAGTCCTCGCCAATCGCGAAGGGCACGACGCACGAACTTCCTAGCGTGGACGGCGTACTCCGTCTCTGCTACGGGCTGAGTTCTGCCTGCCATGAGTGACGTGCGGCGGACGCGGGGCAAGTCAAGCCCCTATTTCCGGACCGGGCGCCACGACCGGGCCTATGACCGGAACAACAAGCGGATGACCCAAACGAAACAGCCTGGGCGCAATGTCGTTCGGTTAGGGCGTGTCCGGCGGATCAATGCCCCACAGTAGGTGGGCCTTGGGCAATGATCCGACGACACACAACTGGCGACTGGTCGTCAGGTCATCGCGAACTTGGCAACGTACTCGTCGAAGGGCTCGATGCCGACTTCTGCACGGAGTTCGTCCATGCGCTCGGGCTCTTCGCAAGGCCACGGAACCGGTGATCCGTCCTTCACGCCGGCGATCTGAGTGCCGTAGACCTGCTTGCGGCCCTCATTGACCAGCGTGCGGTCGCGCAGAAAGGCCAGCTCGCGCGGGCTGGCCGAGCCGGCCGACACCGCCTGCTCCATCAGCTGGAGGGCGCGCCGCTGGACGTCGAGCTGCCGGTCGGCGTGCTGGGCGATAAGCCACGCCGCGCGGGCGGCTTCCTCGCCGACCAGTTCGGCAGTCGGCCAGCCGTACCGATCCATGATCTCGCCGAGTCGGTCGCCGTGCCGTGCGGTCAGCCATCGCCACGCCAACTGCTCGGCTGGGTCGTCGCTGTTCGCGCGGACTGAGGACTGGTGATCTGCCACGGCCATGTCGGTGAGTTCCACCGCCAGTGCGGCAACGTCGTGCGTCACTCTCGACTCCCTGGTTGCGTCGGTGCGTTGTGCTCGTCGACGGCAACCCTAAAGGCGCAAATCAGGTGTAAAGATCATTCCGGAGAACGGTGACAGGCACCTCTCCACACTCGGATAATGGATCTATGCCCAAAGCCAGAGCCGGACCGCTGCGACGGTCACGGTGCCCTGGAAGACGTAGGCACGCTTGTCGAATCTCGTGGCCACGGCCCGGAAGTTCTTGAGGGCGCTGATCGTCCGCTCCACTTCGTTCCTGTTCGTTCCTGTTCGTTCCTGGGCCTGTAGACCGCCTTGTCGAAGCCGGTGGGCCGCCCGCCATGGCTCCCGCGGCGCTTGCGGTTGGCCCGCTGGCTCTTCGGCTCGGGGATGGTGTGCTTGATCTGCCGTCGCCGCAGGTAGGGGCGGTTGCGGCGGGAGGAGTACGCCTTATCGCCGCCGAGATGGTCCGGCCGGGTGCGCGGGCGTCCACCGCCGAGCCGGCCGACCCGGATGCGTTCCATGACAGGGATGAGCTGCGGGGCATCGCCCCACTGGCCCAGGGTGATCCGCAGGGCCACCGGCCGGCGTCCGCCTTCCCCGGCAAGGTGGATCTTGCATATCAGGCCGCCCTGGGAGCGCCCCAGCCCCTCGCCGGGGCGGTGCTGCCGGGGCGTTCACCCCGCCACCCTGAGTGAGGAAGACCGCGTCGGCCTGAAGGACCTCCTGACCCGCTGTCCCGAACTGGACACGGCCGCGGGACACGTCCGCGACTTCGGCGAGATACTCACCGGCCGCCTCGGCGCCACGCTCCTTGCCTGGATCGACGCCGTCGACGCCAGCCAGCAGCCCGGGCTCACCGGATTCGCACTCCACCTGCTCCGAGACCTCAACGCCGTGACCGCCGGCCTCACCCTGGAGTGGAGCTCGGGCAGCATCGAAGGCGCCGTGAACCGCATCAAAAAAATCAAGAGACAGCTCTACGGCCGAGCCGGATTCGAACTCCTACGCAAGATGATCTTGCTTCAGCAGTGCATCGCCCCGGTGCCGGCTCGCCGCTTCCCAGCACCTTGAGATCATCAGAGTTCGGTCGTCCAGATTCCGACAGGATGGTCACTCGGAGGCAGCCACAACTGAGGCTGTGACTCGCGATGCCTCTCGTCAGCCTGCTCATCCCAGTGGAAACGGCCCTCGGCATCAGGCCACCCGACTTGCAGCACGGGGAGAGGCGGCCGCCGGTAGAACCCGATGGCCTGCCCGAAGAAGGTCCGGTACCAGCCGCGATCAACCTGCCTGAGCGCGACTCGATGACCGGCAACAACATCAGGATGGCGCTGGCCCTCCGCCAGCGCTTCACCCGCGGCAGACTTCTCTCCGAGCGTGTTGAGCATATGGTGCATGGCATGGACATCGTGCCCGAACATGACGAGTTCAGATCCGCCGTGAGTGTGCGCGAGGCCGATCGTGTAGGCGAATCCAGGACCGATCTCGTCTTCGGGAACCATCACGACGTGCCATCCGTGCTGCTGCACATGTTCGATGACCGTCAGATCCATGCGGTCCGCTTCGTCCCGATCGCCGTAGTCGTGGCAGAGGACACAGCGGCACCGGAACTGATCACCAGTCATGTGCGGAGGGTACGAGGCGAGCGTTCACGTCGAGCAACCGGGGTTTGGACCCCTCAATCGAACAGCGCCGTCACCCTCCGCGACATCTCCCCAAGATCTGTGCCAGAACCGAGTTTTGATGTCGCTCCGGCGGCGGCGCGGGTTCGGTTCAGGGGCTGTGTGAAGGGATGACCGGGAGCTGGGCAAGGCGATCCGCGTAGGGTTCGACGCGTGATTATCTGGCTGAATGGCACCTTCGGTGCGGGCAAGACCACGACCGCCAAGGAACTGACCTCGCGTATTCCGGACTCCAGGCTCTTCGACGCCGAGAAGGTCGGGGAGATGCTCTGGCACGTGCTCGGGGTTCCCGAACGTGACTTTCAGGATTTTCCGCCGTGGCGAGGGCTCGTGGTGGAGACCGCACGGCAGGTTCTCGACTACGTGGGTGGCACTCTGGTGGTCACCCAGACGGTACTGGTCGAGCAGTATTGGCGGGAGATTCATGGTGGTTTGACTGAAGCTGGCATTCCTGTGCACCACTTCCTGCTGGACACGGACCAGGACACGCTGGTTGAACGTATCGAGACTGACAGCAAGCCTGAGAGCATCAGTGCTCGCCAGTGGCGCCTTGATCACTTGGGCGAGTATGAGCGCGCCCTGTCCTGGCTCCGTCGGGAAGCGCAAGTGATCGACACCACTGATGTCGTTCCCTCCCGCGTCGCGGAGATCGTCATGAAGAGGTTTCAAGTCGGCTGACTGGTCCGGCGGGACATCGGGTGGCTTGTCCTGTGGAAGCCTGGCTCAGCCGGCTTCCGCTCGTTCCGCCTGGGCTTTGGTATGGGCGAGGCGGTAGGACTCGGTGCCGGTCTGGATGATGGCGCAGTTGAAGGTCAGCCAGTCGACGATGGCCGCACAGAGCCGCGGATCGGCGAACGTGCACGTCTTCGTCCACCCGCTGAGACTTTCGCTCGAAGCGACCAGGACGCTGTATCAATGCATAAAAGATCGACACGGCCGTAGCGGGCGATCGTCTTGGTCAGCTGCTTCTCGTCGGCGGCTTCGACCAGTTCGTTGACGAGTTTGGTAGCTGGCACGTAGCGGACGCGTCCAGGTCAGCCCGCAGCATCCCGTCGATCAGCGACTTGTAGGGATCGAGCCGGGACTCCTTGCGCCGCTGCTTCTTCCGCGGCTCGGGCCACTGCCCGTCCAGAGGCCGCCGGACCGTCCTCCAGGTCACGTTGTGCGTGCGCCGAAGCGCACGCAGCGCCGTTCCCATCCGTTGATCCCGGCGGAACGCCGCGTACAACTCGCCCTTCGACTGCGAGTTACCCATGAGGCCCCCAGCCGGAGAAGCACACCTCACAGTCCCACCGCAAGCCCCCAAGTGACGTCAAACCAAACTGACATCGCAAACTCGGTCAGACGGTGGCTCCCACAGTCACATCGAAACGGCTCCCGCAGTCACGCGCATAACCACGATGGCCACGCCGTTACCAGAGACTGCTGAACGCGAGCCGGACACGTTCCTCGTTGTTGGCCACGTCGAGAGCGCCGCCGCGTACTTGGGCTGTCTCATCGGCAGTCAGTCCGCGGCCGAACACGCGAACATCGTCCAAACCGCCCTTGAACAACTGAGTTATGCCGACCGGCTGGTCCGGGAAGTCGGGGCGCGCTCCTACATAGACACTGAAGGGGCCGGACGGGGTGATGTCACCGGCGGGTGCGGACGAAGTGGAGTCGGGTCCGCCGTCCACCGACAGACGCAGCTGCCCGTGCTGGCGCGTGAACACCACGTGGTGCCAGGCACCGTCGCCGTACGAGGAGGGGGTTCGTACCTCGGCGTATTCCGTGCCCGTGTCGATCGCTGCCCGGACGAAGCCGCTGCCCGGCTCTGCCCGGAGCCAGAACTGCCGTTCGCCCGCTCCCATGCCGTACCCCCACAGGATCGGCAGTGGGCCGGTGGGGGCCGAGTACCTGAACCAGGCGGTTACCGTGAAGTCCGACGCGCCGAGCCGTAGGGACGGCCCGCAGTTCACGAGCCGCAGGTAGTCGTCCCGCCCGTCGAAGTCCAGCGCTTTGCCGGAGCCCCTGGTGCCGAGTTGGGCATCGCCGTGGACGACGGCGTGGTTGGTGTTGCCGCTGGTGTCGCTGGTGCGGGGGAGGCGCAGTTCGGTCTGGGCGGCGTCCAGTTCGGGCTCGGTGAACGCGGTGAAGGCGACCGTGCCGTGCGGGGTGGTCGTGGCCGTCTCGTAGACCATGCCGATGGTGCCCGTCGGCAACAACGTGAGGTCGGAGTATCCGGCCCGGCCCGGGACCACCAGGGTGCCGACGGTCTGCCAGGTTCGGCCTTCGTCGTAGGAGGAGCGGATGGCCAACTCCCGGCGGTCCTCCAAGACGGAAGCGCCCAGGCGAGCCGGGGCCGAGAGCAGGATCCGGTCCCGGCCGGCTCCCTCGTCGGTGGCGCTGAGCCGGAGCAGCGAGCCGAAGACCGGCGGCGCGTCCAGGCCGGTCACCGGCACGAACGCGGAGGAGAAGGTCGCGCCCGCGTCCTCACTGGTGGCGGCCAGCCGGTGCGCGTTGGTCTCGCACGTCTGCGAACTCCGCGCGTTCACATGGAGAGTGCCGTCCGTCCGCTCCAGCACCGAGAGTTCGCCGGGACGGGCAGTGCCCACATCCGCCTCCGAGTGGGCACCGAGGGCCCAGGTGAGGCCTCCGTCGTCGCTGTAGTAAAGCTGTCCGCCACCTTGTCCCTGCGTGGTCGTGTGATCCCCCGGTACCACGAGCCGCCCCGCGTGCGCGCCTCGGGTCAACTGGATCCCGTGGCCCGGGCCGACGGACACCCACCTCCATCCTGCGGGCTTCAGGTGTGCCAGCCCGGCTCCTTGCTGCCAGGTCGCCCCGTCGTCCAGGCTGTGCAGCACGCGCAGTTCGCGGGCGCCCCTGCTGCGAGTGCCGTCGGCGTTCTGGGTCCAGTCGCTGGTGGCGTACAGCAGGGAGATGCGGCCGGTTCGAGCGTCCACGACGGGGGCGGGATTACCGTACGCCCATTCATCGTCCGCACCCGCGAGGACAGTCAGTGGGCCCCAGGTCCGCCCGCCGTCAGTCGACCGCTTCATGACCAGGTCGATGTGTCCCACGTCACTGCAGTCGGTCACTCTGCCCTCGGCGAAGGCCAGCAGCGCACCGGAGCGATCGGTGACCAGCGCGGGAATGCGGAAACAGGAGTAACCCTCGCTGCGAACCGCGAAGGGCGTGGACAGCTTCGCCGGAAATGCGGCGGCAGCCGCGGGCGGTAGTGGCACGAGGGCCACCGCCATGAGCACGACCAGCATGAGGAAGGCGAGAACCGGACGGCGTGGCGGCGCACCGGCCAGCGCGCGTGGCGCTGTCCGTAGGCGCGAATGACCATGTGACATGGCACGAATCATGCCAGCAGCCAGTCCGTCCGAGCTTGTTTCCTTCCCCAATGCCAAGAAACCAAGGGCGAGTTGCCGGCGCAGCGCGGCAGCCGACGGATCGGATCAGCCGACCACTGGATGGCAGGGCGGCATCGGCGATCGGCGCCGTGTCAGTCGGGCAGCAGGTGAGACACGAGGCCGTCTGTCCATTCCGAGGTGAGGGGTTCGTTTGTGAAGACGGCCCGGTAGTAAAGCGGAGCCAGTATGGCGTCCGTAGTCCGTTCCAGGGTCGGGCACTGGTGACCTCGGGCCTGCGCGTGCTCCAGGATGGCCTCAAGCTGTCGCTGCCGCTCGCCCCGGCATGCGGCCGCGCCCGCTTCTCCGCCCGTGCCGACAGTGGCGCGCACCAGGGCCAGGGTGTCCGGGTCGCTGAGGTCCTTGGCGAGGTCGGACGCGTACCGCTCAAGGTCCCCGCGCAGACTTCCGGTGTCCGGCACCACGATGTCGCCGGAGAAGCGACTGGACGCGACATCGGCGAACAGTTCGCTGATCGCCCCCCAGCGTCGATAGACCGTGGTGGCGTGCACACCGGCGCGAGCGGCCACGACCGGGATCGTCAGTTCGGTGGCTTCGTCTCTCAGCAGTTCCGTGACGGCCTGGTGGACGGCCGCACGGACCCGGGCAGAGCGGCCGCCAGGGCGGCTCTCGGTGCGGCGCGGGGTGGTCGTAGTTGGCATGTGACCAGTATTGCATTGGACGCTGCTTTTTTATCGCACACTTCGCTGCGTTTGTGGTACGTTCGGCCCGTTAACGCAATGACCACTGCGAGGCGTGGGCCTCAGGAAGTGAGTCCAACCGTGTCCAGCACAGCGTTCAGGGGCTTGGAGATGGAGCCCCTGCAACTGCGGGAAGTCACGGTGCCCAACCGTGTGTGGATGTCCCCGATGGCCCAGTACTCCGCGGCCGCGGACGGCAAGCCGACCGATTGGCACCTCGTGCACTACGGTGCGCGAGCAGTCGGCGGCGCCGGGCTGATCATGATCGAGGCCACAGCTGTTGGCCCGTCCCACCGATGCACCGCGGCTGACCTCGGGCTTTGGAATGAAGAGCAGGCCACCGCACACCGGCGCCTGACCTCATTCATCTCCGAGCAGGGCACCGTCCCGGCCATTCAGCTCCAGGCTGCCGGCAGAAAGGGATCCCACAAGCTTCCCTGGGACGGGCTGGGGCAGAACGACCCCGTCCATGTGACGGATGGCGGATGGAATACGAAGGCACCGTCGGCCGTCCCCTTCGGTGACCTGAGCCTTCCACAGGAAGCAAGCCACGCCGACATCGACGAGGTTGTCGCGGACTTCGCCCACTCGGCCAAGATGGCTCACCTGGCGGGTTACCAGGCGGTCGAGATTCAGGCGTCTCACGGGTACATCCTTCACGCGTTCCTGTCACCCTTGTCCAATCACCGGACGGACACACACGGCGGAAGCCTTCAGCACCGGATGCGCTTCCCCCTGCGCGGTGTTCTTGGGGCGCGCTCTGCTGCGCGATCCCTACATCGTCCTGTACCACCGCCGCGACGACCCCTCGTCCTGGCCGAACCAGTACTACCGAGCCCTGTGAGATCAGAGCAGCGGCCGGAGAAGTGAGAAGGAAAGTCCCATGGTGACCAGACACCGCGCTGCCGCGGGCCCCAAGACTTGGAGGTCTGAGGGCACAGGTCCACAACACACGCCTTCCGATCACGGTTCGCATCGTGATCGGAGTGTGAGGAAGGGCGGCTTCGCTGCTGTGGGCGCCGTTTTCATCCTCTTCCTCGCCGCGTCCAGCGCGCCGTCTCCGCTCTACGTGATCTATCAGCAGCAGTGGCATTTTGCCGCGTGGGCGCTGACTGTCGTCTTCGCCCTCTACGTACTCGGCATGCTGGGCTCGCTGCTGGTCCTCGGGGGGCTGTCGGACCATCTCGGCCGCCGGCCGGTGCTCGCGACCGCGATCGCGCTGGAAGTGGTCGCCCTGGTCCTCTTTCTGGTCGCGGGGAACGTGTTCGTCCTGTCCGCCGCGCGCGTATTGCAGGGCATCGCGACCGGTGCCGCGACTACAACTTTGAGCGCCATGCTCGTCGATCTCGAACCAGCGCGCGGCCGGGCCGGCGTTGTTACCTCCATAGCGCCCTTGAGCGGACTGGCGGTCGGCGCTTTGGGCAGCGGCGCGCTCGTGGAGTTCGCTCCCGCACCGACCAAGCTGGTCTACGCACTGCTGCTCGCCGGAATGGCGGCGGCAGCGGTAGTGGTCGCACTCACTCCCGAGACCTCGCCCCGCCGCCGCGGCGCCGCCGCGTCGCTGCGCCCGCGGATCGCAATGCCCGCCTACCTGCGCGCGGATCTCGTGCCACTGGTACCCGCGGGAATCGCGGCCTGGGCCCTCGCCGGGATGTACCTCTCCCTCGGCCCATCCGTCGCGGCGCAGTTGCTGGGACTGCACAGCCACCTGATCGGCGGCGTCGTCGTGACCCTCCTGGCCGGCACCGGAGCAGTCGCGATCGCCCTGCTGCGTACCCGGCCGGCGTCCTCGCTGCTCGTTCCCTCGTCCACTCTGCTCGGGGTCGGTACCCTGATATCACTCGTCGGAGTAGCTCAGGACCTCGCCTGGCTTGCCGCCGTCGGCACAGTCATCGCGGGAATCGGCTTCGGCGCGTCAGCGCTGGCAACCTTCGGCACCTTGGCCCGCGTCGCCAGGCCGGACGAGCGCGGCGCCGTGTTCGCCCTGGCGAACGTCATCAACTATCTGGGAAACAGCGTGCCCGCCGTACTCGGCGGAATCGCCACCACCAGCATCGGACTGAGGCCGGCCGCCGGCATCTACGCACTCGCCATCGTAGCCATCACCTTCTCCGCCCTCGTCCTGCGCCTCAACCAGGTACGAAGAGAACGCCACACAGCCACCACCCCCCTCAGCAGCTGAGACACCCCACAGCAAAACCACACTCACCAGTACAGCTATTCAACAAATTTCAGCACCGAAGAAGGAAACAACGTGACCACCACCAGGCCCAAGAAGAACCTTGAGGTTCAGCGGGGCGACCACACGACCATCCGGTACACGGCCAGTGGCCCCACCACAGGGCCGACCCTCGTGCTCATCCATGGATGGGGCGTCAACCGAACCGACTTCGACGCGATCACCGATCATCTGCCCGACAATGTTCGCGTCCTCGCCATCGACCTGGCCGAGCACGGCGAGTCGCGGTCGACGCGAAACGTCTGGACGATCGAGGAATTCGCCCTCGACGTGGCCGCCGTGCTGGAAGCCGAGTCGACGGACACAGCGACCGTGGCCGGCCACTCGCTCGGCGGCGCGGTCGCCGTCGAAGCCGCTCGGCTGCTCCCTGACACGATTTCACACGTGGTCGCCCTCGACGCGCTGCACTACCTGGGCCTGTTCCCGGCGCAGAGCGCGGAAGCAGTCGCGGCAATGAGGAACCTGTTCCGTGAAAACTTCGCCGAAGGCGTGCGCGGCCTGGTCGAGGGTGGATCGCCGGCCGGTACCGACGAGACCGTCAAGGATGCCTACTTCAAGAGGATGGTCGCCGTGCGTCAGCCCGCCGGCCTGCACGCCATCGAAGGCCTGGTGGACTGGGACATGGACGCCGTGCTGCGGGAGACCAAGCAGCCCATCACAGTTTTCGCGGTACGAGAACTGACTGATCAGGAAGCAATCGACCGATACGGAGACCGCTTCAACATCGTGCTCATCGACCTTGGCAGCCACCACTTCCAGGTTGAGTCACCCGAAGGAACGGCAAAGCTCCTGACGGGCGTTGTGGAATCGAGGTGACGTAGGGCGCGTCAAAACCGCTGCCTCGTGTGAGGTGGCGGTCTTGGCGTATCTACGAATGTCCACCGAGCCAATCCGCGACCGCCTCGGGCCTTTCGTTTGGATCTTGCCGGGCTCGCGTGCCCTGGCACCGCGCCTCGCCGCGTTGTCGTCAGTCTTCCCCGAGGTCTCGGCTTCGCTCGACCAGGGGAGACCCCACCCGCTCCGCGTGGGCTCCCTCCTCCGCCTTGCGATCCACGGCACCAACGGCGACATCAGCCGCTGACGCGGCGGGCGCTCCCTGATCCGGCCTGATCCAAACGAAAGGCCCTAGGCCTCGACGAGCCTGTGCCGGTCAGTACGGCGAGCAGTGCCGCAGGCACCAAATCGCGGCACTGACCAGGAGTGCCGTCTCCCCTCGCGGCGGTTGGGCAGAGGCGCGGTGTTCGGCGCTTACTGGGGACGGCAGGTCCTGAGGTAGCTGAGGAACGATGCCTGCAGCCCGGTCACGTGCGTTTCGTGCATGACTGCGCTGGTGACGGCTCCGCCGTGTGAGGTGAGGCGGTGAAGGAAGGTGGCCGTGTTCTTTGTGAGGTTCTGGTAGATCTCCATGTCCCCCAGAAGCTCTCGTTCGTTGAAGGTCACGTGAAGCTTGGCGGCGGGCCGGTTGTCACCCAGCGCTTGGAGGTGGGCGAAGACCTGGCTGTCTTCACTGGCGACGCCGGGGCTGCCCGCTCCGATGCTTTCGAAGAGCGTGCCGCCGGTGAGCCAGGTGTAGAGGCTGAAGAGTCCGGCGTAGGAATAGCCGAAGAGGCCGTGACCGCTCGGGGCTGTGCTGTAGTCGCGTTCGATCCGCGGGTGCAGTTCCGCGGTCAGGAAGTTCAGGAACGCGTCGGCGCGGCTGTCGCTCAATTCAGCGAGGTAGGCGTCGGCTTGCTCGCGAGTCATCGTGCCCGCTTGGACTCCCATCTCCACGGCATCGATGAACTCCTTGGTGATGGGTTCGCCGGGGGGCACGAGGTCGCGGTTGCGCAACCGTTCCCAGTGCGCTGCCTCTTCGCCTGCGTAACCCACACTGACTTGGATGTAGGGCTGGATCCGTTGCATGGGATCCATCTGGGTGATGATGAGGGGGGCGGTCATGCCGACGGCCCAGTTGCCGTCGAGTACGTACACGACCGGCGCTTGCGCAGCGGCGGGGTCGTAGCCCGGTGGCGTGGTGACCCAGATGCCATAGTCGTGCCCACCGCTGGAACGCGTCTCGAAGTAGTCGGTGTTGGCGAGGCAGCCCTGCCACATGGTGCTCATCGGAGGTCCTTAGCAATTCGGCCGGCCTGGATAACAAGGACGGCGTTGGTGGGGTCAGCGAACGGTTCCGGGGCTTCGAGCGAGTTGCCGTTCCAGAGCAACAAGATCTGCCTGCGCGCCGGCATCGAGCGTCGCGCTTGCCGTGGCTACCGTCACCATTGCCGCAATACGCGGCCTACTCCTGCAGGAAGTCCTGATTCCGGCAATCTGCCCACAGGACGCGGTCACCTTGATCCTGCGCATGAGCAAGGGGCAATCCGCCCGGTAGTTCCGAACCGGACGGCCGCATTCTCGTCGAGGCGCGCGGCTTCCGTGCTGTTGTCCTGCCTGACAGATCCGTCAGGCAGGACAACAACCGTTGCCCGCCGCGCCGTCGCGTTCGGGTTTCACGGGCGTGCGCCGCGCCCGCGCCCCACCGTCAACTCCTCGCTGCCGCCAGCTTCGACGGCATCACAAAGGCCCCGGCCCGGCGCAGGGCTCACCGTGACCACAACACGCGTCAACATAGTCCCGCCTGGCGGCTTTTGGACCTCCACCGGCGCTCCCCAGTGGCACTCCGAGGCGCACATTTCACTCTTGACAGGCAGCCATGCGGCTTGATTGGTTGACTTCCACTACACGGTGACCGACTGTTCGGTCGGTATGCGAGGTGGTGGAATGTGTGAACCAGGCCACTGACCGGGACGCCAGACCGGCGCGGGTGATGTTCGCCGCGGACCAGGCCTCCCGCAGCCTCGGCATGGAACTCGTGGACGACGGCGACGGGTCTGCCACCCTGCGGATGACCGTGACAGAGTCGATGATCAACGGGCACGGAATCGCCCACGGCGGTTACCTGTTCCTGCTCGCCGACACCGCGTTTGCCTGTGCCTGCAACAGCCGCGGCCACGTCACCGTCGCGGCGGCGGTCGCCATCGACTTCATCACTCCGGCCTACGAGGGCGACGTCCTGCTCGCAACCGCGCGCGAGCGCACACGATTTGGCCGCAGCGGCATCTACGACATCAGCATCCTTCGCGGCGACGAAGTGATCGCGGAGGTCCGCGGGCGCAGCCGCAGCATCCGGAACGCGGCGAACTCCTCGACCTCGACCGATTCCGAGGAATCGTCACTGGACAGGTGACGCGGCGGCCCCGAGGTTCCAGTGGTCGCTTCAGCGGGTGGCCGCAAGGGCGAGACCGCAGACTGCGGAGCATGGGGCACGCGTCCCCGCCCCCCTGAGGGGTGGCGGGGACGGGGCAGTCCGCTGGCGATAAACGGGGCAGTGCCTCCGGGCCTGGCCTTTTTGGGACCAGGTCAAGCTGACATCTTCCGGCCGGCCGACCCAAGGCGGAGCGCGGAGACGAGGAAGAAGACGCCACCGAGGAAGGCGTAGCCGGCAAGAGTGGCGAGAGTGGCACCGTCCTTGCCGCTCTGGGCGATGAAGCTCGCGCCGGCGAGGGTGGAGATGGCGCCGCTGGCGATCATGGCCCACTGCCCGCTCGTCCGGCGCCGGGCGACTCCCATGGCGAGCTGGAGGATGCCGGCAGCGATGGCCCAGGCACCCCAGATGCGCAGGACAGCCGGGATTCCGGAGGCGACGGCGAGAGCGACGCCCGTGCTGACGCTGAGCGCGATGTTCGCGTACAGCCTCTTCGCGGCGCCGCCGTCGGCCCCGGCCGACCGCAGGTCGCCCACCGCGCAGGCCGCGTCGAACAGCGGGTAGAGCACCAGGAGCGTCACACTGAGCGGTCCCAATGTGTCGGCTGCCACGAAGAGGAGGGCCGTCCAGACGGCGGCGAACGCGAAGCGCAGGAGATACAGCTTGCGCAGGGCCATCGCGGGGGCGAGGGAGACGGCGTCGGTGTTGTTGTCGACGAAGGTGTCCATGGCGAGTCCGGCTTCCGTGAGTCCTGATCGAGGGCAGTGTGATACCAAACGAGCGAGGGAGAACGTTCGGTCTCATCCACTATCGACTGCCCTGCGCCTGCCGTCAAGACCGAACGTTCTCCCTCACCTTTGGTAGGCTGCGCCCCATGAGTCGGAGTACAAAAGGTGACGCCCCGTCCGAGGCCCGTACGAGGCTGCTCAACACAGCGACCAGGATTTTCTACTCGGAGGGCATCCACTCCGTCGGTGTTGACCGGATCATCGAGGAAGCCCAGGTCACCCGAGCCACGCTGTACCGGCACTTCTCGGGCAAGGAAGATCTTGTCCTCGCCTATCTCGACCAGGCGGACCAAGGCATCAGGGCCCAACTGACGGCCGCCCAGGACAACGGCCAGAACGCGAGCGACAAAGTACGCGCCGTCGCCCGTTCTATCGCCGACGGCATCCGGTCCGCGGGCTTCCGTGGCTGCGCCTTTCTCAATGCCGTGACCGAGTATCCCGACCCGGAACACCCGATCCACCAGGCCGTCCTGGCGCATCGGCAGTGGTTCCTGGACACCGTCACAGATCTGCTGGCGCACATCGGTGACACACCCGCCGAAGCGGCGGGCCGGCACTTCGCCATGCTCCGGGACGGAGCAATGGCCGCGGGTTGCCTCTTCGATTCCGAACTGATCACCGAGACTTTCTTGGAGGGCGTCGAAGGGATCGTGCAGGCGCGCTCTGCGGCCTGAGTAGGTGCTTTTGATCCTGCGTCGAGAAGCGATCCTGGAGAGGGACACCGCTCGGGATCGGTGATCTTGTGCAGGTTGAAGACTGCCAGCAGGATGGGCCTTGAGCGTTCAGCGGAAGGCAGGCAGTTGTGGCTGGTCATTGGGTGAAACTCGAACTTGACGTTGCCGAATTCGACCAGGACTGCTTCGAGCGGTATGTGGCGAAGTGTCAGTCCCAGGGTTTGCGCTTCATGACTCTCGCGGATCTGGGAGACACGCCGGAGCATCGCAGGGCCCTGTATGAGCTCAACAAGGAGTGCTCTGGCGACATACCGGAAAGAGGAGATTTCTACACTTTTGATGAGTATGTCGAGCGGCGCTTTGAGGCGGCATCCTACGATCCGCGCGGTGTCGTGATCGCCTTGGACGGCGAAGCCTGGGTCGGCATGGCGGCGACGTCGAGACATGAGGACTTCATGTTCAACGAGATGACTGGTGTGAGAGCCGGGTATCGAGGTCGGGGTATCTCGATTGCCATGAAGACGTTCGGGATGGCTTTCGTAGAGGAGTGCGGAGCGAGCAGGGTCCGCACCTTTCATCATCCGGCCAACACGAGCGCGATTGCCATGAATCGGAAGATGGGCTTCGTCGACGCGGTCGACTGAGCGGTGCCTCCTCGGCTTCGGTCACCCAGACTTCGTCCACTGGCTCGTTCGGGGGTTCTTGCGGGTGAGGCGTCGGTCATCATGGTGATGAGTGCCCAGTTCAGGTGTGCTTCGGAGTGCTGGGGAAGTCGTACAGAGTCGCGTGCGTTGCGGCGGGCGTGCAGGCGCCAGCCGATCGTGCGCTCGACTTTCCAGCGGCGGGGCAGGACGGCGAAGCCCTTGGTGCCCTTGGGGCGGGAGACGGCGCGCAGGGCGAGCCAGAGGCGGTCGCGGGCCCAGTCCACGTGGTCGTCGGCGTAGCCGCGGTCGCCCCAGACCTAACGAGCTCGTGCACGGTGAGCGGTGAGACGACGCGAACTTCAGTGTGACTTGGGTTCACGTCTGCTGTGTCGGGTTGAGGTCCACGGTCTGCTGGTGACAGCAGGCCCGCGATCGCAGGTCCGTCGGATAGGAGCCTGACCAGCGCAAATTGGCGTGCTTAGGTGATGACCGCACAGCTTGCGGGCCGTGCTGGGCTGCACCACAACACGCGGCCTTCGCCGTCCGTGACCACCATGAACTTGACAGCGTTCTGCTTGTTCTTGCCAGGGATGAACTTGTCGCGGTCCTTGCGTCCGGCGGGGGCCGGCGGACGCGGATCTCGGTGCTGTCGATGATGCCGGTCGTGCCACTCGTGCCCAGATGGTCGATGACCTCGGCCAGAGATCGCAGTCGCACGTCGGGGCTGACGGTGCAGCCTCGCTCGGCGAGCAGGGGCCGCACTTCACCGATGGCCCGGGTGATGGTGGAGCGGTCCACTCCGAACCCGCAGGCCAGCACGTTATGGGTAGCCACCGTGAGAGCCTGTTTTGAAGCCCGTAGCAGCAGGTCAAAGGATGTCAGTCCGGAATGGGAGCTTTGCGTAAGCGTTCGGGGAACGGTCACGGTGATAGCTCCCCGAACGGAAGATCTGAGCCTGGTGTGACGGGAGAGGAAGGGGCTGCTGACGACGTGGTGGTGGGGCCGGATCCCGCATGGCGCGGGGGTGGAAAGATGCGCTCATGGAGTTGGCGGACAGTGGCCGTGAGGTCGTGTACTACGTGCGGTTCCAGTCGCCGCACCGAAACAGACGGGGGTACTTCACCGGCGTCTTCGGGCTCATCAACACCCTGGCGCGGGAGGGGAAGCTCACGGCGGAGCAGGAAGCCTTCCGCCGGGGCAACAACAGCTGGTACAACGCCGCGTACACCGACCCCTCGACTGTCGACGCCACTGTCTACGACCACGAGATCAACCCCGGTGCCGCAGCATGGTTCAAGCCGTCGGCCACGCATTTGCTTGAGCGGGTTCCGGGCTACCTCCAAGTTTTGGCCGCCCACGGCGTCGAATGCCAGCTCGTGCGCTCCGCAGATCCAGGGCGGATCATCTATGAAGACGACTTCCAGGTCGTGGTCATACCCCACCCCTGACCTCCCACCGTTAGTACCTGTGTTCGATCCCCGGTTCTGAGTAGCTTTGGGCCCTAGGCTGGCTTGGTGCCCAAGGACGCCGAGGAGGCCGGAGAACGGGTGTGGGCCGAAAAGCTGAACCGGGGCATGCAGCAGATCCATTCCTGGCGGGTGGACATGCTGACCCGAGCGCCCGTGTCTCTGAGGCGGTCTTCGAGTGACCACCCAACCGAGGACGGCGGGGCCGGCAAGCACTCCGACCTGGGCATTTCCCGTCGATCTTGCCTTCTACGACCGTCGCGGCCTGCTCACTGAGGCTGAAGCAGAAGCACTCGCTGCGCTTGGGATTGACCAGCTCCGGCGCGATGGCCTCAACCCCGACGCGGCGTCTCTTCGGACGATCGCGCGGTTGGTGCGGCCCTAACAGCCGCAAGCGACACCTGGTCGTGGACACCAAGGGCCTGCCGCTGTTCGTCATGGTCACCCCAGCCGACATGACCGACCGCAACGCGGCCAAGGAAGTTCTCTTCCGACTCCGCCTGACGCACGCCGAGATCACCATCGTCTGGGCCGATTCCGCCTATGCCGGAAAGCTCGTCGACTGGGCGAAACAGCGCCTCAACCTCACGATCAAGCCCGTCAGCCGTCCCAAGGACGCCTCCGGCTTCGTCGTGCTGCCCCGGCCGCTGGGTCGTTGAAAGGTCGCTCGCCTGGATGATACAAGCCCGCCGCCACGCGAGAGACTACGAACGGCTCATCCAGCACTCCGAGACCCTGATCACCTGGGCCGCCATCACCCTCATGACCAGGCGCCTCGCCCGCAACGGCGCCACCCCCAGATGGACAAGGAAGCCGAAGCAGGCAAGCTGAGCCCTGCTCGTTTATGGCACTGCGGTCCACCCGCACATCGACATCACTGAACAGGAAATTAAACGTCAGCCCTGGTGTCATACGCCCGCTGGCAGTCCTGGATCTCTCCGCTGTGCTCGACGGTCCAGTCGTAGAGCCGGCCGAACGGCTCGCGCAGGGACTGGCCCAGAGGTGTGAGCGAGTATTCGACGCCGACCGGTGAGGTCGGCAGCACCGTGCGCTGAATCATGCCGTTGCGCTCGAGACGGCGCAGTGTCTGGGTGAGGACACGTTGCGTGACGCCCTCCAGACCTCGCTTCAGTTCATTGAACCGGGTGGGCCGCTCCAGCAGCGCCATCACCATCATCGACCACTTGTCCGCTATCTGGTCGAGGATCGGTCGGCTGGGGCAGTCCCCCCGGAAAACCGTCCGTGTTTCGGCGTCAACGCCGTGCAGACCGGTGTCCTTCATGATCCTAGGTGCTCCCAAAGTGCGTTCTTGACCATCTAGGCGTCGTCGCCGACGGTAGGTATGCATCGCAAACCTACATGCCCAACGGTAACCAACGGAGAACCTCATGACGAACGATGCCTACTCGACCCTGCGCGTGAGCAGCGAACACGGCGTCGCCCGGATCGTCCTCGACAATCCCCCAGTGAACGCGCTCGGAACGACGATGATGAGCGAGCTGCGGACAGTACTGACGGGCCTCAAGGACGACTCTTCCGTCCGCGTGATCGTCTTCTCGAGCGCCGACCCGGAATTCTTCATTGCTCACGTGGACATGCACATCGGGGAAGAGATGGACGTCCTCCAGGAACTCGCCGCATCCGCGCCAGCGGACGTCAACGCCTTCCAGGCGATGGGTGAGCTGATCCGCCACCAGCCCCAGGTGACCATCGTGAAGCTCGCCGGGAAGGCCCGCGGAGGCGGAGCGGAATTCGTGGCCGCAGCGGACATGACATTCGCCGCCATCGAGACCGCTGGACTCGGTCAGATCGAAGCGCTCATGGGCATCATCCCCGGCGGAGGCGGAACGCAGTACCTCCGGGACCGCGTGGGTCGCAACCGCGCGCTGGAAGTGATCCTCACCGCAGACTTGTTCGATGCCGAGACCGCAGCGTCCTACGGATGGATTAACCGGGCCCTGCCGGCCGACGAGCTCGACGAGTACGTCGACCGTATCGCCCGTAACATCGCCGCGCTGCCCGACGGTGTCATCGCAGCAGCCAAGCACTCGCTGCCCGCCGACGACTTCACGGAAGGACTCCTCCGTGAGAACGACGCCTGGGCTTCTACGTTCAGTCTGCCAGCCGCTCAGCACCTGATCAGCGGGGGCCTGCAGGACGGGGCACAAACACCGGCCGGCGAACGCGACCTTGAGGGACTGATGCCTGGCGTCGCGCGCTGACTGCCGGACGGGCACATGACACATCGCTGAACAGCGCCACTGCCGTCCTGTTCCTCCATCAAGCCATTGAGCTTCCCATTCGGGTCCGGAAACACGCACTTACCAGCTCACCCATGTCGCCGAGGATGTCGCCACCGCGGTCGACTACGTCATCACTGCGGCCGAGATATGGCACGGCCGACTCTCTTCGTCGTCTCCGCAAGGTCGAACCCGTGGAGGTTCGCCGCCACCTCGGTACGGGTTCGCCGGAACAAGTGCGCTTTGCCGAAGGATTCGTTGGAGGCGATGGTGACGCTGTTCTTCTCCTCGCGTTCGGTCGGGGCCTGGAAGAGGAGTTCGGCGGGCCTGGGAGGAACCAAGTGGCTTCCCACGTTGGGAGCAGCCCCGGAACGTGTCCCCAGTCGCCCAGGTACGTGATCCGCATCGGCGTGAGACCGCCAGGTGCCTCAGGGACCTTCAGAGGCGAACTCTGGGGCGGGCTGGGATCCTTACCGTATGGCCGTCGTCCGGCAAGAGCACCGACCTGTCCGTCCACACCCGCGAGCGCCTGAACGCCGCCGCCAAACTGAATGCAAGACGCTCGGCTGTGAAACGCCAGCCGAGCGCCTGTCTACACTGCTCAAGACTCACGGGAGCGACGACACTCGGCAAATCTGCGGCAGGGGGGCAGTGAAAGTACCCGTGGAGCTGGTCGGCACTCGTGTCACGCGCACGGCCTTCGATCACCAGGTCCGGATCAGCTTCTCTGATCAGGCCCCAGACGGGGGCATCCGCGTCGATGGTGAGCTCGTCATCGAGGCACCGCTCACCCTCACAGACGCCTCGGGCCACCAGGCCCTTCTGACGCCGGCCACCGGGCCGTCCTTGGCACCGCTGCTCGCCCTGTTCGCCAGGGTCGTCACCGAAATCGCGGTCACCGGGCAGGGCACCCTGTCGCTCCGCTTCGATGACGGTACTCGGCTCAGCGTCGAGCCGGACCCCGACTACGAGTCGTGGAACCTCACCGGCTCGGGAATCGATCCCGTCCTGGTAGGCCCAGGCGGTGAAGTCGGCTGGTCACACTGATTACCGCCGCGACCGGCACCGTCGCGGCCCCTGCCGAAGAACCGTCGGCTGGACCGCGTCGAGTCCACCCGCATCACTGCGGCCGCCGCCCCCCCCAGTCGACTTGTCGGCAGGAACAGTGGGAGAGCTTCCTGCGCCGCCGGGGCTGCGGATGGGCTGGGCGGGGGAATCGGCACGCTTCGTATGACGCGGCCCGGCGGTCGAAGTCACTGTCCGCACTGGGTGGCCCTGCGGGCGTCCTGCCGCACCGCCTGCCCGGCGCGCGGCTTTGGCGATGTGACGACCGCAGCTGACCGCCAGGTATCAGAACGCTACGACTGCTGAAGCGGAGTCGTCGTTGAGGAGCCGGCGGGCAGTGCGAACAGGGGCCAGATGCCCGCCGGGCCGGGAGCCGACGCGTTGCTGGCCTCCTTCCACGCCGTCGGGCACGAACTGGCCGACGGCGAGCCGGGCCCGGCGAACGTGGTCACCGACCGGCAGATCGGGCTGTAACTGAAGAGGAAGGCGTCGGTGCTGCACTGGACGGTGTAGTTCCCGGAATCGCACATCTTCCGCGTGAGCTGTACGCGCAGAGGACTCAGTTTGGGCTTATGTCCGTCGGCACGCCCACGGGGGGGTTGCGCGGCTTCCAGGCCATCCATCGTTCTCACTGATGTGAGGGCGTGCCCGAACTCGGCGATCGCCCCGAGATCGGATCGTTTGTGCACTACCACGGTTGGCCTGAGACCCATCAGCCCCCAGATCAGCCCCCAGACCGAATCGCTCTGGCCCTTCTGCCGGCTTGCCCTCGTCTTCCAGATACTCGCCACGCACAAACCACAGATTGCGCAGGTTCCGGGTGTCCCCGGCGGCCTCGGCCCGCCGGGCGAGTCGCTCCGCGCCCCCCAATCCCCGACTCTCTCGCGCAGCCGCACCAGGTGCCTCATGGCTTCGGTGTCTCCGGTATCAACGGCCCGCCAGTACAGGCTGGCTGCGATGCGGTAACGCTCCCAACTACTGGCCGCGCCTGCCACCGCGTTGAGGCCTGCCGTGTTGGCGGCGTGGTCGCGGACGGCGATCCGGAAGGATTCTGGCGGGACGGCGCCGCCGCAGGCGGTGCGGGCCCACCGGCCTCCTGGCGGGCGGTCAGCTCGGGGGGCCGTGTCCCAGGGTGCGTCCTGGCACCAGCGTGCCGGGCAGCAACTCGTGTGTGATCTCCGTCCGGCCCGGATTGTCCAGCGTGGACTTCATGACCGTCACGGCGCGTTGGGCCGCCCGTTCCACCGGGATGCGCAGGGTGGTGAAGCCCAGGAGGTCGATGCCCTGCATGATTCCGTCGCATCCCGTGAGCGACAGGTCGTCAGGCACCCGCACGCCGGCCGCCTGGGCGTGGGGCAGGAAGGCGATCAGCCGCCAGTCCGAAGGGAACATGGCGGCGGTGATCCGTCCCGAGCGCCGCAGGGCGATGATCTCCTGCACGCCTTCGTCCCTCCGCCCGAAGGTGGGGGCGGGGATCGCGTGCACCTGGATCCCGCGGTTCCGCAGCCGGCGGGCCATCGCGACGCCACGCCGGTTCTCGGTTACGGAGTTCTCGGCGCTGGGTGTCACCACCGCCACCGCCCGGTGTCCGTGCTCCGCGACGGCGTCCGCGAGCTGGATCGCGTTGTCCTCCTCGTCGTAGGACACGCTGTTGATCCCGGGGTGCGCTTCCGGCCGTCCGACGACGACGACCGGTACCACGTCGAGGAACGGCACCAGCATCTCGGCGCGGATGACGCCGGTCGCCACGAACATTCCGCCGACGCGCAGCCCGAGGAGGCGGTTGAGCGCCTGGCGTTCGAAGTGGGCTCCCTCGGTCCGTGATGGGGCGACCGTCACCATCTGTAGTCCGGCCCGGCTGATATGGGACTGCAACTCGCTGAAGAGCAGGCCGTACGCGGGGTTCGTGGGGTCCCGCAGCAGCAGGCCGAGGATGTCGGAGCCGTGGGCGGCCAGGGATCGCGCCATCACGTTCGGTACGTAGCCGAGCTTCTCCGCCGCGGCGTAGACCGCGTCCCGGGTCCGCGGGGACACCGGCGTTGATCCGTAGAACACGCGGGACGCGGTGGCCCGCGACACGCCCGCCGCCGTGGCGACCGCTTCCATCGTGACGTTCAGGGGCGACGTCGAGTGGGACGTGTCCGGGGGGCCTTCGGCGCCTTCGTTTGCTCGCACCCGGTCACCTTATCCACCGCGGGCCGAGGGCCGGTTCGTAGCGAGGACCGTGGCGTCGGGGGGAGACCCCGCGCACCTGCTGCCGGTACTGGCAGAGCGGTCCCGGCCAGTCGGTCTGGATGATGTCGGCGCCGTGTTCCATGAGCCGTCCCCAGCCGTCGGCCGGGTCTTCGAAGAGGGAGGTGTTGTCGTCGTGGCCGGCGAAGAGCGGGACGCCGTTCGTGAGGTTGATGGCATTGAGCAGGCAGGCCAGCCCGGCCTCGTGCATCCGCGCGACGACCTCGGGCCCGGCCAGTTCGTCCTCGTGGCCCACGGCGATGAGTTCGACCCCGACCAGGTTGATGTCCGGATCACCGACTACGGCGTCGATGTCGGCGAGGGAGCGCACCATCGGGATGAACGGGTACTTGACCGGATGCCGCCGCAGCTTCTCCAGCCAGACCGCCTCGGCCGGACTCTTGAAGACCAACTGGGGCGCCACGTCGTAGCGGTCGACAAAAGGCAGCAGGTCATCCCAGTACCACCACGACCGGTCCACGTTGAACAGCACATCGCCGTGGAAGCGTTCGAGCACCGTGTCGAGTCCCGTCACGGGGGCGTCGTGCCCGACCCATCGATACCTCAGGGCGCGGATCGCCTCGGTCGTCATCGCGCGGATGTCGATGTCGCGGTCGAACGCCTGCCGCTCGCAGCCGTCGTGAAAGAGGAAGAAGTCCCCGTCCGTCGACTCCACGATGTCGATCTCGACCATGTCGGCGCCCTGCAGTAGGGCGGCCTGGACGGCTCTGTCGGTGTTCTCCGGTACGTCACCGAGGCCCGTGCCACGGTGCACGGCGACCAGCGGGGTGCGCTCGGCGAGGTGGGTGTTCAAAAGGGAGTTGATGTCCCGGTACTGCGCCTGCCCGAACATGGGTTCCTTCCGTCAGACGAGGGATGTGTCGTGTGTGTGTTGTGAGGGCGGGGCGACGGGCGTCACCGTCGCCTCCGGCCGGCGCCGCTCCCGCTTGCGGCGCGGCCCCGTCCCGCTGCCGCGGCCGTACACGAACCAGATGGCAAGGGTGGATATGATCATGAGCAGCACGGTGTAGACGAAGGTCAGCGCCGTGGCGTCGCTGTTCCCCTGGTTCTGGGTGGCGTTCTGGATGGCGATCCCGAGCGGTTGGTACAGCGGGTGGGCGAGGAACACCGCCGTGTCGTACTCGTCAAGCAGGCCGTTGAAGTTGAGCGCCGTGACGGCGGCGGCCGCCGGGAGCACGAGGGGCAGCAGCACCCGCCGGTACGTGTGGAACGTGTTCGCGCCGAGAATGGTCGCCGCCTCTTCGAGCGAGTCGGGGACGCCCGCGTACGCCGCCTTGAGCATGCGCAGCGTGAACGGGATCTTCGCGGTGATGTAGGCGATCACCAGTAGGCCGAGTGTGCCGGACAGGACGGCGCCGCCCACGAGGGCCTGCGGCACGGAGTATGTGATGATCAGCCCCAGGGCCATGAGTGTGCTCGGCAGCACCCACGGAATGTGCAGCAGGTACTCGACGGTGACTGTCACGACATTGACGAACTTCTGCAGGATCCTGGCGACGAACAGCATCGCGACGATGACGACGGTCGCGGTCACCGCCGCGTATCCGACGCTGACCACGAACGGCCACGAGGCCGACGCGTCCGTCAGCACCCGCTGGTAGTTGGCGAGCGTGAAGCTGCTCACGTCCGGCCGGCCTGACGCGATCGCCGCGGCGTCCGTGAACGAGAAGAATACGATGAGGAGCGGCGGGATCAGATAGAGGAGGAAGAGCGCGTAAGCGAGCACGTGCACAACGGCGTTCGCCACGGGATGGTCGATGCGCTGCTTCTTCAGAGCGGAGGGAACCTTAGAGACCGAGAAGTATGTTCCCCCGGCCTGTAGGCGGTTGAGGATCCCGAGCAGCAGCAGGGAGGCGGCGCCGAGGATGAGGGCGAGGGTGGCAGCGAGGTCGCGCGACGTGGGTATCCCGGAGAATGTGAGGATCATGGGGGTGATCGTCTGGAACTCCCGTCCACCGAGGACTTGGGGCGCCGCGAAGGCGCCGAGGCCGCCGAGGAAGGTCAGGATGGTGACGGCGAACAGCGTGGGCTTGAGTACGGGCAGCACGATCTGCCGCAGGATCCGCCAGGAGGAAGCGCCCATCTGACGTGCGGCCTCGACGGTCTGCTGGTCGATCCTCGCCATGGCGGACGAGAGGAAGAGCAGATGATGACCGGTACCGGTCAGGGTCATGACGACCACAACCGCGAGCATCCCCGAGAACCACGCCGGGTCCGTACCCGGCAAGACCGACGTCAGCAGCCGTGTGACGAAACCGTTCTCGCCGTAGACGAACGAGTAGCCCGAGACGGCCATCACGCCGCCATAGACGAGCGTCGTGGCGTACCCGAGCCACAGGAAGCGGGCGCCGCGGATGGTGAAGTAGCGCGTGACGAGCACGATGAAGACGCCGACGACGTTCACCGTGACAGAGAGGACGGCGGCCAGCAGGAAGCTGTTGCGCAGGGAGTCGAGCGCACGCTGTGAGGTCCAGAGCTTCTCGAAGGCGCGGGTGCTCAGGGAGCCCTCGGGGAAGAAGATCTGCCGCAGTGTGACGACGTTCGGGTAGATCAGGAACGTGCTGACGAACCACAGCAGCGCCACACCGATGACGATGACCAAGGGGGAGCGGAACATGGTCCGTGGTGAGCCGCTCATCGCGCGGCTCCGGCGTACTGCATGACGGATGCCGGGTCGAAGACGGCCTCGACCTCCTGCCCGGTCCGCAGCCGTGGCCCGTCACCCTCCTTCAGCACGATCCGGAAGCTGTCGTGCTCGGTCCGGAGGCGATACATGCTGTGCAGTCCGTGGTAGGTGCGTGAGGTGACCGTCCCTCGGACGGGGACGCCGGTCGTCGGCCGGCCCTCGTGCGCAAGGCCGATCTTCTCGATGCGTACGTAGGAGGGCTTGGCCGGGTCGAGCCCCGAGGCACCCTGTGCGGCCAGCGATCCCACGAGTTGGGGACTGAGCTTGTTCACCTCGCCGATGAACGTGCAGACGAACTCGCTCGCGGAGCGGTTGTAGACCTCCTCGGGCGTACCCACCTGCTCGATACGCCCGCGGTTGAGCACCGCGATGCGGTCACTCATCGACAGGGCTTCCTCCTGGTCGTGAGTGACGTAGACGGTGGTGATGCCGAACTGGCTCTGCAATTCCTTGAGCTGGAAGCGCAGTTGCTGACGCAGCTTCGCGTCGAGGTTCGACAGGGGCTCGTCGAGCAGCAGGACCTTGGGACGCAGGACGAGAGCGCGTGCTATGGCGACGCGCTGCTGCTGACCGCCGGAGAGTTCTGCCACGCCCTTGGCGAGTTGCTCCCGCGAGAGGCCGACTTGCTCGGCGATCTCGTCGACGCGACGGTCGACCTCCTGCGGGGGACGTTTGCGTACCCGCATGCCGAACGCGATGTTCTCGCGCGCGCTCATGCCGGGAAACAGGGCGTAGTTCTGGAAGACCATCCCCACCTCGCGCCTGCCGCTCGGAAGGTGGGTGATCTTCTGGCCGGCGAGGAGGATGTCGCCGGCGGTGAGCTCGACGAACCCGGCGAGTGCGCGGAGCGCGGTGGTCTTACCGCAGCCCGAGGGTCCGAGAAGGGTGAAGAACTCCCCCTCCTCGACCTGGAGGGAGAAGGAGGGCAGCGCCTCGAAGCCCTGGAACCTCACCGTGACGCGGTCAAAGGTGATCATGTCGTTCCTTGGTTGAGCGGGGGTGGACGGTGCGGATCACTTGGCGAGGTACTCAAGCTCGATCTTCTCGATCCACCGGTCGAGATTGCGCGCCACGAACGACCAGTCGATCTCCTGCGCGGTGAACGAATCGGTCGCCTTGATCGCTTCAGGGTTCGCTTTCGCCAGCGCTTCCTTGTCGGTGGGAGCGGTGAAGAACTTCTGCGACCAGGCGGCCTGGACGTCGGTGCCGCCGAACCAGTCGATGAACTTCTTCGCGGCGGCGGCCTTCTTCGTACCCTTCACGAGGCCGACCTGCTGAACGACCATCGGGACACCCGTTCGCGGCCGCACGGCCTCGGTTCGGATCTTGTACTGCTGCTCCCGGGTGGCCTTGCCGGACAGCCACATCTGGCCCGCGTCGACCTTGCCGGCGGCCATCCGCGCGTAGAGGTCGGTGCCCGTCACCGCGGGCGTGCCGTTGGCGAAGTAGTCCTTCACCGCCTCCCAGCCGGCCTGGCTGACGCCGAGGTCGCCCTTGTCGTCGCGGTAGCGGCTGAGGATGCCCGCGAGCACCATCTGGGTGGTGCCACCGCCGAGTTCGGCGGGGACCTCGTACTTCTTCTTGAACTGCTCCTTGGCCCACAGGTCCGACCAGTCGGCGGGGGCCTGGCTCTGGTCCGGGTAGGCCGCCTTGTTGTAGACGAGCATGACCGGTTCACGCACGATGGGCCAGAACTGCTTCCCGGTCGCATCGCCCAGCGAGGGGTCGACGTGGCCGGACCACGAGGGTGTGTAGCTGTCGAGGACCCGCGCCTCCTTCAGTTTCTCGAAGTAGACGTTGTTGAGGCCGAACGTGACGTCCGCCACCGGGTTGCTCTTCTCGGCGAGCAGCCGGTTCTGGACGTCACCGCCACCGAGATCGACGAGCTGCACGTCGAAGCCGGCCTTCTTCGCCTCGGCCTTGAGCCAGTCGCCCCGCCCGTCGGACACGGAGTTGCTGTAGACGACGAGGCTCTGCGAGCCACCGGACCCACCGGACCCACCGGAGGAGACCGGTGAGGAGCATCCGCTGATGATCAGGGCGGTGGCGAGCACGGCCACGGTGGCCGGGATTGTCTTACGCATCGATTCATTTCCGTTCCGGCCCTGTCGGCGTAGCACGGCGGGCCCTAGGTGACGCACACGCGATGAACGCGCGTTCATATGGATTGAACGCGCGTTCATTGGCGTGCGGCGGTCTGGAAGGTGAACTTCGGGCAGTCGACCGTCGAAGAGTGACGTGCGGCGCCGCCGTATCCGGAAGCGGAATGAGCTCCGTACGTCCACCGTGGGAGTACGGATTCAAGCCGGCACGGAGGGGCCAGGGAGGCCGAGGCGGCCGACGCCGGGCTGCGCTGCCTGGTGACGGGGGGCGACGCCGGGGGCAGCTTCGAGGAACTCGTTGCGGCCCGCGAGCCTGGTGTCGTCGTCGGCCAGGACAACAACAGGTGCGTCGTCCGCGCGATCTCACCTCGCCTGTCCGCCGCACTCGCCGAGGCCGAGCACTCCCAGTCGCGGGATGTCGCTGTCTCGTGGGCCGCGCGGCACGCGGAGGACCGGCGCGTCCATCGGCATGGAGATCGCCGACGTGATCCTTTGATCAGGCACGGCGGACAGCGGCCGTCCGAGCTCAGGTGGAGCTAATGCTGTGGCCGGAAAGGTTTGCCGGGGGCTCGCGGCGTCCGGTGCGGCGCATCGCAAGGCGGAGGATCGCGCTGGTACTGGGCGTACTCGCGCGACTCCGACAACAAGGCGGCGAGGTGCCGTGCCGGGCGTCGCGAGCCGGTGAACGTTTCCGGTCACGGCACTACTAGTGCTCTGACCGCATAGAGCACTGGGTTGAGGCGGATGCCTCTCTTTCACCGAGCAGGAGCTTCGAGATGCTCGGTGCAAGGGAACCGTCGTGGAAGCACGGAGGAGTCACTGGGGCCGGGAAGGGCTTTGCCGTCGGGAGAGCCCCAGCCTGCGCCGCTCTCGGTCGAGCTCGGTGACGACGACCGTGACCTCGTCGCCGACCTGGACGGCATCTGCCGGAGTTTGAACGGGTGACCGGGCGAGTTCTCGCAGATGGACCAGTCCTTCGATTCCGTCGGCGACCTGGACGAAGACGCCGAACGGGATCAGTTTGGTGACCCGGCCAGACAGTCTCTGCCCCACCGCGATGGTGTCGGCGAATACCTGAAAGGGGTCTGGCTGCGTGGCTTTCAAGGACAGTCTTGCCTCCAGGTTCCACGTGTCGAACTGGAGGAACTCGCATGAGGCGCGCTGTCCGACCCGCACGACGTCGGAGGCTGCCTCGAAACGTCGCCAGGACAGTTCAGCGAAGGAGATAAACCCGACGCCGGGGAAGACCGGATGGTCGGGTCCGTCGTCCAGCGCAACGAACACGCCGGGCGATCGCCGGCGCTGACCGCGGGCAGGGCGTCTTCCCGGTATTGGGGCCATTGATGCAGCCGTTGGCGCTGAGCGGTTGATCGCGACTGAATTACCGCAGCGCTGTTATATTAGCGCTGTGACATCTTCACAGCGCTACCCGACCCATGGCACTCCCTGCATGAGCTTCTGGCAGTCATGGATGCCGAGATCGAGCGGGTATACGTCGAGCGTGGCATCGAGGGGGTGCGGCCGCGGTTCGCCTATCCGCTGATCCGGCTCGCCCACACCGGACCGCTGACCATTCGCGAGCTTGCGAAGTCGCTGGACCGCTCGCACTCCGCGATCAGCCAGACCATCGCCGCCATGCGCAAGGAGGATCTGGTCACCTCCGAGCCGGGGCCTGACGCCCGCACCCGGCGGATCGACCTGACAGAGCGCGGCCGGTCGCTGGTGCCGTTCCTGGAGGCAGAGTGGCGCGCCACCCACGAGACTGTCGCCGAGTTGGACAGCGAGATCCCCCACGCGATGACCACCGTCGTCGAAGAGGTTCGGCGGGCGCTGGAACGCCGGTCGATGCGGCAGCGGATCCTCCACCACCTTGTCGAGCCACCGCGATGAGGGGGCGTGTCAGTCTCCGGCTCCTTGACACCCGCCCGCTGCGTGGCAGTCAGCCGTTTCGCGACCTGTGGATCGGCACCTCGGTCTCTCAAGTCGGTGGGCAGATAGCCAACGTGGCGGTGCTGGCCCAGGTCTGGGACCTGACCGGCAGCCCGGTAGGCACCGGTGCCATCGGGCTCGCCACCGGCCTGCCGATGGTGCTGTTCGGGCTGCTCGGCGGCACGTTGGCCGATACCGTTGACCGCCGTGCGGTGGTGCGGGCCACCACCGCAGGCCAACTGCTGGCCGCCGCCGCGCTGTGTGCCCAGGCCCTGGCGGACAACCGAAACGTGCTACTGCTGCTCGCCCTGGTCGCCGTGGGGACGAGTTGCAGTGCTCTCGGAGCTCCTGCCCGCCGTACCTTCCCGGTCCGGCTGTTGCCGGGCGACCAGGTCGCGGCCGGTCTTGCGTTGACCAACGTCTCCTTCCAGGCAGCGATGCTGGCCGGGCCCGCGATGGCTGGGCTGATCATCGCCCGCTGGGATCTCTCTGCCGCATACGCAGCCCAGGCCGGGGCCATGGTCGTCTCGCTGCTCGCGGTGATCCGCCTGCCTGTCATGCGGCCCGAAGGTGCCGACGCGGCGGGCGGCAGGCGCCGGCCGGAGCGCGGCGGTTGGCGGATCGTCCTGCGTCGCCCGACGCTGTGTGGCTCGATGGCCACTGACCTGTCCGCAACGCTGCTCGCCATGCCCATCGCGCTCTTCCCGCTGGTCAACGAGATCCGCTTCGGGGGTAACCCGCAGACCCTCGGCCTGTTCCTCTCGGCCGTCGCGGTCGGGGGGATCACGGCCGGTCTGCTCTCCGGTACGGTGACGCGCTGGCGCCGAGGCGGCGTGGTGCAGTTGTCCGCAGCCGGTGTCTGGGGCCTGGCCCTGGCCTGTTTCGGTCTGGCGGGGCCGTTGTGGCTGGCGCTCGGATGCCTGGCCGTGGCGGGCGCTGCCGACACCGTGTCTGTCGTCACCCGTAGTGCCCTGGTTCAACTGCAGACCCCGGACGCGTACCGGGGGCGGGTCTCCTCGGTGGAGCACGTCATCGGTGTCGCGGGCCCCGAACTCGGCAACTTCCGTGGTGGCCTGTTGGCGTCGGCCACCTCCGCCTCCTTCTCCCTGGTCTTCGGCGGACTGTCCGCCATACTGGCGATTGCCGCCGTGGCCGCGACCAACGCGCCCCTTCGCGCCTACCGCACACCGCCTGCTCCCGCGAAGCCGACCGTCCCTGGGGCCGCCGACGGGGCGAAGCCCGCTGGTCAGGTTTCCTGATTCGCCTCCAGCCTTCAGCCCGGTGGGAGGGGTCGCATTCGCAGGGCCCTTCAGCGGGTGCCCGCAGGCAGTGGCCGAGTTCGAGTTCGGTCTTGAAGAAGTTGGTCTTGAGCCCGTTCAGGGTGTCTTCGCCGATCCTTCTGCTCAGGAGCTCCTCGGCGGCAGGTCCCGCGATCCGTCCGTCCGTCGGCGGCGATGACGTTCTCGTACCGCTCCTTCAGGACGGGGTGGCTGATGTGGGAGTACGTGGCCGGCATCCGCGCGTTGCGGTGCCCGAGGACAGCCATGATGGTCTGGATCTGAGCGCCCCCTTCGGCGAGCTGGGTGCCGACCGTGTGGCGAAACCGGTGGGCGGTCACTGTGGGGTTGCCGTTGCCGTCGACGAGTCCAGCCTTGCGGCGTCGCACTCGGCGATTGTGCCGTCCACGAGCACGTACGCGGGCCGGCCCGGCGCAGGGCGCGGGTCAGGGACGGGGGCCTTGGCCGCGAGCAGTTCGGTGACGCTGCGAACGCGCTCCCCGGTACTACCCAACGCCGCTAACGCCACCGCCAGTTGATCCCAAACGCCACGACTAGGGACACCCGAACTATGCCTTGGCCGACGTGCCCGTAGTCATGCGAGGACGGGGTGAGGCGTGACACCGAAGCTCCCCTCGTTCGTCATCGCCCAGATCCTGCTTCCGTAGCGAAGCGGGCAAAGATCTTCGACACCCTTCGGAAACCCTCGGTCCGCTTCCACGGCGGCATCTGCTGGGAGCGGGGGTCGCTTGCTGGATAGGTGCTCACGATCGCGAAGTTCGCCATGTCCAAGTCCTTCGCACCGTCGCCTGTCGGCAGCGCCGGCTTGGAGAATTCGAACACGAACAGAGCGTCAACCTTTGCTTCTGTCATCAGGTCGATCTGCGTTTCGATGTACTCGGCCTGCTCGGCTTCGTCGCGCGTCGGGACGATGCCGTCCGCCCATATTCCTGTGCCGTCCGGGTTCGCACCCTGGAGCACGATGAAGCCTCCGGCGCCCCGTGCGCCGGCACCCGCGTACTTGCAGCACCCGAACTCCATGGAGGCGATCGGCTTGCCGTACTTGCGGTATCGCCTGAATGTCGCGCGGTACTCCTTCTCCGTCTGGCTGTCCCTGTACGCGTCGAGTCCGACGATGTCGAACGGACTCCAGTCGACGTCCTCCCAAAGCCCAGCCGCGTACGACACGACGCCGTGGAAGTTCCTGCGGACATCCGCCGCATAGGAGCGGAGAGTCACGTTGAGCAACTCGGCCTTCTCCACCAGGGTCTTCTGGGCCTCGGGCGAGCCCGGCGGCGTATACGCGAGGCGTGCTTGTTCGGCCAGCCACGCGCCCCTCTCCGCGTATGAAGCGCCGGGGTAGATACCGTCGGTGAAGATCGTGAGTTCGCATCCGACGAGGAAGACGATGTCCACTCCCTCGCGTCGCAGTCGCTCGGCCGCCTGTGCCGCCTCCGCGACGTAGGTCCCCGTCTCGTCGAGGCCCGCGTTCATCTTCCACGGGTTGAAGTAGACGGTCAGACCGGCAGCGTGGGCGATTCGCGTCGCGGTCACAAGCCGGTCGATCACTTCGCCCTCTATGCGGATGGCGTTGGCGTGGAGCTCGACAGCGATCGAGTTGATGTCGTACCGGACCAGAGCCTCATCGAAGGGTTCGACAGACAGGCCCTCCGGACCGAACCTCAGACCGACGTCGTAGACGACGCCATAGTGCCTCGGCCGATGCGGGGTGGGAGTAGGGCTTTCCGCGGGGGTCGATCCGCTGACGGTGTTGAGCGCAAACGGTAGGGCGACACCGCCGGCCGAGTACCGCAGCAGTTCCCTACGGGCGATCGGGGATGAAGCCATGCTTGCCTCCGCTCGTGACTACGTGCTGGCGTGACGCGCACGGTCCTCGACCGTGCCGGTATTGGTCTGGCGGGCTCCCGCATCGGCAAGTCCGATGCAGGACCGGGGCTCGGGCAGGTCGACGAAGCCGTGGGCCTCAGCAAAGCAACCTGCGACGAGTATTGCAATACTGTGAGATTGGGTTTCAAATAATTGAACCTGGATGGCGCGGTTCGCGGCCAACGGCTCGCCGGACGGCACTGGTGGGCCGGCCTGCCCAGGTGCTGAGCGCCCCAGTTTCGGATCCAGGATCCAGGAGTGCGATGCTGGCGTATGGTCCGGCCTGGTGTGCCTTGAGCTGGCCCGCAGGCGCCAGCCGAGGGCTTCGATTGCTGAGGGGGGTGCGTCGGCCTGGCGCGGTAAGGATGGGACTGACCAGCGGCTTTGGCGCGCTTGAGTCTTGGTGTGCTGACTGTCGAACGTAACCCGGTTGTCGCATCCGGGTATCGCCGACGCAACCTTGTCGCCCTAGCGCGAAGTGTTGACTCTCGGTGCTCAGGCATCCATGCTGGCCGGAGTTCGGCCGGATCCTGGATCCGAAAATTTCCACAGGAGTGAGATGTCTGTCGCAGTGAGCATGCTTCGGCAAGTCGGCACTGGTGCTTCGGCGCCGCGCGACCGGCGCGCGACTCGCGACTGGGTGCTGCGTCAGCTGTACGAGTGGATCTTCAGTGGTGACATCGAACCCGGGGTTCCCTTGTCGGAGACGGAGCTCGCCCAGCGCGTCGGAGTCAGTCGGCAGCCGATCCGTGAAGCCTTGCGCCAACTGGAGCGCGACGGTCTTATCGAGGAGGCGGCGGGCAACGGTGCTCGGGCAGTCGTGGTGTTCGAAGAGCGGCACATCGCGGAGATCTATTCGATCCGTGCTGCGCTGGAATCAGTGAGTTTCCGCGCAGCATGCGCCCGGATCACGGAGGAGCAACTTGCCGACCTGGAGCGAGTGCAGGCCGAGTTGGAAGGCAGGCTTCGCCACGGTGCGCCGGCCCCGGGCAAGTACGACGCGGCCCCCGACTTCCGCTTCCATGAAATCGTGGCCGAGGCCGCCGGAATGCCCCAGCTCCACGGCTTCCTGGTGAACGTATGGATCAAGACGTGGGCTCTCCTCAACCAGGTGCAGCTCGCCGGCACTTATCCCAACGAAAGCGAGATCGCTGACTCCTACCGGGATCGGCGACTGCTGCTCGACCTGCTGCGGGAGCGCGACGCGGAGCGGGCCGCGGCGGCGGTCGTGACGCATGTGAATCGCCGCAAGGACCAGCTGACAGCGGCCATCGAGTCAGGAAGGGGAGAATTTCGCCTTCCCGGTGTCATCTCACCCGGCCGCGCGGCGGTCTTCGCATGATTCCCCACGAGCGAGGGAGCGCTGAGTGATGGCAGTGCATGGTGTGCTGCACGTCGGACTCACCGTGTCCGACCTGGACCGGTCGTCCGACTGGTACTGCCGCGTGTTCGGCCTGAAGGAGGTGCACAGGCAGCCGGGTGACAACGACTACACCCGCACTCTGGTGGGCATCCCGGGCGCCGCGCTGCGGGTGGCCCAACTGGCGATGCCTGACCAAGAGGCAGTGTGGCCGTCCAGTCACACGATCGAGCTCATTGAATACGTCAGACAGCCTGGCGGCCGGGTGGCCCCACTTCCCAACGACGTCGGTGCGAGCCACCTTGCGTTCGTCGTCGACGACATCGACGCCATCTGCGCGCGGGTCACAGCTTCCGGTGGAGTCTTGCGTAACCCGCCGACCGAGGTGACGGCTGGCGTCAACCGCGGGAGCCGGGCCTGCTATCTGCACGACCCCGACGGCCACACCCTCGAACTCATGGAGTACGGCGTCGAGCGGGCCGCGGCGCTGCGGGCCCGGATGACAGCTGCTTCGTAAGCACATTGGCGAAGCCGCGGGGGAGCGGCGACCACGCTGTGCGGACCTGCGCTCAATACACGCACCGCCTGGTCGGCCACTCGCGGACGAGGGCGGTCGGCCGACCTTCATCGCTTTGCCCAAGGCCCGAAACCCAACTCTGCGCACATCCGAACCGGTAGCCACGACGCAGGTCCCGCGCACGCGCAGGGCTGAGCCTGCCATGACCCAACCTATCCAGGAGCGAGTCCCATGAAGTATCGCGGTGTTGTGTACGACGTTGGTCTGAGGTTCACGAAGGAGGCGCTGTCGGTCGACCCCTTCTCACGCGGGCTTGTCGAGCACGACATACGCGCGATCGCTGACACCCTGCACGCCAACGCGGTTCGGATCGAAGGGGAGGACATCGACCGGCTGGTCACCGCGACTCAGGTCGCGCACGCCTGCGGCCTCACCGTCTTCTTCAACCCGTGGAAGATGAACGCAGACGCCGACGAGACGCGCGTCTACCTGGCAGAGGCCGCCAAGGCGGCCGAGCAGCTCAGGAACGACGGCGTTGACATCGTCTTCGTGACCGGCTGCGAGTACACCATCTTCAGCGATGGGATCTACCCGGGCTCGACGTACATGGAGCGCGGAATGTGGCTCGGCGCCCAGATGCAGGGGGCGGCTTTCGGGGCGCCGGCCGCTCTGCCCGATCCTCTGCCGGAGAAGGCCAAGCTGCTCAACAAGGCCCTCAAGTCCTTCGCCGAGACCATCCGGGCTGACTTCCAAGGCCAGTTGACGTACTCCGCGGGAGCGTGGGAGGACGTCGACTGGGGACTGTTCGACCTCGTGGGGGTCGACTACTACCGTCGCGGCGAGACCGACCAGGAATACGTCACGGGCCTGGATCACTACCGGCATGGCAAGCCGCTCGCCGTCATGGAGGTCGGCTGCTGTGCCTACGAGGGGGCAGGAGCTCTTGGCGACGCGGGGTTCGCCGTACTGCAGGGCACGAACCCCGACGGCACCGGCATCTGGCGCGATGGAGTTGCTCCCACCCGCAGTGAGCGCGAGCAGGCCGACTACGTCGGGCGTCAGCTCGAACTCCTCAGCGGAGCAGGCGTCGACGCTGTCTTCATCTTCAACTTCTCCTTCCCCGCCATGCGCACAGGCGAGGGGCAGCGAGACCTCGACCGCGCCAACTTTGCCCTGGTCAAGACCTACCCGGAGGACGACCCGAGGTCCAAGGCCATGCCTCCTTGGGAGCCCAAGGAGGCGTTTCACCGGGTCGCCGATTTCTACCGTCGCGAGGCCGAAGCCGCCAAGCGGGCGGGCTGACCACACCACGGACACATGCGGCCGCAGGACTGCCACGCAGGGGAGGCAGTCGTGGAACAGCCGTGGCTGATCCACCGAACCGACGAACGGGAGCTGGACATGGATGGAGAGCTGGCGGGGCGGGTCGCGCTCGTCACCGGAGCCGCGGGAGGCATCGGCGAGGCGACCGCCCGCCGACTGGCCTCACTGGGCGCGCAGGTCGTCTGTGCCGACGTCCGTTTCGCCGAGGCCGCGGTGATTGCCTCGGAGATCGGCGACGCGGCCATCGCGATCAACCTGGATGTGACGGAGCGAGCGCAGTGGAATGGGGCCTTCGCCGCCGCGCGAAGCGCCTTCGGCCCCGTGAATATTCTGGTGAACAACGCCGGGGTGATGCCTTGTGGGTCGATCGCCGACACAACGGACGAGGACTTTGAGCGCGTCGTCGACGTCAACTTCCGCGGCCCATTCCTCGGCATGCGCACGGCAGGCCGCGAGATGCCCGAGACCGGGGGCGGCGTCATCGTCAATGTCGGCTCCGTCGTGGCGACAACACCAGTCGAGACGCTCGGCGTCTACGCGGCGACCAAGGGTGGTATCGCGGCAATGTCGAAGGTCGCGGCGATGGAGTTGGGCCCGAAGGGCGTACGCGTGTGCGTGGTACGCCCTGGCACCATCGCGACACCGATGAGCGGCCCGGACGCGCCGGAAGCCCCCTTCAACCGGGTCCTCGCCCTTGGCCGGATCGGTTATGCCTCCGACATCGCGGACGCCATCGCGTTCGCCGCCTCGGACCGCGCTTCCTACCTCACCGGCACAGAGATCACGGTCGACGGCGGCTGGACCGCCGGACGGTACGCCGCGGAAGTCGTGGGCGCGGGGGCTTCCCTCGGCGTCATGGCCTGAGCGGCCACAGATGGCTGCGGCAGCAGCAAGCTGTGGGCCGCGGGCCCACACCTGATCCGCTGCAAACCCAGCTTGAACTTCAACAGAGGACAGACACATGGCAGGAGAAAACGCAGGACCTGTCGCCCTGGTCATCGGCGGCGCGAGCGGGATCGGTGAGGCGACGGCCGATGAGCTGGCGCAGCAGGGGTGGCGCGTGGTCGTGGCCGACCGGGACACCGAGGGCGCCGAGCGCGTCGCCACCCGAAGAGGAAAGACGGGAACAACAGCCCATTCCGTCGGCGTGGATGTCACCAGCACTTCGTCGGTGGAAGCAGCGACGCGCGACGCGGCCGAGCGCTGGGATCGGCTCGACGCCGTGATCCCGTGCGCCGGCGTCATCGACCCGTCGCCGTCAGACACGCTTGCGGACGATGCGCTGCTTCGGATGCTCGACATCCACCTGGTCGGCACGATCCGCTGTGTGCGTGCGGCCTTCCCGTATCTGTGCGAGGCCGCCGAGCCGGCGATCGTCGCCATCTCTTCGGTGGCGGCACACATGGGTACGCCGCACCGTCTCTCCTACACCGCGGCCAAGGGCGGTATCGAGGCGATCGTACGGACCCTGGCGGTGGAGTGGGCTCCGTCCGGAATCCGGATCAACGCCGTCGCTCCTGGTTGGGTGAAGACACCCATGATCGCCACAGCGATCGATGCCGGTCGGCTTGACGTCAGCACGCTCGAAAAGCTCAGCCCGTTCGAGCGGTTGGCCGAGCCCGCCGAAGTCGCCAGGGCGATCGCCTTCCTGGCTTCACCTGCCGCCAGCTACGTAAGCGGTACCACGCTCCTCGTCGACGGAGCACTCACCGTGCGCGGGCCGTGGCCGCAGGGTGTCGTTCCACCTCCCGTCCGCAGACGCCACAGCTGAAATGAATGCCCACCACAGAGGAAGGCCAGATCATGAAGTACTACGGAGTCGTCTACGACGTCGGCTATCGGGTGTTGGGGGAGGACCCATCGTCCGTCGAGCCCTTCGTGCCGGACGTGGTCCGCAATGACATGCGGGTCATCGCGCACGACCTGCACGCGAACGCGGTGCGCGTCGAGGGGGAAGACCTCGACCGACTGATGCTCGCGAGCCGGGCGGCGATCGCTGAAGGACTCGCTGTCTTCTTCTCGCCGTGGAAGATGAACGTCGACCTCGCGGCCTCCAAGCAGTACGTCGCCGAGGCTGCGGCGCTGGCGGAGCAGCTCCGCCAGGACGGCGCGGACATCGTGTTCATCACCAACTGCGAGTACTCGATCTTCTGCGACGGCGTGTACCCCGGATCGGACATCTTCGAGCGCAGTGCGTGGGCGAAGGGCTACTTCGAGGGCGGCGCGCTGCCGCTGACACCGCAAGGACTGCACGACGATCTCAGCGAGCCGCACAGCCGGCTCAACGACGCTCTGCGCGAACTCGCGGCCACCGTACGGGAGTCGTTCCACGGACCGGTCACGTACTCCGCCGCGTCCTTCGAAGACGTCGACTGGACGATCTTCGACCTCACCGGCCCGAACTTCTACCGGGAGCGCCAGAGCGACGAAGAGTACCTCGCCGGGCTCGAATACTACCGCTCGTACGGAAACCCGGTGATCGTGCCGGAGTTCGGGAGCTGCACCTACGTTGGCGCGGCGGACCTGGGCGCCCGGGGCTGGCGGGTCGTGGAGGACGTACTCCCCGACGGCTCCGCCGTGTGGCAGAACGGCACCGTCCCCACGCGCAGCGAGCGTGAGCAGGCCGACTACATCGAGCGCCAGCTCACCTTTTACGAGGAACACGACGTCCACGCGGCATTCGTCTTCATCTTCTCCCAGATCAGCCGGCCCCGCGGAGAGGGACCGCGGGATCTCGACCTGGGTTCGTACGCACTCGTGCGGTTCTACCCGCCGGAGGACCCCCGAGCGCAGGACAACCAACCGTGGGAACGCAAGGAGTCCTTCCACCGAGTGGCCGAGATGTTCCAGAAACTGGGCGCCTCGAACGACTGAAGCCCGGCTCGGGTCCGCAGGGGGACCAGACCGAACCTGGTCCCCCTCGCCCCCCTCCAACATGGAGCCAAGCTATGACGCTGCAATCCGCGCGAGGCGAGAGCGCAATAACAGTTATCAATGGGGACGTCGGGCATCGCGTAGCGCTCGCAGAGATCATCGGCTGCTCACTTACGCTCCCCGCCCCAGTACGGCTTGGTGACGCCGTCTATGCCACTCGTGACTACGTAGCCCTGAGGCTCGTCGACGACACGGGCGCAGAAGGCTTCGCCTTCGGGTACACCCGGGGCACACCCCTCGCGGCCACGCTCAAGTCCATGCTCCGCCTGGTGGCCGGCACGAGGGTCGGTGACCGGCAGGGAACCCTCCAGCGGATCCTGTCGGCGAGCCCGGCCGTGCGGCCGTTGCTCGTCCGGGCGGCAAGCCTCGCCGACATCGCGCTGTGGGACCTTGCCGCGAAGCGCGCCGGTGCCCCGCTGGGCGACCTGCTCGGCGCCACCCGCGACCGGGTCCCGGTGATGCCCGTTGCCGGCTATTTCCGCGACGTACGTGGTGACGAGTCCGTCATCGAGGAGGTGACCGAACTGGAACGGTGTGGTCACCGGCAGATCAAACTCATGGTGGGCGACCTTGGTTCGCCGAAGTCGATCGCGTTCCTCAGCCGTGCCCGCGACGCGCTCAGGCCCGAGACACGGCTGGCAGTGGACGCGCATTACAGTCTCGCGACACTGCCCGAGGCCATCCGGACCGCCCGGCTGCTGGAGGACGTAGGCGTTGCTGTGCTCGAGGACCCCTTTGCGCCCATCGAATGGCGCAGACTTCGCGAGCTGCACCGCGGCACCGGGATCGAATTGGCTGCCGGCGAGGATGTCGTCGATCCGGTGCAGTACCTCGACCTCCTGGAGAGCGTCTCGGTGCTCCGGGTCGATCCGACGACATGCGGCGGGATCCGTGCGGCGCTCAGCGGGATCGAGGCGGCGAGCCTGCGCGGGGTCGACGTCATCCCCCATGTGTTCACCGCCGTCGCCACCCAGTTGGCCTGTGCCTACCCGATCGTCACCAGTGTCGAGCACATCTCGTCGGCGAGCGGCTCGGACCCCATCGACCGCTACTTCGACGGAGAGATCGAGATCGAAGCCGGCGAGGCGGTCGTGGACCGCAGGCCCGGTGTCGGCATCCACTTGGACTGGGAACGGCTCCGCCGCGATGCCGTATCCGTCGTCCGCATCGATGCGGCATGAGCCGCGACGGGAGTGCACGGTCATGACGGCAACATTCCGCCACTGCGGGCTCACCGTGAGCGACATCGGTCGGTCGCTCAAGTTCTGGCAGGACGCCCTCGGGCTCGAACTCGTGGCCCGGCAGTCACAGGACCGCGGCTATATCGAAGTCGTCACGCAGGAACCCGGCGCGCACGTACATCAGGCGCACCTGCGATTCCCCGGCAGCGACGACTTCATCGAGCTGCTGCAATACGTTTCCCCGTACGGCGAGCCCAAGAAGCTGCTGCCGCGTGATCCCGGCGGCGGGCACGTCGCGGTGACCTGCGACGACCTTCGGACGCTCCTCGCGCGACTTGAGGCGGCCGGCGGACGGCGATTCAGTGACCCCGTCGAACTCGACCGCGGAATCAACGCCGGCGCCCTCGTGGTGTATCTCCGCGACCCTGATGAACACATCGTGGAACTGGTCCAGCCCCCGCGCACGCCCGCTCAGTCTGGCTGATGGCGAGCAACGAGGCAGAGTCAACGCCGCCGCACGACGTGCATGGGAACCGGTCCGGCATCGCCAGCATCAAATGGTGAACGCTAGATTTAAGAGTATGACTGATCAAGGACCGCTCGACGAGCCCCGGAGCCAGACTCGTATTCAGTCCGTCAGCCGGGCGGTCGGGCTGTTGCTGGCCATCGCCGAGAGCCCCGACGGCGAGACGGCCAAGCACCTGGCCGACCGGGCCGGACTGTCGCCGGCTACGACCCATCACTTGCTCACTACGCTCTGGGCCGAAGGCATGCTCGTCAAAGACGAGTCCCGTGTATTCCGCCTCGGCCCGAAGGCCGCCGTCATCGCCGATGCCTACCAGCGAGCCGGCTGGGTGCCACCGGAGTACCGCAAGGCACTGCACTCGGTGGCGCGCAAGACCGGAGAAGCCGCGTACTTGGGCGTGTGGCGCAACGGCGGGGTTCAGGTGCTCGACAAGGTCGAGGGCGCGCATGCCGTGCGAGTCGTCGGGCTGGACGTCGGGTTCGACAAGGACGTGCATGCCCGTGCGAGCGGCAAGCTGCTCCTCGCGTTCGCGCCGCAGGAGGTTCGGGCCGCCGTGCTCGACAGGATCCGCCTTCGGCAGGTGACCGAGCACACGATCACGAGGAAGGCCGATCTGCTCGCCGAGTTCGAGGCCATCCGACAGGCGGGTCTCGCGTACGACCGCGAAGAGTTCCAGGAGGGCGTCACCTGCGTCAGCGTCCCGCTGAGGCGCGACGACGTGGTCGCCGCCTGCATCACCCTGTCCGCTCCCAGTCAGCGGTTCGACGCCACTGAGGATGTACTGGTCGCGGCGCTGCGGGAGGCGGCATCGGCTGTCTAGTGCTGTGGCCGGAAGGGTTTGCCGGGGGCTCGCGGCGTCCGGTGCGGTGCATCGCAAGGCGGAGGATCGCGCTCGTACTGGGCGTACTCGCGCGACTCCGATAACGCGGCGAGGTGCCGTGCCGGGCGTCGCGAGCCGGTGAACGTTTCCGGTCACAGCACCAGAGGACTCCTTGCGCCTCGATGGGGCCGCCCGGTCGTGATGCCCGGGCGGCCCTTTGCCGTTGGTGGTCCCGGACGTTGCCCGGCTGGCAGCGCAAGGCCGTCATGGGATCCTTCCCTGGCAACTTTCATTTCATGATTTGAAAACCTCTATCACTATCTTGTTTCTTCGGCTATGGTCTCAACACTGGTGCCGATCGTGCGACGAGAGCGGTGCAGACGGACGTTCATATGTGGGCACCCATGCTCCGAAGGCTCTGCGCCGCCGATGACCGGACATTGCGTCGAACCGCGGGCTCGACCGAGCCGTTCTACCGCGACCACATGGCGTCAACGACAAATCGCGAGACGTGTGCGCAGCTTCGCTACGCCGGCTCGCGTGGAGAGGAGCGCGTGAGGTATGCGCAGCATCATCAATCTCGACGGCGCCTGGACGGCGGCCGAAGGAAGCCTCGGAAAGGCCCCGGAGGCGTTCGACCACACCGTGCCGGTGCCGGGTCTGCTCGACATGGCCTCCCCCTCCTTCGCGGAGGTCGGGCTGCAGAGCAGCCTGCGCGAGGCCTTCTGGATGCGACGTGAGTTCGACCTCGACCGAGAGCCCGCGCCGCTGAACCTTCTACAGATCGGCAAGGCGCGCTACGGCACGAAGGTGATCCTCAACGGCGTGGAGATCGGCGAGCACCGCCCCAACCACACCGTGGGCGAGTTCGATCTCACCGGCGCGCTCCAGCGCGGTCGCAACGAACTACTCGTGCGGCTCGGACCGTGGCGCGACGAGGAGCCGACACCGGTGCCCGACGGACGTGACATAGAGGCGTACCTTGCTGTTCCCGGCATCTACGACTCGGTTGAACTGGTCCTCGCCGAGTATCCGTACATCGACGTGGTCAAGACCGCGCCGGACCTGGACGCCGGGTCGGTGCGGGTGCTCGCTCGGCTCCGCGCCGGAGACGAGCCGGCCGTGTTCACGCTGGCTGCCGTGGTTCGAGAGGCGGCCTCCGGCGACGAGCGCGGCAGCACGAACAGCGGTGAACTCTCGCTCGCGCCGCACGAGAGCCGCGAGGTGGAGTTGGAGGTGGCGCTGGAGTCGCCGCGGCTGTGGAGTCCCGAGGATCCGTTCCTGTATGTGCTGGACCTCAGTACCCCTGCCGATTCGTGCAGCGTCAGGTTCGGCATGCGGTCGTTCGTCTTCGACAGGGCATCCGGGTATGCGCTGCTCAACGGGCAGCGGTATCCCATGCGCGGATCGGCAGCCGCGATGTTCCGATTCTTCGAAGATCCAGACCGGGGCGGCAGGCCGTGGGATCCCACGTGGGTGCGTAGGCTGCATCGCCAGTTCAAGGCCATGCACTGGAACACCATCCGCTACGCCATCGGGTTCCCGCCCGACTTCTGGTACGACATCGCCGACGAGGAGGGCCTGCTCGTCATCGACGAGTTCCCGCTCTTCTACATCGACCTCTCCGACGACGCACCCGCCGTCGAAGCCGCTCGCGCCCTCGACCCGAGCGTGCGAGGCCACGGACTGCGCAGCATCACCGAAGGACAGCCGCGCACGACCGAACCGGCGAGGGTCCCATGGCCGGCGGTGCTGACCGCCGACGCGCTTGAGACCGAATTCTCCGAGTGGGTCGAGGGGCACTGCAATCACCCGTCGGTCGTGATGTGGGTCAGCAACTGCGAGGGGAGGTCCCCGGAGACCCGAATCCTCGTCGAGCGAATCCGCGAGCTTGACCCGCAGCATCGGCCCTGGGGCGACGGCTGGAGTGGCCCCCCTACCGACGCGGACCCCTACGTCGCGCACTGGTACCTGCAATGGAACGCCGCGATGCGCAAAGAGCCCGCCGGCATCGGAATGCTGTCGGGGATGCGCAAGACCGCGATCGGTTATCCACTCGGCGGCGCACCGCAGGAGCTGCTGCCGCATCTGCGCACGCCGAACAAGGACTTCGACGGCGTGCCGGTCAACACCGTCGGCAACGCCGTGCTGCTGGAGGAGTATGGCTGGCTGTGGCTCACCCGCGACGGCAAGCCCACGCGCCTCACCGAGCCGATCTATGAATCGCTGGACGGCTGGCCGGCCGCGACCGCCGACGAACGCCGCTACACGCGTGCGCGCCTCACGGCCGCGGAAACCGAGTTCTTCCGGTGCAACCGCACACTGGCAGGTCTGCTGCTGTTCTGTGCGCTGTCGAGTTCCCATGACCGGGTTTCGACCGCCGATGCCTTCACCGATGTCGAATCCCTGGACTACGAGCCTCACTTCCTCCGGTACGTACGCGACGCGTTCGCGCCGGTTGCCCTCATGGTCGATGTGTGGGATCGCCGACTCCGCGGCGGCATCCTCCACGAGATCCCGGTGGCCGCCATCAACGACCTGCCCGACGACTGGAACGGGGACCTGGTCGTACGCGTCCGGGACGCTGATTCGGGCGAGTTGGTCAGCGAGCAACGGCGCACCATCCGCATCCCGGCGTTGGGCCAGGAACGGCAGCACTTCGGCCTGACGACGGTGATCCCCGACGGCGAGCACCAGATCGTCGCGGAACTCACCGACGGCGAGGGCTACTCGGTGCGCAGCGTGCGCGACGTCCGCGTCGCTTCGGACTGACGCCGCGGGCTGTTCGCTTGCCGAACGGGTAAAGGCTGCGAATCCCGACTCCGATGACTTGAACTAAATGAATAGAACGTTCATAGTATTGAAACCCGAACGGTCTGCGTGCGGTGTACACCGCGTCCGTGGGCAAGTGAAAGAAGGGGCGATCGTGATCAAGCCGCTTGAGCTGTATCGGCGTATGGCCTTCATTCGGAGGTTCGAGGAGAAGGTCCTCGAACTGGGGCGGGAAGGGCACGTTGCCGGGTCCATCCACCTCTGCCTGGGACAGGAGGCGATCCCGGTCGGCGCCGTGGCCGCGTTGAAGGAGGGCGACCGCGTGCTGTCGACCTACCGCGGACACGGCTGGGCGCTCGCGGCGGGGGCCGATCCCTTCGCGGTCATGGCCGAGATCGCCCAGCGGGCCGAGGGCACCAATGGCGGCCGTTCGGGCTCGCCACTGCTGAGCGCACCCGAGGTCGGCTTCCTGGGGGAGAACTCCATCATCGGTGCGGGCCTGCCCATCGCCGATGGTGTCGCGATGGCCTCACAGATCCGCGGCGACGGAAAGGTCGTCCTCACCTCGCTCGGCGATGGAGCCATGAACCAAGGGGCGACGACCGAGGCGATGGTGTTCGCGGCGGCGAAGAACCTCCCTGTGATCTTCGTCTGCGAGAACAACGGCTGGTCGGAGATGACCCCGATCACTACGACGACGCGCGGTGAGCACCTCGCGACCAGGGCCCAGGGGCTTGGCATCGAGGCTCACATCGTCGATGGCAACGACCCCGTCGCCGTATGCGAGGCCGTGGCGGAAGCCGCAGCCGTGTGCCGGGATGGTCGCGGTCCGGTATTCGTCGAGTTCAAGACGGCGCGGCTGTCCGGTCATTACAACAAGGATGTGCAGCACTACCGTCCCGCCCAGGACATCGAGGAGGCGGAGGCCGCCGACCCGCTGAAGCGGTTCCGCGAACTCGAGGGGCTCTCGGGCGCCGAGGTCGAGCAGGTCGAGGCGGAGGTGGCCGAGCAGATCTCCGAGCTCGCCGAGCGTACCCGGCAGGCGCCGGCGCCGACGGGCGAAGACGCTCTGGAGCATCTCTACGCACCCGACCTGCCGCGCCCCACTACGCGCGCTGCTGTCGAGCCCAAGGAAGTGACGTACTTCAGGGCGGTCAACGAGGCGTTGAAGGACGCCATGGCGCGCCGCTCCGAGGTGCTCCTGTACGGCGAGGACGTCGGTGTCGCCGGCGGGATCTTCGGGGTGACCCGCAAACTCCAGAAGGAGTTCGGTGAGGAGCGGGTCTTCGACACGCCGATCGCCGAGGCTGCCATCCTCGGTTCGGCGGTCGGTGCCGCGATGGAGGGCATGCGCCCCGTGGTCGAGATCATGTGGGCTGACTTCGTCTTCGTCGCGCTCGATCAGATCGTCAACCAGGCGTCCAACGTGCGGTACATCAACCGCGGCAAGGTATCGGCGCCGCTGGTTGTCCGGATGCAGCAGGGAGTCACGCCCGGTTCCTGCGCGCAGCACTCCCAGAGTGTTGAGGCGATCCTCGCGCATGTCCCCGGCATCAAGGTCGGCCTGCCCGCCACACCTCAGGACGCCTACTCGATGACGCTCGCGGCGATCGAGGATCCTGACCCGGTCGTACTCATCGAACACCGGTCGATGTACCAGGACTCCGGACTCGTGCGGTTCGAAGGACCGTCGGAGATCGCCGCCGGGGCCCGGTTCCACCGCGACGGACACGACGTTGCCATCATCACGTGGGGCTCGATGGTCGCGCCGGCTCTCCGCGCGGCCCAGCAGCTTCAGGCCGAGGGGGTGCAGGCGACGGTTCTGGACCTGCGCTGGGTGCGCCCGCTGGACGAGGCGGCGATCGCTCGCGCCGTCAGCCAGTCCGGTGGACGGGTCGTGGTCGCACACGAGGCGTTCCTTCACGGGGGGTTCGGGGCCGAAGTCACGGCGATGATCACCGAGAACCACTTCGATCAGCTGCGGCATCCAGTGGTACGCGTGGGGACGCCCGATGTGCGGATGCCCTCCGCTCCCGCCCTGCAGGAGCTTCTCCTGCCCAACGCGGAGTCGATTGCGGCGGCTGCTCGCAAGGCAGTGGGAAAGTGACCGGCCTCGTCGAGTTCCTCGTCAATGTCGAGATCGACACCGGCGATCTCGACACCGCCACGCTGGACGAGCTCCGCGCCGAGGAAGCCCGGCGTGCCCGCGAGCTGGCGGCCGACGGCAGCATCTATGCGCTCTGGCGGATCGAGGGACGATGGGCGAACGCGGGCATCTGGCGCGCTCCTGATGAGAATGCGCTGCTGCGCAAGCTCGACAGCCTTCCCTTGCGGCCGTACATGCGGATCGAGTGGGCCCGGCTCACCGAGCACCCGAGTGATCCCAGGCTCACACGCGAGGGCGATATGACGGTGAAGTCGGCGCGCGGTCGGATTCCGCTCGATCCGCTGCCGTCGCTGAACCTGCGGAGGCGTGGTGGCAGTGTGCGAAGAGGGCGCACTGAGCTGGCGGCACTCCCTGTGTTGCAGGTTCGCGCGCGGGGTGAGCGACGTACGGCGTTGCCGGCGGCTGCGAGTACTAGGGCGTGTTGCGAAAGTAGCGCCGTCCGCCCGGAGGGCGGGCCTGGCGGCGTCTGGTGCGTGCGATCGCAAGGCGGAGGGTCTCCCCAGTACTGGACGTACTGGGGTGATCCCGACAACGCCGCGAGCGTGCGTGACAGGCGTCGCCAGGCAGGCGGGACTTTCGCAACACGCCCTAGTCTTCTGAGTCTGGAATTCTGTTCAGATGTGTAGGGTTGTGGGGTGGCGCGTACTGGGCGGCCGAAGGCCGAGTTGATCCTGTCGGACGA
>NZ_JBEOUD010000037.1:0-83098 GCF_040303865.1 Streptomyces sp. NPDC094034 | reverse complement strand
CCAACGGAAGCACATCCGAGATCCCCCTCCACCGCCGCTCCACCACCCCGATCTCCACCTGATTCAGAGAAACCAGCGGAAGATCGGAGGGCGTGAATCCACCCGCATCGGGATCGGCGGCACGGGAACGGACAGCAAGAGCGGCCACCGTCTTACGCTCGAACACGTCCCGTGCGGAGAGGGCCAGGCCGGCGGCCCGCGCTCGCGCCACCAGCTGGATCGACAGGATGCTGTCGCCGCCCAGCTCGAAGAAGCCGTCATCGATCGACACGGCGTCGACACCGAGGACTTCGGCGAACAGTTTGCAGAGGATCTCTTCCTGCGGCGTGCGCGGTCCCTTGTGCGTGGTGCCGGAGACGACTTCCGGGGCCGGCAGGGCGTTCCGGTCGAGTTTCCCGTTCGGTGTGAGGGGCAGTGCGTCAAGGGGGACGATGGCGGAGGGGACCATGTAGTCCGGCAACCGCTGCGCGACGAACCCGCGCAGCACGGCCGGATCCGCCACGGTTCCCGCGGCGGGCACCACGTAGGCGGTGAGCCGCTTGTCACCCGGAGAGTCCTCACGCACCACCACCGCGCTCTGCGCCACCAGCACGTGCTCCGCCAGCACCGCCTCGATCTCGCCCGGCTCGATACGGAAACCCCGCACCTTCACCTGCGCATCAGCACGCCCCACAAACTCCAAAACCCCATCCACCGACCACCGCACCACATCACCGGTCCGATACATCCGCGAACCCGCCACCACAGCAAACGGATCCGCCACAAACCGCTCCGCCGTCAACCCCGGACGCCCCACATACCCCCGGGCCACACCCGTCCCAGCGACATACAACTCACCCGCCACACCCACCGGAACCGGCGACAAACCCCCATCCAGCACATACACCCGCGTGTTGTCCATCGGCCGACCGATCGGCACCGAACCACCCACGACCGCACCCACCGGAACCTCGAACTGCGTCGCACACAAGGTGATCTCCGTCGGCCCGTACAACACCCGCACCACCGTGCCCGGACACGCCTCCACCACCCTCCGCACCGCCACCGGCGACACCACATCACCACCCGTCAACACCTCACGAACTCCGGAGAAACAGTCCGCGTCCTGTTCGGCGATCACGCGGAAGAGCCCGGCGGTCAGGTGTACGGAGGTGATCCTTTCCCGGGTCAGGAGCGTCCTGAGGGCCACCGAGTCGATCGGCTGCGTCGGGGCGACGACGACCCGCGCCCCGGAGAGCAGCGGAACCCACAGTTCGTAGTCGGAGATGTCGAAGGCGTGTGGTGCGTGGAAGAGGACTCGGTCCTCGGGGCCGCTCTTCCAGGACGGGTCACGGGCCAGATCGACGATGGCCCGGTGCGTGACGGCGACGCCCTTGGGCTCGCCCGTGGAGCCTGACGTGTACATCACGTAAGCCAGGCCGTCGCCCTCCGTACGAGCGCCGGCACCGGCGCGGGCGCCCGAGGCGGGGGGCTCAGAACCGTTTCCGGCCTCGCCGGCCGCTATCGCAGCACCGTCCACCGCATGGACGACGACTGCCGCGCCCGCAAACGCGGCCGCATCCCGCGGCCGGTCCGTCAGCAGCAGCCGGGCGCCGCAGTCGTCGACGACGATCCGGCGGCGCTCCGCCGGGTAGCCGTCGTGCAGCGGTACGTAGAACGCGCCGGTCTTGAGCACGGCCAGCAGCGCGACCACGAGGTCGGTGGAGCGCTCCATCCACACCGCGACGGCCTGTTCCGGTCCCGCGCCCATGGCGACGAGTTCGTGGGCAAGTGCGCCCGCCCTGGCGTCCAGCTCGGCGTACGTGAGCTCCGTTCCGCCGCCTGTGAGGGCGACGGCGTCCGGGGTGGCGCGCACCTGCGCCCGGAAGAGGTCAGGCACGGTGGTGTGTGGCGGTTGGACGTCGGCGCCGTTGCCCAGGGCGAGGAGCTGCTCCCGTTCGGCCGGGTCGAGCAGGTCGAGGTCGCGGATCGGAGTGTCCGGTGCGGCGACGATGGCTTCGAGGAGTCGGACGAGGCGTGCCGCGAGCTGTTCGACGGCCGCCCGGTCGAAGGCGTCCTCGCGGTAGTCGAGGTTCAGGACGAGCTCATGTCCGGGGAGGACCATGAGGCTCAGCGGATAGTGCGTCGCGTCGCGGCCCATGACGTCGGCGACCTGGAGGTCCGCACCGAGTCCCTCGGACGCGGCCTCGTCCACCGGGTAGTTCTCGAACACGACCACGGTGTCGAAGAGGTCGGTCCGCCCTGCGGCCTTCTGGATTTCGGCGAGCCCGAGGTGCTGGTGGGGCATCAGACGTGCCTGCTCGTCCTGAAGTCCGGCAAGAGCCTCGACGACGGAGCGAGCCGGGTCGAGTCGGACGCGGACCGGCAGGGTGTTGATGAACAGCCCGACCATGGTCTCGATGCCAGGGAGCTCCGGGGGGCGTCCGGAGACGGTGATGCCGAAGACCACGTCCTCCGAGCCGGTGAGGCGTCCCAGCAGGATGCCCCAGGCTCCCTGCATCAGCGTGTTGAAGGTGAGGTTCCGGGTGCGTGCCAGTTCGGCGAGAGCGTCTGTCAGGCGTTCGTCGACCGTGAAGGTGGCGCGTCGCGGGAACGACTGGGCCGGGCTCGTGCCCGGGTGGGGTACGAGGTGGGTGGAGTCCTGGAGCCCGTCGAGCGCGGCCGCCCATGCCTCGCGCGCACTCTCGCCGTTCTGCCGTGCGGTCCAGGCGAGGTAGTCGCGGTACGGGGTGACCGGCGTGAGGCGGGCTTCGCCCCGGCTCTGGTAGAGCCTGAACAGCTCCTGGAACAGGACCGCGTTCGACCATCCGTCGAGCAGGATGTGGTGGTTGGCCCAGACGAACCGGTAGTCGTCCTCGGCCATCCGGACGAGGGCGCACCGGATCAGCGGGGCCTGGCTCAGGTCGAACCGGCGCCCGCGGTCCTCGGTGAGGAGGCGTTCGAGTTCGGCTGCGCGCTGCTCGTGCGCAAGGTGGGTGAGGTCGATGTCTTGCCAGGGGACTTCGACGTCTCGCATCACCAGCTGTACGGGCTGCCCCGTCTTGCGATGCTGTATGCCCACCCGGAGGTTGGCGTGACGGGTCAGCACCTCGTTCACCGCCGTGCGCAGTGCCGCTCCGTCGACCGTGCCACGCAGGGAGATGACGAGCTGGACGACGTAGGTGTCCGCGGCTTCGTCATCGAACTGCGCGTGGAAGAGGAGCCCCTCCTGAAGAGGCGACAACGGAAGGATGTCTTCAATTCGGGACCGCTTCATCTCAAATCCTTCCGTTCAGTCTTCGAACTCGGCGAACTCGAACTCGTCGATTTCGTCTTGGCTCAGCCCCAGGAGGGGCACGTCGGACGGGGTCAGCCCGCCGATGCTGGGGGAATCGACCAGTGCGGCCAGGTCGGTCAGGGCCTGCGTATACGCGTCGGAGAGTTCCCGGACCTCGACGGCCGTCGACAGGCGGCGGCCGGGCCAGGCCCAAGTGGTGAGCAGCTCGGGTCCGTTGGTGGTGTCGCGGGCCACGGCGTTGACCGTGAGGGCGTGGGTCATGGGCATGTCCGGGTCGGCGCCGCCGCCGACTTCTCCGTCGTCGATGACCGACCAGGGTTGTGGCTCCGTGGCGTTGTGGCCGGTCGGCGCCGGGATGCGTCCCAGGTAGTTGAAGAGGATGTGGGCGGCGGGGAGGGCGGCGAGGCGGTCGACGGCCGCCGGGTTGAGGTACCTGAGCAGGCCGTAGCCGTAGCCGTTGTCCGGAGCTGCCCGCAGCTGCTCCTTCACGTACTTGAGGCCGTCCTCCGCCCCGCGCCCACCATCAACGTCCTGCATGTGGAGGCGGACGGGCGCGACGCTGGTGAACCAGCCCACCGTCCGGGACACGTCGAGGTCGGGGCTCATCGTCTGCCGTCCGTGGCGCTCCACGTCGACGAGGAACGGCGGCGTGGATCCGCCGTGCCGTGCCGTGCGGCGGTCGACGGCCAGCATGAGGGCTGCGAGCAGGACGCTGTCCGGTGCGCAGTTGAAGGCCTCGGGCAATGTGGTCAGCAGCGGCCCCGTCAGTTCCGCCGGGAGTGTCACGCTGAGGTTCTCGGCGGTGCCCCACGTGTCGCGTGCGGGTTCGAGGGCGCCTTGCAGCGTACTCAAAGGCGGCTCGGTGTCCGCGGTGAGCCGCTCCCAGAAGGGCAGTTCGCCGATCCGTCGTTCCGCCTCGGCGGTCGACTGTTCGGCCCAGCGGCGGAAGGACGTGTAGACGGGCTGGAGGCTCGGCTGTCGGCCCTCGGCGACGGCCTTCCAGGCAGAGACGAGGTCGGGCACGAGGATGCGCCAGGACACGGCGTCGACGGCGAGGTGGTGGAGCGTGATGACCAGGCTGCCGTACGCGTGCGGTCCCGCGTCGAGCCAGACGACGTCCAGCATGCGGCCGTCCGTTGGGGCCAGTCGGCTGCCCGCCTCGGCCCCCTGCTCGACCGCCAGCTCCCGGAGTCGCGGCTCCCCCAGCCCCCCGGCCTCGACGCGGGAGAGAGCCGGTGCGGCGGTGACCGTGCCGGGTGGCAGCACCTCAAGCCCCCACGTTCCGTCCGGAGAGGCGGCGAGGCGGGCCCTGAGGAGGTCGTGGTGGTCGATGACTGCTTGCAGCGCGGCCGTGAGGTCCTCGCGGAGCAGGCCGCCCGGGGTCACGAGCATGATCGACTGGCTGAACCGGTCGATGACGTCACTGCGTTCGCAGAGCTGCCGCATGACCGGTGTCAGTGGCACCACGCCGGTGCCGGAGTCCGCTGCCGCGTCGGTCCGCCCGTCCACCTCGACCGCCACCGCCGCGAGTCCTTCGACGGTCTTCCGCTCGAACACCTGCCGCGGTGTGACGATCAGCCCTGCCGCGCGTGCCTTGGCGACGAGTTGGATGGAGACGATGCTGTCGCCGCCCATCGCGAAGAAACTGTCGTCCGCGGAGACCTCGTCGACCCCCAGTACGTCGGCGAAGACCGCGCACAGGGTGCGCTCCTTGTCGGTGCGGGGAGCCCGACCGCCTCCGCCCGCGTAGTCGGGTACGGGCAGTGCCGCCCGGTCGAGCTTGCCCGTCGGCCCGAGGGGAAGGGCATCGAGCCGCACCAGGGCAGCTGGAACCATGTAGTCGGGCACAGCGTCGGCAAGACGGACCCGCAGGTGTTCGGGATCGACCTTCACGTCGGCGGCGGCGACCAGGTAGGCGACGAGCCGCTTGTCGCCCAGCCGGTCCTCGCGGACGACGACCACGGCCTGGGCCACGTCCGGGAACGACTCCAGCACCGTCTCGATCTCACCCGGCTCGATACGGAAGCCGCGCACCTTGACCTGGCTGTCGGTGCGGCCGGCGAACTCCAGGGTGCCGTCGTGCCGCCACTTCACCCGGTCGCCGGTCCGGTACATGCGCGTACCGGAAGGACCGAACGGGTCGGCCACGAACCGCTCCGCCGACAGGTCGGGGCGGTCGACGTAGCCGCGGGCCAAGCCCTCACCGGCGACGTACAGCTCGCCGATCACTCCGCAGGGCACGGGCTGGAGCCCTTCGTCGAGCACGTACAGCCGTGTGTTGTCGAGCGGCCTGCCGATCGGGATGAGAGAGGTGTCGTCGCTCCCCTCGGGAAGCGTGTGGTGGGCGACGCACAGGGTCGATTCGGTCGGCCCGTAGCTGTTGGTGAACCGCATGCCTCGGGCGTGGTCCCGCACTTTCCGCACCGCGGAGGGTGAGATCGTGTCACCGCCGACGTAGACGTCGCGAAGGGTGCCGAAGCTTTGGGGTGCGCTCTCGGCCAGGGCCCGGAAGATGCCCTCGTTGAGCAGACCCACGGTGACCCGGGCCGCCGTCATGGTGCGGGCGAGTTCGGGGATGTCCGCGGCCACGGTGCCCGAGGCCACGAGGGTGGCACCGCTGAGGAGGCCGCCCCACACCTCGTAGGTGGAGGCGTCGAACGACGGCGACGAGTGGACGAGGACACGGTCCTCGCCGGTGTGCTGCCAGTACTGGTCGAAGACGAGCGCGACCACGTTGCGGTGGGTGATGGCCACGCCCTTGGGGCGCCCGGTGGAACCGGAGGTGAACATCACGTACGCCAGGTCGAGAGGCCGCACTGTCGGCGCCATATCGGCCGCTGTCGACAGGCCCGGTGTGGGCAGCTCCTCGACCTGCAACGTGTCGAGACCGTTGGGCGGATACCGGTCCGGAAGCAAGGGTCGGGTCGTCCGGTCGACCACGACGGCGGTGCTCAGGGAGTCGCCGAGGATCAGCTCCAATCGGGCGGCGGGGCTCCGCCGGTCCAGGGGCACGTACGCGGCTCCGACCTGCGCGAGGGCGAGGGTCATGCAGATCTGGTCGACCCAGCTGTCCAACAGGAGCGCCACGCGGTCGCCCCGCCCGATGCCGTGTGCGGCCAGGCCGCGCACAAGCTGCCGTACGCGCACGTTCAACTCGGCGTAGGTGAGCTCGACTCCGCCGCCCACCAGCGCGAGGGCCTCGGGCGTGCGTGCGACCTGCGCCTGAAACAGCTCCGGCAGCGTTGCTTCGGGAATCTCGTGAGCCGTGTCGTTCCACTCGACGAGCATCCGCCGTCGCTCGTCCGCGCCGAGGACACCGAGCATACGGATCGGTTGGTCGGGGTCGCCCGTGACGGTTTCGAGGAGCCGGGACAGCCGCTCGGCGAGCTGCTCGACGGTGGTGCGCTCGAACAGATCGGTGCGGTAGTCCAACTCGCCCAGCAGGCCGGCCGGGATCCCGTCGAGCCCATGAGTCTCGGCGAGGTTGAGGGACAGGTCGAATCGGGCCGCCGGGATGTGCACCGGCTGGTCCTCCGTCTGAATGCCGGGCAGGTCGAGATCGGGTTCCGCGTTGTTGTGGAAGGCGAGCATGACCTGGAAGAGCGGGTGGCGGGCCATGGAACGCGCGGGATTGAGGATCTCCACGAGCCGCTCGAACGGCACGTCCTGGTGGGCGTACGCGGCGAGGTCGGCTTCCCGGACGCGCTCCACCACCTGCCGGAACGTCGGGTCGCCCGACAGGTCGGTCCGCAGAACCAGCGTGTTCACGAAGAACCCGACCAAATCATCGAGCGCGTCATCGGTACGACCCGCCACCGGCGTCCCGATCGGAATGTCCTCCCCGGCGCCCATCTTCGACAACAGCACCGCCAACGCCGCCTGCACCGTCATGAACACACTCGCCCCGCAGGAACGCGACAGCTCCACCAGACGGACATGCACCTCCGCCGGCACACGGACCTCCACCGAAGCACCCTCGTACGAGGCGATCGGCGGGCGCGGGTGGTCGACCGGCAGCTCCAGCTCTTCCGGAAGACCGGCCAAGGCCTGCTTCCAGTAGGCGACCTGGGCGGCGATCACGCTGTCGGGGTCGTTCTCCTCACCGAGGGCCTCGCGCTGCCAGATCGTGTAGTCCGCGTACTGCACCGCGAGCGGCCGCCACTCCGGGGCAGCACCCTGGCAACGGGCCGCGTACGCCTGCGACAGATCCTTCGCCAGCGGCACCATCGACCAGCCGTCGGCCGCAATGTGATGCACCACCATGACCAGAAGACACTCGCCGGGGGCGTCGGTGACATCCAGCACCCGGACCCGCCACGGTAGGTCCCGCTCCAGATCGAAACCGGCGGTGACCACTGCCCCGACAGCGGCCGGAACTCCGGCTTCCGAGACCCGCTCAACGACGCACTCCGGGACCGTCTCGGCACCCGCCAGGACATGCTGCCGCGGCTCGCCGTCCACCTGCGGAAACACCGTCCGCAGACTCTCATGCCGACCCGCGACGTCCGCCAGCGCGCCCCGCAGCGCCTCCACGTCCAAAACGCCGGTCAGACGCAGAGCAAGGGGGATGTTGTACGTCGCCGAGACGCCTTCGAGCTGGCCGAGAAACCACAGACGGCGCTGGGCGAACGACACCGGAAGAACCTCCGGCCGCACCCGCCGTACCAGCGGCTCACGGACCCGGTCACCTTCATCGAGTCGGTTCACCAACCCCGCAACGGTCGGAGCCTCGAACAAGGACCGGATGCCGACCTCGACCCCGAGGACGGTGCGGATCCGGCTCACCAGCCGGGTCGCCAGCAACGAGTGCCCGCCGAGGTCGAAGAAACCGTCGTCGATCGACACGGACTCGACGCCGAGGACCTCGGCGAACAGACCGCACAGGATCTCTTCCCGCGGCGAGCGCGGCGACCGCCCCGACTCGTCCATGGTGTGTTCGGGAGCCGGCAGGGCGTTGCGGTCGAGCTTCCCGTTCGGTGTCAACGGCAGCGCGTCGAGGGTGACGAACGCGGAGGGCACCATGTAATCCGGCAGCCGGTCCGCCACATGCCGACGCAACAGATCAGCCGGTACCGCTTCGCCGGCGACGGGCACCGCGTAGGCGGTGAGCCGCTTGTCGCCCGGAGTGTCTTCCCGCACCACGACCACGCTCCGCGCGACCGACGCGTGCTCCGCCAGGACCGCTTCGATCTCGCCCGGCTCGATGCGGAAACCCCGCACCTTCACCTGCGCATCAGCACGCCCCACAAACTCCAGCACCCCATCGGCCGACCACCGCACCACATCCCCGGTGCGGTACATCCGCGAACCCTCGACCACAGCAAACGGATCCGCCACGAACCGCTCCGCCGTCAAACCCGCGCGCCCCAGATACCCCCGAGCCAACTGCACACCCGCCACATACAACTCACCCGCCACACCCACCGGAACCGGCGACAAACCCCCATCCAGCACATACACCCGCGTATTCGCGAACGCATCACCGATCGCCGGCGGCAACAGACCACCAGACCCACCACCCACCACACACGACGTCACCCACACCGTCGCCTCAGTCGGCCCATACAGATTCACCACCTCACGACCCAACCCACACATACCCTCCGCCAACACCGAAGGCAGCGCCTCACCACCCACCAGCATCCGCAGACCCCGCACAGACCCAGGAACCTCCGCCACCAACACCTGCCACAACGACGGAGTCGCCTGCATCACCGACACACCCGACCCACGCACCAGCCCACCCAGCACAAACGGATCCCGAACCTCCTCCCGCCCCGCAACCACCACACACGCACCACCGACCAACGGCAGAAACAACTCCAACACCGCAATATCAAACGCAACCGTCGTCACCGCCAACAACCGGTCGGACGAATCCAACCCACACCGCACACCCGCCGCCGCCAAAAACCCCACCAACGCCCCATGCGACACCACCACACCCTTCGGCCGACCCGTCGAACCCGACGTATAAATCACATACGCCGGATGCGCAGACAGCACCGAAGACAACCGATCACCATCGGACAGGTCTCCGCCGTCCCGGCCACCCACGGCCCGCCGGACTTCGGGATCATCGAGCAGCAAGTACCGTGCGGCGCCGTCCCGGGGCAGCAAATCCGCGGTCACCGCTTCCGTCAGAACCACAAGGGGTTCGGCATCCGCAAGCATGTAGGCGATCCGGTCCGCCGGATACTCCGGATCCACCGGCACATAACCCGAACCGCTCTTCAACACCGCCAGCAACGCCACAACAAGGTCGACCGACCTCGGCAGAGCGACGGCGACGAGCCTCTCCGGACCCGCACCGCACCCCACCAGATGACGAGCCAGACGATTCGCCCGAGCGTTCAACTCCGCATACGACAGCTCGACACCACCACTGACCACGGCCAGCGCGTCCGGAGTGCGAACCACCTGCGCCTCGATCAGCTCCGGCAACGACGCGTCCGGAACTTCGACCTCATTCCTGTTCCACGAGGTCAGGATCTGCTCGCGTTCATCGGGCCCCAGCAGTTCGATCTCGCTGACACGCAGGTCGGGATCGACAAAAACCGCTCGCAGTACGCGTATCAGGCGGTCCGCGAGGTGCTGAACGGTTCTCTCGGCGAACAGATCCGTCCGATACTCCAACTGCCCCTCAAGACCCGCGGGGTTCCCGTCGATGTCGTGGGTCTCCCCCAGGCTCAACGACAGGTCGAACTTCGCCACCGACCCGTGAACCTGTTCCGCCCGCACGCTCAGCCCGGGCAGCGCAAGCTCCGGGTCAGCGATGCTCTGGACCGTAAGCATGACCTGGAAGAGAGGGTGGCGGGCCATGGAACGCGCCGGGTTGAGGATCTCCGTGAGCCGCTCGAACGGCACGTCCTGGTGAGCGAACGCGGCCAGGTCGGCTTCCCGGACCTGTTCGAGGACTTCACGGAAGGTCGGATCGCCCGAAAGATCGGTCCGCAGCACGAGCGTGTTCACGAAGAACCCGACGAGATCGTCGAGCGCGTCATCGATACGGCCCTCGACGGGCGTCCCGATCGGGATGTCCTGCCCGGCGCCCATCTTCGACAGCAGCACCGCCAACGCGGCCTGCACGGTCATGAACACACTCGCGCCGCAGGACCGGGACAGCTCCACCAGACGGGCGTGCACTTCGGCCGGTACGTGCACGTCCACGGAAGCACCCTTGTGCGATGCGATCGCGGGGCGCGGGTAGTCGACGGGGAGCTCCAGTTGCTGGGGCACCTCAGCCAGCGCCTGCTTCCAGTAGGCGATCTGGGCGGCGATCACACTGTCCGGATCGTCCTCGCTGCCGAGCAGCTCGCGCTGCCAAAGCGTGTAGTCGGCGTACTGCACCGGCAGCTCCTGCCATGCCGGCGCATGTCCCTGGCAACGGGCCGCGTACGCCTGGGACAGATCCTTCGCCAGTGGCGTCATGGACGAGCCGTCCGCCGCAATGTGATGGACCACCATCACCAACACCCACTCATCGGGGGCGTCGGTGACCTCCAGCAGACGCACCCGCCACGGCAGATCCCGCTCCAGATCAAACCCGGCACCCGTCACACCCGCCACTGCCGCAGCGACACGATCGGTGACCACTGCCTCCACGACGATGTCGGGAACACCCGCCGCACCCCGCCGAATCTCCTGCCACGGCTCCCCGTCCACCTGCGGGAACACCGTCCGCAGACTCTCGTGCCGACCGGCGACGTCCGCGAGCGCGCCCCGCAGCGCCTCCACGTCCAAAGCGCCGGTCAGACGCAGAGCAAGGGGGATGTTGTACGTCGCCGACACACCCTCAAGCTGACCCAGGAACCACAGACGCCGCTGCGCGAACGACACCGGAAGAACCTCCGGCCGCACCCGCCGCCCCAACGACTCCCGAACCCGACCACCCTCACCAAACCGCCCCACCAACCCCGCCACAGACGGAGCCTCGAACAACGACCGAATACTCACCTCCACCCCGAACACCGACCGGATCCGGCTCACCAGCCGGGTCGCCAACAACGAATGCCCACCCAACTCGAAGAACCCGTCATCAATCGACACCGACTCCACACCCAGAACCTCGGCAAACAAACCGCACAAGATCCCCTCCCGCGGCGAACGCGGCCCACGCCCGGCACCACCCCGCGTGTAATCCGGGGCCGGCAACGCCCGCCGATCCAACTTCCCGTTCAGGGTCAGGGGCAGGGCATCAAGGGAGACGAAGGCGGAGGGCACCATGTAATCCGGCAACCGCTCGCCCACATACCGACGCAGAACAGCAGCATCGAAGTCCACCGCCGCAGACACGACGTAAGCGACAAGACGCTTGTCACCAGGAGAGTCCTCCCGCACAACCACCGCCGCCTGAACAACCTGCTCATGCCCAGCGAGAACAGCCTCGATCTCACCCGGCTCGATACGGAAACCCCGCACCTTCACCTGCGCATCAGCACGCCCCACAAACTCCAAAACCCCATCCACCGACCACCGCACCACATCCCCGGTCCGGTACATCCGCGAACCCGCCACCACAGCAAACGGATCCGCCACAAACCGCTCCGCCGTCAAACCCGGACGCCCCACATACCCCCGAGCCAGACCAGCACCCGCGATATACAACTCACCCGCCACACCCACCGGAACCGGCGACAACCCCCCATCCAGCACATACACCCGCGTATTCCACACCGGACGCCCGATCGGAATCGCATCCGGCAGCTCGGCATCGGTGTACCACGAAGTCGCATAGACAGTGGCCTCAGTGGGCCCATAACAGTTCGCTACGCGAGCCACAGGAAAGGCCGAGCGGACCTTCCTGGCAACAATCGGCGAAATCGCCTCACCCGCCATGACAACCGTTGCCGCATCCGCATCCGCATCCGGCGCACGATCCAGCAGACTTGAGAACACCGAAGGCACACCGCTCACCAACGGCCGACCGGTCCCCCCGACAGCCTCTTCGCCGAATGCAAGCAGATCCCGGATCAGGTGGACCCTGCCGCCGGCAAGCAGCGGAGCCATGATCTCGAACACCGACACATCGAAGTTGAGCGACGTCGACGCGCAGACATCCTCCAGCCGCCCCGAACCAAACCCCTCAGCAGCCCACGAAGCAAGGTTCACCACGCTGCCGTGCTCGACCATCACACCCTTCGGCCGCCCCGTCGAACCCGACGTATAGATCACATACGCAGGGTGCGCAGGCAGCAGCGAACACAAGCGATCACCATCGGACAGGTCTCCGCTGTCCCGGGGCAACAAGGCCTCCGCAACCGCTTCCGTCAGAACCACAACGGGTTCGGCATCCGCAAGTATGTAAGCGATCCGGTCCGCCGGATACTCCGGATCCACCGGCACATAACCCGAACCGCTCTTCAACACCGCCAGCAACGCCACAACAAGGTCGACCGACCTCGGCAACGCCACCGCCACCAAGCGCTCCGGACCCGCACCACACACCACCAGATGACGAGCCAGACGATTCGCCCGAGCGTTCAACTCCGCATACGACAGCTCGACACCACCACACACCACAGCAACGGCATCAGGAGTACGCGCCACCTGCGCCTCGAACAACTCCGGCAACGTCGCATCCGGAACCTCACGGACCGTGTCGTTCCACTCGACCAACACCCGCCGACGCTCCTCGACACCGAGGACATCGATCTCGCTGACCAACCGACCAGGCTCGGCAACGGCGGCTTCCAGCACGCGCACCAGGCGATCCGCAAGACTCTGGACAGTGGTCTCCGCGAACAGATCCGTGCGGTAGTCCAACTGCCCTTGCAGTCCTGCGGGTGCTCCGTTCTCGTCCCGGAGTTCACCCATGCTGACAGACAGATCGAACTTGGCCACCGCGCCTTCGACCTGTTCTCCACGAACGGTCAGACCAGGCAGGTCGAGATCGGGCCTGGCGACGTTCTGGAAGGTGAGCATGACCTGAAAGAGAGGGTGGCGGGCCATGGAGCGCGCCGGGTTGAGGATCTCCACCAACCGCTCGAACGGCACGTCCTCGTGCGTGAACGCGGCCAGGTCCGCCTCCCGAACCCGTTCGACCACGTCCCGGAACGTCGGATCACCCGACAGGTCGGTCCGCAGAACCAGCGTGTTCACAAAGAACCCGACCAAATCATCAAGCGCGTCATCGGAACGACCCGCCACCGGCGTCCCGATCGGAATGTCCTCCCCCGCACCCACCTTCGACAACAGCACCGCCAACGCCGCCTGCACCGTCATGAACACACTCGCCCCGCACGACCGGGACAGCTCCACCAGACGGACATGCACCTCCGCCGGAACACGGAACCCGACCGAAGCACCCTCATGCGACGCGACAGCAGGGCGCGGGTAATCCACCGGCAGCTCCAGCTGCTCCGGAAGACCAGCCAAGGCCTGCTTCCAGTACGCGACCTGGGCCGCGATCACACTGTCCGGATCACCCTCGTCACCCAGCACCTCACGCTGCCACAACGTGTAGTCCGCATACTGCACCGGCAACTCCTCCCACCCCGGCGCATGTCCCTCGCAACGGGCCGCATACGCCTGCGAAAGATCCCTCGCCAGTGGGGCCATCGACCAGCCGTCCGCCGCAATGTGATGGACCACCATCACCAACACCCACTCACCAGGAACATCGGTGACCTCCAGCAGACGCACCCGCCACAGCAGATCCCGCTCCAGATCAAACCCGGCCGAAGCCACCTCCACCACTGCGGCAGCGACACGATCGGTGGCCACCGGCACCACACGCAGTTCGGGGACGCCCGTGACCGCGTCCAGGACCAGTTGGCTCGGCCGGCCGTCAGCGCTCTGGCGGAACACGGTGCGCAGACTCTCGTGCCGACCCGCGACATCCGCCAGCGCACCCCGCAACGCCCCCACATCCAACACACCCGTCAGACGCAGAGCGAGGGGGATGTTGTACGTCGCCGACACACCCTCAAGCTGACCCAGGAACCACAGACGCCGCTGCGCGAACGACACCGGAAGAACCTCCGGCCGCACCCGCCGCCCCAACGACTCCCGAACCCGACCACCCTCACCAAACCGCCCCACCAACCCCGCCACAGTCGGAGCCTCGAACAACGACCGGATACTGACCTCCACCCCCAGGACCGTCCGGATCCGGCTCACCAGCCGGGTCGCCAACAACGAATGCCCACCCAACTCGAAGAACCCGTCATCAATCGACACCGACTCCACACCCAGAACCTCGGCGAACAACCCGCACAAGATCCCCTCCCGCGGCGAACGCGGCCCACGCCCGGCACCACCCCGCGTGTAATCCGGGGCCGGCAGCGCCCGCCGGTCCAACTTCCCGTTCAGGGTCAGGGGGAGAGTGTCCAGCACCACGAACGCCGACGGCACCATGTAGTCGGGGAGCCGCTCCGCGACGTACGCACGCAGTGCCACCGTGTTCACGCCGGCGGGGTCGGTGCTCGCGAGCGGCACCACGTAGGCCGTGAGTCGCTTGTCGCCGGGGGTGTCCTCCCGGAGGATCACCGCTGCCTGGCCGATCTGGGCGTGGCCGGCCAGGACTGCTTCGATCTCGCCGGGTTCGATGCGGAAGCCGCGTACTTTTACCTGGTCGTCGACGCGGCCTATGAAGTCCATGGTGCCATCGGCGAGCCAGCGCACCACGTCCCCCGTGCGGTACATCCTGCCGCCCGGTACGCCGAAGGGGTTCGCGACGAAGCGGCCGGCGGTCAGTTCGGCGCGATTGAGGTAGCCACGGGCCAGGCCGTCGCCGGCGATGTAGAGCTCACCGCTGACTCCCGGGGCAACGGGGCGCAGTGCCTCGTCCAGAACGTACAGCTGCGTGTTCCAGAGGGGCCGGCCGATGGGAACGGAATGGTGCGGTATCTGGCCGACTTCGCGCAGCGGGTTGACGGCGGAGAAGACGGTGGTCTCGGTTGGACCGTACTCGTTGGCGACGACCGTGCCAGGGCAGGCTTCGAGGACGCGGTGGACGGCGGTGGGCGAGACGACGTCTCCGCCTGCCCAGATCTCGCGGACGCCCTTGAAGCAGGCGGGGTGCTCCTCCGCGAGGACGCGGAAGAGGCCGGCGCTGACGAACAGGCCGGTCACGTTCTGCTCGGCGATCACCTTGGCGAGGTCTGCGGCGTCCATCAGGCCGGCCGGGGCGACGACGACGGTGCCGCCGGTCAGGAGCGGTGTCCAGATTTCAAAGGTGGACGCGTCGAAGGCGTACGGGGAGTGCATGAGCACGCGTTCGTGCCGGCCGGAGGTCCAGTAGGAGTCGGCGGCCAGGTGCACGACGTTGCGGTGTGTGTTGGCCACGCCTTTGGGCTTGCCGGTGGAGCCGGAGGTGTACATGACGTACACAAGCTGCTCGGAGTGGACCGCGACCTGCGGTGCGCACGGGGCACCGTCCGGGGCGGCCCCCGTGCCCGGGTCCGCAGCCGTCCCCGCCGTCTTGGCCGTCGTATCCGTCGCGTTCTCCGTGCCGTCCTCGCCCCGGGACGTGACGCGGATGACGGGGACGTCCGCGGTGAAACCGATGTCGTGCTGATCCCGGTCGGTCAGCAGGGCCATGGCGGCGGTGTCCTGAAGGATGAACTCGGACCGGCCGGCGGGCTGGTTCGGGTCGATGGGTACGTACACGCCGCCGGCCTTGAGGACGGCCAGGGACGAGACGACGACGCCGATGGAGCGTTCCTGGAGGACGGCGACCCGGGACTCGGTGGTGACGCCGGCGCGCCGGAGCCTGCGGGCCAGACGGTTGGCGCAGGCGTCGAGTTCCGCGTAGGTCAAGGTGGTCGCGCCGTCGGTGACGGCGTTGGCGTCGGGGGTGCGTGCCGCCTGGGTTTCGAAGAGTGCGTGGACGGAGATCTCGTGCGGGTAGTCGACGTCCGTGTCGTTCCAGGTGTGCAGGATCCGCTCGCGCTCGTCCGGCGCGACCATGTCGGCCTGGCGCAGGGGGGCGGCGGGATCCGCGACGAGCTGTTCCAGCAGGCTCAGGTACCGGGTCTGGTGGGAGGAGAGTTCCTGCCGGTCGTACAGGTCGGAGTTGCCGTCGAAGTCGATGGTGGGGCCCCGGCCGTCATCGACGTCACGGACGACGATGGAGAGGTCGGGTACCGGTCCGCTCGACAGGTTGTGGGGGGAACCGTGGAGGTTGCCCAGTGATATGCCGTCGTTGAAGGAGATGATGTTGGCGACGACGTTCCATATGCGCTGGGTGCTGTTCCCTCCGCGGACCTCCCGGATCAGGTGTTCCGAGCGGAAGCGCTGGTGGCGCAGTGCCTGGTTCACTTCGGTGGTGGCCCGGCCGAGGAGGTCGCGGAAGGATTCCTCGCCGGGGACCGTCAGGCGGAGCGGGAGGACGTCGGAGAGGGTGGTGACGGTGTGCCTGGCGTGCACCGACTTGCGGCCCGTTACGGGAAGGCCTACCAGGATGTCCTGTTCACCGGTCATGCGGCTGAGGTAGACGAAGACGGCCGCGATGAAGACCACGGCGCGTGTCGTCCTGTGCTCGTGGGCCAGGTCGCCGAGCGTGTCGCTGCTGGCCTTGTCCAGCTCCGTGGTCACCCGGGTGACCTGTCCGTTGACGCCGGGCTCGCGTGACGCGAGGGTCGCCGGGTGCGGGCGGTCGGCGAACTTGTCGAGCCAGTAGGCGCGGTCGGCGGTGAACTTCGCCGAGGCGAGGTACTCGCGGTCCTCCTCGCGGAGCGGATCGAGCCCCCGCGGGACGACCGCTTCGGGCGCGTGGGTGCCCGGTGACCGGAGCGACATGTAGATCTCTCCCAGGCGCTGCTGGAACAGGAAGCCGCCATAGCCGTCCATGAGGAGGTGGTGAAACCTCACGTACCAGAAGTAGCGCCCGTCGGAGATCCGGAAGAGGGCGAACGACCAGAGCTGACCGGTGAGGACGTCCACGCGTCGGCGGAGGTCGGTGTGCATCCATTCCCGCGCCGCCGCTTCCGGGTCGGGCCGACTGGAGACGTCGATGTATCCGACGTCCGGGACGAGGGAGGGATCGAGCGTCTGCCGTACGCCTTCCGGTCCTTCGCTGAAGCGTTGGTGCAGCGCTTCGGACTCGCGGAACGCCTGTCGGCAGGCCTCCTGGAACAGGGCGACGTCGATGTCGCCATGGAAGTCGACGTACTCGGCGATGTTGTAGGCGTGTCCCGAAGGGTCGAGCTGGTGGCCGAACCAGATTCCCGTCTGAGCAGTGGACAGTTCCGTGTGCTCGCTCTGCTCCTCGGACATCCTCATCACCTCACGCTTGAAGCCAACAACTGGAACGGGCGACACGACGGGCTACCGGTGTGCCGGGGCGGGCGCCGTCGTGCCCGTGTCTCGCTCTCGGGGACCACCGGTCAGCAGGCGTCCCTCCTCGCTTCGAGCACGCTGAAGAACGAGTCGGTGAGCCGGGTGACGTGTGAAAGGTGCAGGCCTGCCTGCCTGAGCAGGGACCGGTATTGGTCCAGGGTGCGTTCGCGGCCACCGAGGACGACCATCATTCCCAGGTCGCTCCACCAGGCGGGGTGGGCTTCGCCCGATTCGGGCAGCAGCATTTCGCAGATGATCAGGCGGCCGTCCGCGGAGAGTGCCTCGCGGCTGCGGCGCAGGATGGTGACGGCCTCGTCATCTTCCCAGTCGTGGAGGACACTGCACATCAGGTGGGCATCGGCCCCCGTGGGGATCTCCTGCAGAAAGTCGCCCGATTCGGTGCGGCAGCGGTCTCGCAGTGGAGCGAGTTCGCCGGAGAGCTCGGCCCGTTCGACGACGCTGCGCCGGTCGAAGAGAATCCCGGTGATGTGCGGGTTGGCCGTCAGGATGGAGGCGAGTACGGCGCCCTTGCCGCCGCCGACGTCGAGGAGGCAGCGAGTGTCGTTCCATGCGGGGAGGGTGGCGAGGCCCGAGTAGAGGCGACCCGCCCGTTCCCGCATGCGTTCGTCGAAGGCGGCGCCGACTTGGCCGTCGCTGTCCTTGTGGGTGAAGAATCCGGCGCCGAACTGGCTGTCGAAGGCGGGCCGGCCCGTGGCGATGGTGTCGACGGCACCGAGCCAGGCGCGGTAGGAGTCGACGTTGGTAAGGGTCGCCCGCATCGAGACGGACGAGTCGGTCCTGAGCAGTTGGCCCAGCCGAGTGAGGGAGAACAGGCCTTCACCGTGGTCAGCGAAGAACCCGCAGCTGGCAAGGGTTCGAAGGAGCCGTTCCAAGGCTCCGGGCGACAGGTCGAGTGCCCCGGCCAGCTCCTCCACCTTCCGTTCTGCGTCACTGAATTCGTCCGCGATGCCCAAGTGCGCGGCGACGGACAGCGCGTATGGCAGTACGGCGACGATGCTGTCGTCGGCCATGCGCAGGAATTCGCGGACCACCGGGTCGGTCGCGGTCGCGATGACGTGTTCTCGGTCGGTACTCACCCGGTTGGGCCTTCCGTTCATGCCGTCAGAGAGGTGGGCGTCTTCAGGAGCTTGTGTCGCCCATGGCGTCCACCAGGCTCTTCGGGCGCATGTCCACCCAGTTCTCGTTGATGTAGTCGAGGCAGGTCTGCCGGGTGTCCTTGTCGTGGACGACGGTCCACCCCGCGGGCACCACTGCGAACGCGGGCCAGAGGGAGTGCTGTCCTTCGTCATTGACGAGAACGGTGTAGACGCCTTCGGGGTCCTCGAACGGGTTGGCCATCAGGTCTTCCTTCCTTGCAGAGCGGATTCCTCGGTGCCCGGTGCGGTTGTGTGCACCGGGTTGTTCAGCGGCCGGACGACGGCAGTCGCAGCAGCGCGCAGGCCACCGCTCCGTCGGGATCGCCGGCGCTGACCAGCGCCAGGCGGTCGCCGTCGTGGCCGCGGTCGGCGGTGGCGTGCTGAGCGGTGCTCAGCAGCGCCGCGATCTGGAAGACGGATGCGGCGGCGGAGGTGTCTCCGATCAGTGATCCGATCGCGGGCCGGGAGAGGGCCTGCGTACCGAACATTTCCTGGAGCAGCCGGGTTTCCCCAGGCGTCGGTGTCCCGCCGCAGCTGCTCGGCATGGCGGCCCAGACGTCCTCGGCCGCCACTGCTGCGGCGTCGAGTGCGGCGGACAGGCAGGAGCGCAGGGCGGCGACGGGATCGCCGTCCACGTCGATGCGTGAGGTGACTGTCAGGACCTCGGCCAGGACGGTGCGCTCGGCGCCGATGTCGTCGGGCCGCTCCAGCAGGAGGACGGCGCATCCCTCGCCCAGTGCCGCACCCTCGGCGCAGGGGTCGCGCCGGTGGTGCTCCAGCCAGGAGCGGGCCTGCGAGTACTCCTCGGTGGCGCCGACGACGACACGGTCGGCGCGGTGCCGCGCGAGCAGCCGACGGCCGTGTTCGAGGGCCATGAGGCCCGATACCCGTCCAGCGGCGAGGGTGCTGTTGGGGCCGCGGAGACCATGGAAGATGGCGCTGGCCGAAGTGGCCCTGTTCATGGCCATGTTCGGGATGGCCACGGGTGGTACGTCCTGCGGGCGTCGTCCTTCGAGGGAAGCGCGGGTCAGGTCCGCGTATCCCTGTGCGCTGCCGGCGGTGGTGCCGAGCACGATCGCGGTGGTGAGACCGCTGTCGTCGACGATGTCGGGCGCGTGCCGCACCAGCTCGCGCACCGCGGTGATGGCCAGGCCGGTGCCGCGGTCGAGCCCTCTGGTCCCTGCCTTCCCCAGTACCTGCCGGACGTCGAAGTCCGGTACGAGATGGGCCAGCGGTTCGGCGACGACCCCCCAGATGTCACTGTCGGGGTGCCGGGCGGTCGTGTGGCCGGCCGACAGCCCCCGTTCGAAGGGCTCGCGCCCCACTCCGAACGGCGACACGGCCGACCATGCGGTGATGACGGGGCGCTGCGGTCGGCCCGCCTCGGTGCTCAGCACGGCTGCCCCTCTTGTGCCATCGGCTCCTGGCCGGGGTTCTGTTCCGTCGGTGGGGTCCGTCGGCCGTCGAAGCCGCCGAGGACGACGACAGCGTTGTTGCCGCCGAAGGCCAGGGCGCTGTTCTGGACGATCCGCACGTCTGCTTCCACGGATCGGTTGGGTGTGCAGTCGACGGCGCATTCCGGGTCGGTGTGCCGGTGGTTGGCCGTGGGGGGCACGAAGCCGTGGTGGATGGCGAGGGCACTCGCCACCGCGCCAAGGGCGCTGGCCGCGCCCATGGTGTGCCCGATCATGGACTTGACGGCGGTGACACGGGGCATCCGCGAGCCGAAGACGCTGTGCATGGCCTGCACTTCGGTGATGTCGTTGGTCGTGGTGCCGGTGCCGTGCGCGCAGACGAGGTCGACGTCTTCCGGGTTGATTCCGGCGTCGTCCAGCGCCAGGCGCATGCAGCGCGCCACACTTTCCTGTTCGGGAGCGACGGGGTGGTGGGCGTCGCAGTTCAGTCCGTAGCCCATGACTTCCGCGTACACGCGGGCGCCGCGGGCGCGCGCGGAGTCGGCGTCCTCCAACAGGAGCATGCCGGCTCCCTCGCCGAGCAGGAGGCCGTCGCGCCCCGCGTCGAAGGGGCGGCACTCCTCTTCGGCGACGAGACCGAGCCGGGTGAACCCGGCGAGCGTCTTGCGGCACAGCACGTCCGCTCCGCCCACGAGGGCGTAGTCGGCATCGCCGCACCGTATCGCGTCGAGTGCTGCGCCAATGGCGTAGTTCCCCGCGGCGCAGGCGGTGGTGATCGAGATGGCTTCGACGTCGCGGAGGCCGAGCTCGCGTGCGAGGTGTACGGAGAGCTGTGACGCGGGTACGCGGCGGGCCAGGACGGCCGGCATGTCTTCGAGCCCTCCGGGGAGGACCGCTTCGACGATGCCGTCCAGGTCCGGTACGCCGCCGTCCGTGGTACCGACGGCGATGAACCCGCGTCGTTGCTTGTGCAACTCCGACGCGGTCACTCCGGCGTCCGCCAGGGCCATGCGGCTTGCCGCGATGGCGAATCCCGCGGCCGGTCCCACCTCGTCCAGGGGAAGGTTGTGAATCCAGTCCCCGGGTTTGTAGTCCGTCACCTGGTGTCCGCGCCGCTGCGGGAAGTCCTGTGTGTCGAAGCGGGTGATGTCGGTGGTGCCCGCGTGTCCGGCCCGCAGCGCGTCGGTGAATGGCCCGACACCGTTGCCGATGCTGGAAAGAACGCCCATGCCGGTGATGACCACTTGCCGGCGTCGGCCGTTCGTCCTGTCCCCCGTGCTCGTCATCTACCTTGCCTTGGCCGTTTCGAGGATCTCCAGCACTGTCTTCAGGTCGACCATGCGCCTCAGGTCTTCCCGTGGGATTTCCATGTCGAGCGCCACCTCGATCTGACTCTGAATTTCCACGGCGTTCATGGAGTCCGCACCGTATTCCTCCCGGAACCGTCCTGCGGCAGTCAGCTCTTCCCCCTCCAGCTCAAGCACATCGCAGATTATTTCGCGGACCTTTTCCTCACGCTCGGCAGGAAGCACCGTCGCTCCATTTCCCTCAGGCCGTGATGGCGCAGAGAATGCATTCTTGTTCGGGCAGGGCATGCCGGTCCAGTGATATTTCTCAGATGTCGCCCATGTCACTTGGCGAGAAAAGAGCGTTCGTACGCATCGCTGTGCAGACCGAGCCGGTAGGTTTCCACCCTGAGCAGCTCTTCCAGCCGAACATTACCCAGGGCGACGTCGGCACCGAAATGGTCGAGCAGTGCGAATTGGCTCGGCTTGGTGGGTGCCTCGAATATGAGGCGATCCAGCCCGAATTCATCCGCAAGCGTGTCGGCGAGTCCACTGCTCAGCTTGCCGTGAGAATCGAAGAGCCCCACGTCGGCGGCGTTCTCGCGGCCTTCGACGACGAGGTGGGTGGCGCCTTCGTTGAGCCATTGGCCGCCCTGTGCGATGAGCCGCTTCGTCGTCTCCTCGTCGAATGCCCCGTCGTGCTTTCCCCCTATCTCGTAGGTGACCGTGAGGCCTCGGGCTGTCGCGGCCTCCAGCACGCGTCCGGGGTGGGGGTCGGAGCGGGTGAAGCCCTGTCCCGCCTCGATGCCCGTGACGCTCACTCGCCGGCACAAGTCGAGGTACTCGTCCAGCAGGCCGAGGTCGGCGGCTATCTCGAACATGCCGCCGCCGACTGTCACCGGAAGGCCGTGATCCCGGGCGGCCCGGATCTTCTGCTGGAGGCTGCTGTCCTCGATGAGCAGCCACGTCGCCATGGAGAGCTTGAGCCCCGCCATCAGGCAGTGGCTCTGCCCGATGTGGGAGACCACTGTCGCGACGTCGTAGCCGGGGTCGAACGGGTAGGTCCGGGGCGGCCGGTGGACGACGCCGAGTGATGCGAGGAAAGCCCGTTGCGGGGATGGAGCGCCGTTCGCTTCGGACACGATTGCTCTTTCGTTCACTGAAAGGGGTTACCTCTCCAGTCGAGTACCCACGCCGTTCTCAACGGCCCGCCTGTAGACGGCGGCCGAGCAGGCGATGTCTCCGACGGCCTGTCCGATGGGGTTGAAGAAGATGGTCTCCTCGGGCTTCTCGCGGCCCGGACGTGCGCTGGTGACGAGTTGCGAGAGTTCCGCATGGCAGCGTTCGGGACCGAAGGTGCCCTGCCGCGCCATGGTGTGGAGAAGTTTCCCGGGCCGCATGACCTGCTCGTAGCAGTCGACGACGACCTTGTCGCTGGCGAGGACGACGTCCGGCATGGGGTCGGCGAGCGAAACGTTCAGGAACAGGGAGCCGCGCGGCACCCACTCGACGGGGATCCACGGCCCGGGGGCGGTGGTGACCACGAGGATGACGTCCGCGCCGCGCAGGCATCCGGCGGCGGAGTCGTGGACGGTGACGGTCAGCCCGTGCTCCGCGCGGGCCCAGCGCGCGAAGGACTCGGCCTGCTGGGGGGAGACATCGTGGACCTCCACCGCCTCGGGCCTGTCCCACGTTTCACAGAGAAGGGACAGGTGCGTCCTGGCGAGGAGACCGGCTCCCAATACGGCGAGACGCCTGCCCTCGGGCGCCAGGTACCGGCAGGCCAGGACGGAGACCGCGGCGGTCCGCCATGCGCTCACGACGGAGCCGTCCATGATGGCGACGGGGTAGGCGCTGTCCGCGTCGTTGAGAACGATCACCGCGGAGGCCCGCGGTACGCCCCGGACTTCCTGGTTGTCGTGGGCGCTGCCGATCCACTTGATGCCGGAGAGCTGGATCTCGCCGCCCACGTAGGCGGGCATGGCGATGATGCGGTCAGTCGGGTGCGGTCGGTCGGGCCGACGCAGATAGGGCTTGAGCGGTTGCACGACGTCGCCGGCGGCCTGGGCGCGAAGTGCGGCCTCCACGGCTTCCACGAAGAGAGTGCGTTCGGGGCCGACGGCGCGTTCGACGTCGGCCGCCGACAGGTAGATCAGCCCATCGCGTGCGATGGGGTCCATCGCTTTCAAGATTCCCCCTGAGTCCCGTTCACTGCCGATCCGCTTGCTCAGCTATCGGCATGCTGACCGGTGTGTGAATACGTCGCGCTACTACCTGCCATCCGGTGGATGGCGCGGTTCACCTGGTGGGCGAATTCTTGCGCTTGTTCCAGCAGGTAGAAGTGACCGCCCGAGAAGGTGTGGCTGGTGAAGGTCCCCGTTGTGGCGTCCCGCCACTCGGCCACCCTATTCCAGGGAACGCCCTCATCGTCAACACCGGCAAACGCGGTTATAGGTACGGAGATCTTGCGAAGGGGTTGCGGTGAGTAATCCCGCACGAGGCGGAAATCCGCACGGACTGCGGGCAGCACCAGTTCGCGTAATCCGGGCTGGAGAACCGGATCGGTGTACGTGCCTCCGGTCCTGCGCAGTTCGACGATCAGCTCTTCGTCGCTCTCTCCGGGCCATTCGCGTTCCGGAGGCAGGTGGGGCGGAATCTGGGCGGACACGATGAGTCCGGCCGGTCTGCGGGCGAATGACATCTCAAGGTGTCGTGCTACTTCGAACGCAACCCAGGCGCCCATGCTGTGCCCGAAGAGGACGAGGGCGGAATCGTCGTCGAGCTGCGGTTGCAGGGCCTGGACCACTTGGGGTACCAGGTCTTCCATGCGGGACACGCACGGCTCGGATATCCGGTCCTGTCGGCCTGGATACTGGACGGAGAGCAGATCTGTTCCGTCGGGGAGCCAGGAGGCCCAGGAATTGCAGAAGGAGGCGGCGCCGCCGGCGTGCGGCAGGCAGAGGAGACGTATCCGTGCGTCACGACATCGCCGGGTGCGCCGGATCCACCTCGCTCCGGCGGTGGGATGGTCAGAGGGCACCCTCGCCTCCGCGCCCGTCGTGCGGGCTCCCCTGTCCGTCGGGAACGCGTGCCGCGTCCCCGCAACTATCTGCGCCTAACGCCGCGAAACACGACATGACGACACCCACACAGCGTCGTACCATGCCACACACCCCCGTGTGAGTCAGCATATGTGATGTTGCAGATGTGAACAGACAGTGATCATAGGTGAGTTGAGGACCGAAAGCAATGAAGATCGACCTGTGAATCCCGGGACACACCGCGAGGTTGCCGCATGGCTCCGACGCCGGCCGGCCTACGGCCACCCGGGCGTTCCGGGGCCTGTCAGGTCCTCCTCCCCGACCTCGTCCGCCGGACGTGCTCAAGGACGCGCACAGCGTCTTCGAGAGGGCTTTCCGCACTCAGCTTCTCGGCGAGCCGCTTGGCGTTCCGTGTGAGGGCAAGGTCGGTCGTCATCGTGAGGATGCCCGAGCGGAGCGTTTCGGCCGTCAGTTCACGGAACATCACGGGCGCCGTCGACACGCCGAGCCCGTGGACGTGGTCCGCCCACATCCGCTGTTCGTTGTGGAACGGACAGGCCATCTGCGGGATGCCCGCCGCCAGGGCGGCGTTGTAGGTCCCGGTGCCCCCGGCGTGCACGGCCGCGCGGACCCGGGGGAAGAGCCAGTCGTAGGGGACGTCCTCGACCACCATGACGTTCTCGGGCGGGTCGACCACCCGAATTCCGCCCCAGCCGCCCACGACGACCGCCCGCTCACCGGCGGCGCTCACCGCCTCGACGACCAGTTCGCCGGTCGCCTCAGGATCGCCGCCGAACATGCTGCCGAAGCCTATGGAGATGGGCGTACGGCCCTGCTCCAGGAAGCGCACCAGTTCGGCGGGCGGCTGCCAGTCCGGGCGGCGGGGCAGCGTCCAGAACCCGGTGGTGTGCACCCACTCGGGCCAGTCGGCGGCAGGCTTCAGGACGTGCGGGCTGAAGCAGTGGAGCACGGGGGTCGGGTTGCCGTGGACATCGGTCCGGAAGTCCGTGTAACCGTCCCGGGGCGCCAGCCCGAGGACGTCCGTGCGCCACTGCCCCACCCAGTCCGACAGCGGTGGTGCGAGGGGCCTGTTGACGCGGGCGTGGTCCTCCATGTTCGTAGCCGTCGGCCGCAGGCCGGGACCCGGTGAGTACTCCCGGGAGGCGACGTGGTGCGGGTAGAGGGAGGCGAGGACGTGCGGGACCCCGAGCCGCTCAGCGATCTGGTGCGTCACCTGCCGGGAGGACGGCGAATAGACGATGAGGTCGGCCCCGCCCGAAGCCGCGTCCCACATTTCCCGCATCATCAGGGGGAACACCCGCGGGAAGAGCGCCATGGTGGACTCCCGCAGCCGGCGCTGCACCTGTGGGTCGTCGTTGTTCAGGTACAGCCCGCGGACCTCGGGGCTCGACTGGAGCCGGACCAGTTCGTCGTTGAGCGCAATGAACGGAACATCGAACTCCGCGGCGAAGTCCCCGTAGAGACGCGGCCCGACGAGCGTGGCGGCGTGTCCTGCCCGGTTGAGTGCGTGCGCCAGGGCCAGGTACGGCTGCACGTCGCCACGGCTGCCGTCCGTCACATAGACCAGAACCTTCAATTCCGTTCCTTCCTCGGGACCAGACCGGGTGCCGCTCTGACACGGAGCGCTGCCGAGGGCATCGACGCGGCTCGCAACCGGCGAACGCACGCGGTGGAGGGGGCGGCGGGCGCGCCGCGCATCAGTGTGCTGTGGCCGTGCCCCGCTCGGGGATCGTCCCGGCCGTGCCTCGGGCGGGATCGTGTAGACCATACAGGCAGCACACCACCGGACCGCACCCCACATCTCAACTCCAGCTCCCCCAAAGCCTTTTGTAGCGTTCCGGACGAGCCCCGGCACTGCCGGGCCCTGGAGGCGTATGCGTGTGATTTCCGCTTCGATTGTGTCCTTGATCACTTGCAAAATGCCCCGGCCGCAGGTCAAATCAAGGGGTTACGGTGCGATCGGCCACGGGGGCATCCGAGGATGCGGGCCATTCCCGCCGCAGGCATCGCCGTGTCCCGGCACTCGTTCCCCTGCTACTCCGCCTGCTGAGCGCCCTCGTCCGGAGCGGCTCCGAGCATGGTTGTGACAACCCGTCGAAGTAGCGAAGGAAGCCAGGGAACAGGTGGATCAGAGCAGAAGGCGGATGGGTGAGTCGTCGGCCCCGATACACCACGGCGAGGTGCTCCAGGGGATGTTCCGCGACCGGGGCACGGCGCGGCGCGGCCTCGTCACACTGCCCTGCCCCCTGTACTGCGTGCGTGCGCGCTTCGCGTCGGACGGCATGGCCGACGTCACCGTCTCTCCCGGCTGGCGCACCAAGGCTCGCACGGCCGCGCGCCTGGCCCTGTCCGCCTACGGCCTGCCCCCGGGCGGGCACCTGGAGATATCCAGCGATGTGCCGCTCGGGCGCGGGTTCGGATCGTCCACGAGTGACGTCCTCGCGGCGATCGGAGCGGTCCAGGACAGGTACGCGCTGCGCCTGACCTCGGCGGAGAAGGCACGGCTCGCGGTGCGCGCCGAGATAGCGTCCGACTCGATGATGTTCGAGTCGACGGCCGTGCTCTTCGCCCAGCGGGAGGGCGAGGTCATCGAGGACTTCGGGCATCCCCTTCCGGCGATGTTCGTCCTCGGCTTCGGATCCAGGCCGGCACAGGGGGGCCGCGGAGTCGATACCCTTTCCCTGCCGCCCGCCCGCTACACCGATGACGACGTCCTGGAGTTCGCGGAGCTGCGCGCCATGCTCCGCGAGGCCGTACTCGCCAAGGATGTCGCCCTGCTCGGCCACGTGGCCACTGCCAGCACTCGGCTCAATCAGCGGCACCTCCCGGTCCCGCAGCTGGACCGTATCCTCAACATCGTTCAGGAGGCCCGGGCCCTGGGCCTCCAGATCTCGCACAGCGGGGATGTCGCCGGGCTGCTCTTCGACCGCGACGACCCCGCGCTCACCGTCCGCTCCACACACGCCGAGGAGTTACTGCGCGACATCGGCATCGTCGAGTCATGGAAGTTCGCGACGAACGGATGAATGAGTTCATGACTATCCATCAATCGACCGTCTATCCCTCGGTGATCGAGGCGGTCGAACTACCCAAGGTCATCCATATCGGCGGCAACCTTTACGCCGCCGCGTTCACCCTGATGAAGCTCCTGCCCGCCCGCCACATCATCGACAGGGCCATCGCCGCCGGAGACATCACACCGGGCACGCCGGTCATCGAAACGTCCTCCGGCACCTTCGCCCTCGGACTCGCCCTGGTCTGCCGGCAGCGGGGCCTCCCGCTCACCATCGTCGGTGACCACTCCATCGACGACGACCTGCGCAACCGCCTGGAAATGCTCGGAGCCGAGGTGGAACTCGTCGAGGACCACGGGCAGCCCGGCGGTATTCAGGGGGCCCGGCTGGCCCGGGTGGAGGAGCTGCGCCGGGCCAGGCCGGAAAGCTTCGTGCCGCGGCAGTACACCAACCCCGAGAACCCGGCCGCCTACGCCTCGGTGGGCCGGCTTGTGTCCCGCACTTTGGGAACCGTCGACTCCCTCGTCGGGCCCGTCGGTTCGGGGGGGTCCACGTGCGGCATCGCCTCGACCCTGCGCGCGGACACACCGACGCTGCGCCTCATCGGCGTTGACACGCACGGCTCGGTCATCTTCAAGGCACCGGAGGGCCCTCGGCTGCTGCGAGGTCTGGGCAGCAGCATCGTCCCGGGGAACGTCGTGCACACCGCGTACGACGAGGTCCACTGGGTAGGGCCGGGCGAGGTCTTCCACGCCACCCGCGAACTCTACCGCCGCCACGGCCTGTTCATGGGTCCGACGAGCGGTGCCGCGTTTCTCGTGGCCTCGTGGTGGGCAGAGCGCAATCGCGACTCCACGGTCCTGGCTGTACTCCCGGACGAGGGGTACCGCTACCAGTCCACCGTCTACAACGACGCATGGCTGCGCGGCCAGAACGTGCCCGTGCGGCCCGCCGACGGCCCCCGCCTCGTGGAGAGGCCGGGAGAGGGCGACGGGAGCTGGTCCAGACTCCTGTGGAACCGCCGCTCGTACGACGACGTCGCGGGCGTCTCAACCGACCGCCAGACACAGGAGAGTTCCACGTGACCCAGCCCGTGCTCCTACTCGTCGAAAGCAACACGACGGGAACCGGACGCCAGTTCGCCCAGCAGGCGAGGACGCTGGGCATCCAGCCGGTCCTGCTCTGCACAGACCCCGGACGCTACCCGTACGTGGCCGAAGACGCCGTGCGCACCCTCGTCGTCGACACGTCGGACGACGCCGCCGTCCTCGTCGCCGCCCGACGTCTACAGGAGCAGGCTCCGATAGCCGGGGTCACGTCCAGCTCCGAGCACTATGTGGCTACGGCCGCCGCCACCGCACACGCCCTCGGCCTGCCCGGCCCGGACGTCGACGCCGTACGGGAATGCCGCGACAAGGCACGACAACGACAGCGGCTGCGGGAGGCGGACGTGAGCGTCCCGCGCCACGAGCGGGTGCACAGCGCCGACGAGGCACAGGCCGCCGCGTATCGCATCGGGTACCCCGTCGTGCTGAAGCCCGTCCAGGGTTCCGGCAGTCTCGGCGTGCGGCTGTGCGCGGACGCCGAAGAGGTGTCGGTCCACGCGGCCGCCCTGACATCCGCCGCCGTGAACGAGCGCGGCGTGGCCGTGCCCCGGGACGTCCTCGTCGAGGAGTACGTGCGCGGCGTCGAGTACTCCGTGGAAGTGTTCGGACACACGGCCGTGGTCGTCGTCGCGAAGCACCTGGGCCCGCTGCCGGACTTCGTCGAGCTGGGTCACGACGTTCCGGCCCCGATACCGGAAGACACCGCGGCACTGCTTCGGAACCAGGCCGTACGCGCGGTGAAGGCACTCGGACTCGGCTGGGGAGCCGCACACGTCGAGCTGCGCATGGACGGCGACGACGTCCGCGTCGTCGAAGTCAATCCGCGGCTGGCCGGCGGCATGATCCCGGAGCTGGTCCGTCACGCCCTCGGCATCGACCTGGTGGCCTGTCAGATCGGGGCCGCCGTCGGTGCTCCCTCGGCCCACACCCCGTCGGCGGCGGGCAAAGCCGCCGCGATCCGGTTTCTCACCTCCGACCGTCCGGGCTTCATCGCCGACCCCACCCGGACAGAGCGGGCCCTTGAGACGGCCCGTTCGGCAACCCACACCGAGACCGCCGTGCTGTACCGCGCTCCCGACGATCCGATCGAACCCGCCCGCGACTTCCGGGGCCGGCTCGGACACGTCATCGCCTCCGCCGCCGACGGGGCCCTTGCCGGGGCATCCGCCGACGAAGCACTGCGCGAACTGGCCGGCGCGCTCCGCCCGGCGCCCCAGGGGGCACAGTGATGGGCTCCGAACGCACCACGGACGCAGCGGCCGAGGCGGCGACGCGACCCGGTGTGGACACCGGAAGGCTGAGCACCGGACTGAACGACGAGGCCCACGCGATCGTCTACGACCAGTACCTCTCCGGCGGCGACGTGGCGGACGGACTCGGCGAGGAGCTCCGTCTCATCAGCGAGGTCGACCGCGCCCACCTGGTGATGCTCACCGAGCGTGGGATCGTCCAGCCGGCCCACGCGTCCGCTCTGCTGCGGGCCATCGACGACCTGCGCCGCACCGACTTCGCAGCGGTACGAGCCAGGCCCATGCCCCGGGGTATCTACCTCGCGTACGAGGGCCTGCTGACCGAGCGGCTCGGCGAGGGGATCGGCGGTGTGATGCACACGGGCCGCTCCCGGAACGACCTCAACGCGACGACGGCCCGACTGCGGGGCCGTCGGCACTTCCTGCGCCTGGTGGACGCCACCGAGGCGTTCGCGAGGACCCTTCTGGACAAGGCTGAGGAGCACAGGGCCGTCGTCATGCCCGCGTACACCCACGGGCAGCCCGCGGTCCCCATCACCTACGGGCACTACCTGGCCGGCGTGGCCTGTTCCGTGCTCCGCGCGCTCGAAGACCTGCTCCACGCCGGGCGGGAGCTCGACGTCAACCCACTTGGCGCCGGAGCCGTGGGCGGCACGTCCGTGCCCATCGACCCGGAGCGCACGAGCGTCCTCCTCGGGTTCGCGGGCCCGGCCCGCAACTCGGTCGATGCCGTTGCCTCCCGGGACTTCGCCCTCAGGCTGCTGGCCGCGGCCTCGGGGCTGGGTGTCACCGTCGCACGTGTCGCCCGGGACCTCTCGGCCTGGACCTCCGAAGAGGCCGGCCTCGTCCACCTCGCGGACGACCTGGTGGGCTCCAGCTCGATGATGCCGCAGAAGCGGAACCCGTTCCTCCTGGAGCACGTCCAGGGCCGGGCGACTGCGAGCCTCGGCGCGTTCACGGCGGCGGCCTCCTCGATGGCCACCGCCTCCTACACCAACGCCATCGCCGTGGGCACGGAGGCACTGCGGCACACATGGCCCGGGCTGGGGAACGCGACGGACGCCGTGACCCTGCTGCGGCTCGTCGTGCACGGCGCCGAACCGGATGCGGAGCGCATGCTGCGGCGCGCCGTCGAAGGCTTCACTCCCGCCACCTATCTGGCCGAGCGACTGGTCGCGACGGGGATGCCGTTCCGCAGTGCGCACCACCTGGTGGGCAAGACGGTGGTGCACGCCCTGGACACGTCCCGGTCCTTCGCCGAGGCCGCCCGTGACGTTCCGGAGATCACCCGGCTCGCGACCCACCCCGGCGCGCCTGAATCCACCAGAGAGGTGGACGACTGGCTGCACCCGGCGGCTGTCGCGCGGGCCTGCGCATACGGCGGGGGGCCCGGCGGCGACTCGACAGCTCGCGCCGTGGCCGGACTCCACGCCGATCTGGAGAAGGCGCGGGCCGGATCCGATGAACGCCGGACCCGCTGGGCCGCCGGCGCGGCCGCGCTCGATGAGGCAGTGGGGAGACTGGTGTGACCACTCCCGGGGACGGCCCCGTCCTACGCGGCCGTGGGCATCACTACCAGTTACGACATGTAACGAGGACCGTGACCGTTGGGTCAAGGCCCTCGCTACCGTATCGTCAACAATTGTGTCCGAGGGGGGACTTGAACCCCCACGCCCGATAAAGGGCACTAGCACCTCAAGCTAGCGCGTCTGCCATTCCGCCACCCGGACGAGTGGTCGAACCGCAGCGTGTGGCCGCGGCGACAGAGACAACGATACCAGGGGTTCGAGGTGGCTCTCACCCGTATATCCGGTGGTCAGGGGTCCATGGCGGTCGCGCTTCGATGTGCCGAACACCTCGCGCGGGGTGGTCGATACAGTGCGTCGCGCTCCCGCCACAGAGCGTCGTCGCGGGGAGTGGAGGGGTGCCGAGCGCTCCCTCCGGGGGGATGGGGAGCGCTCGGCACCGCAGGGGTTATGGCATCAGGTGGTAGCCCGGGAAGTTGCCCGGCGGGCGCTCTCCCGGCGGGCCGTCCGTCACCGCTCGTACGAGGAGTTCACCGCCGACGAACGCGCCGCGCCAGGAGTGGCCGAAGCCGCCGAACAGTTCGTCCCGGTCCCCGCGGGAGCGGGGTTTGCCGTGGCCGGTCTTGAAGGCGCGGATCTGCGGGGAGAGCCGGGCGTAGGTGGCCGGGTCGTCGGTGGAGAGGGTCGCGACGAGGGCGCCGTTGGAGGCGTTCATCGCGGCCAGTAGTTCCGCCTCCGTATCGACCAGGACGATGGTGTCGACCGGGCCGAAGGGTTCCGCGTGGTGCAGCGGGGAGGACGGGGGCGGGTTGAGCAGGGTGACGGGCGGGAGATAGGCGCTGGTGTCCTGGCCGGGCAGGAACAGTCCCTCTTCCAGCGCTCCCTGGTGCAGTGGGACGGCGCCGCGGCTGATCGCCTCGGACACCTGGTCGTTCAGTTCCTTGGCCTTGGCCGCGTTGATGAGCGGTCCGAAGTCCAGTTCCGGCAGCGGGTCGCCGGGCCGCTCGACCGCGAGGGGATGGCCCAGGCGGATGGAGCGTACGGCGGGGAGATAGGCGGCCAGGAAGTCGGCGAAGAGCGAGCGCTGGACCACGAAGCGTGGATACGCGGTGCAGCGCTGCTTGCCGTAGTCGAAGAGTTTGGGGATGACCGCGGTCAGTGAGGACCAGTCGCTGAAGTTCCAGATACCCCAGGTGTTCAGGCCCTCCTGTTCGAGGATATGCCGTTTGCCCAGGTCAGCGACTGCTGTGGCGATTCTGGCGCCGGTGTCGCGGCCTCCGACGAAGGAGACACAGCCGATCTCGGGCGCGCGCACGAGCGCCTCGGAGAGTTCGCCGCCGCTGCCGCTGACCAGGGTGAGGGGGACGCCCTCACGGGCGGCGAGCGCGCAGGCCAGGGTCAGACAGGCCACTCCCCCGTCGGTCGGCGCCTTGGCGATCACCGCGTTGCCGGCCAGCGCCTGCACCAGCATCGCGTGGATCAGGACGGACATCGGATAGTTCCAGCTGGCGATGTTGGAGACGGGGCCCGCAAGCGGGGTCCGGTCCGCCAGCATCGGTTCGATGCCGTCCACGTACCAGCGCACGCCGTCGATCGCCCGGTCGACATCGGCCTGGGCGAGCCGCCATGGCTTGCCGATCTCCCAGACGAGCAGGAGGGCGAGCAGTTCACGGTGTTCGGTGAGCGCGTCGAGCGTGGCCGTGACGCGTGCCGCGCGCTCGGACAGTGGGACATCGCGCCAGGCGCGGTGCGCGTCCAGGCAGGCGCGCACGGCCCGCTGGGCGGTTTCGGAGTCAAGCCGGGGCGGGCCGGCGATGGGACTGCCGTCGACCGGGCTGGTCGCGGGCACGGCGCGGCCGTCGGACTTCCAGGACGCGGCCCAGAGGTTACGCACACGGTCTTCCTGGAACGCCTCGGGTGCCACCGTGAGGCAGCGGTCCCATGCGTCCGACCAGGCTGTGCCCGGCTTGAGTATCAGTGGGGAAGTGGTGAGGGTGGGTGCCATTGAGGGTCTCCGCTCTAGCGTGGCGGGAGTTGCATGGCTCGGCTCTCGTCCGTAGTGAATCGTGATCCGGATGGGGGGAGGCACACACTCCCTTCAATTATGGGCGACGTCACGTGACGTCGCGAGGCGGTCGAGTACCAGCCGCGCGGTCTCCGAGGGGGTTGAGCCGACCCGCACGCCGACCGCCTCCAGGGCCTTCTTCTTCGCCTCCGCGGTACCGGAGGAGCCGGAGACGATCGCGCCGGCGTGTCCCATCGTCTTGCCTTCCGGCGCGGTGAATCCGGCGATGTAACCGATGACCGGCTTGGTGACACGCTCGGCGATGTACGCCGCGGCGCGTTCCTCCGCGTCGCCGCCGATCTCCCCGATGAGAACGATCAGTTCTGTGTCGGGGTCGTCCTCGAAGGCGGCGAGGCAGTCGATATGGGTGGTGCCCACGACGGGATCGCCGCCGATGCCGACGGCCGAGGAGAAGCCGGTCTCCCGCAGCTCGTACATGAGCTGGTAGGTCAGGGTGCCGGATTTGGAGACGAGTCCGATCCGGCCGGGCTTGGCGGCGATGTCCGCCGGGATGATGCCCGCGTTGGACTGCCCGGGGCTGATCAGTCCCGGACAGTTGGGGCCGACGATCCGGGTGCCCCGCTTCTTGGCGTACGCCTGGAAGGCGACGGCGTCATGGACGGGGATGCCCTCGGTGATCACGACCGCGAGCCCGATCCGCGCGTCCGCGGCCTCGATGACCGCGGCCTTGGCGAACGGTGGCGGTACGAAGACGACGGTGACGTCCGCGCCCGTCGCCGCCATGCCCTCGCTCACCGAGCCGAAGACGGGTACGGCACGGGGGGTACCTCCCCGGCCCTCGGGGCCGTGGGGGACGTCGAATTCGACGGTACGGCCCGCCTTGCGCGGGTTCACACCGCCGACGATGTCGGTCCCGGCGGCGAGCATCCGCCGGGTGTGTTTCATGCCCTCGCCGCCGGTCATGCCCTGGACGAGGACCTTGCTCTCCTTGGTCAGGAAGATCGCCATGGTCTGTCGCTCTCCTTATGCCGCGTGTCCCGCGTATCCCACATGTCCGATCGCTATCCGACGTTCGTCAGGACGGCGGCCTGCCGGGCCGCTCCGTCCATGGTGTTGACCTGCTCCACGAGTGGATGCGCGCGGTCCGCGAGGATCACTCGGCCGCGGGCCGCGTTGTTGCCGTCGAGGCGCACCACGAGCGGCTTGGTCAACCGCACCGATTCCAGGGCCTGGACGATGCCCTCGGCGACGGCGTCGCAAGCCGTGATGCCGCCGAAGACGTTGACGAACACGGACTTGACCGCCGGGTCGGAGAGGATGACCGTCAGGCCGTCCGCCATCACCTGGGCGGACGCCCCTCCCCCGATGTCGAGGAAGTTGGCGGGGCGGGCGCCGCAGCCGGCGACCACATCGAGGGTGGACATGACGAGGCCCGCGCCGTTGCCGATGATGCCGACCTCGCCGTCGAGCTTGACGTAGTTGAGCCCCTTGGCCGCCGCCAGGGCTTCCAGCGGGTCACCGTGCTCCTCGCTCTCACGGTCACCCCAACGCTCTTGGCGGAAGCGCGCGTTGTCGTCAAGGGTTATTTTTCCGTCGAGGGCGAGAATCAGCCCTTCTTCGGTACGGACCAATGGGTTGACTTCGACCAGAAGGGCATCCTCCCGGACCAGCACACGCCAGAGCGCCTGGAGTACGGGGACGGTCTCGGGGGGTAGTTGAGCCGCCCTCGCGATCTCCGCCGCCTTCGCTTCCGTGACCCCTTCCGCGGGGTCGACGGGGATCCTCGCCACCGCCTCCGGGCGGCTCGCCGCGAGCTCTTCGATGTCCATGCCGCCCTCGGCGGAGGCGATCGCGAGGAAGGTGCCCGCGGCCCGGTCGAGGACGTAGGAGACATAGAACTCCGATGCGATACGCACTGGTTGAGCCAGCATCACCTTCCTGACGGTGTGGCCCTTGATACTCGTGCCGAACATCTGACGTGCGGTCAATTCCGCTGCGGCCGGGTCGATCGCGAGCTTCACCCCGCCCGCCTTGCCCCGGCCTCCGGTCTTCACCTGCGCCTTGACGACCACCCGGCCACCGAGCCGTTCGGCGGCGAATCGGGCCTCTCTCGCCAGCTCCACCACTTCGGCCTCAGGCACCGCGATGCCATGGTCCGTGAAGAGTTCCCTCGCTTGGTGCTCGTACAGATCCATGCCGGCTCCCTTTTTGACGAAAGTGCCGCACGCCCCCTGGACACCATCCGCAGGATGCGGGATAACAAGCTTCATACAGTATTCGTCGACTGTATGCAATGTACCGCGAGGGCGAGAGCCCTCCCGTATGCGAAGGGACAGGGGCCTCCTCATGCCGGACAGAAGCGAGCGAAACACACGCCCCCGTACCCACGGACCACACCAGGTACAAGTAGAGGAGTCCCTCCATGACTCAGGCACTTGAGACCCCCAGGACGACCGCGTCGGGCAAGGCACTCTCCGGTGTACGGGTACTGGACATGACGCATGTTCAGTCCGGCCCCTCCGCGACCCAGTTGCTCGGCTGGCTCGGCGCGGACGTGCTGAAGCTGGAGGCTCCGACCGGCGACATCACGCGCAAGCAGCTGCGCGACATCCCCGATGTCGACTCGCTGTACTTCACGATGCTCAACTGCAACAAGCGGTCCATCACCCTCAACACCAAGACCGAGCGCGGCAAGGAGATCCTCACCGAGCTGATCCGGCGCTCCGATGTCATGGTGGAGAACTTCGGCCCGGGCGCCGTGGACCGCATGGGTTTCACCTGGGAGCGCATCCAGGAGATCAACCCGCGGATCGTCTACGCCTCCATCAAGGGCTTCGGCGAGGGCCCGTACACCAACTTCAAGGCGTACGAGGTCGTCGCGCAGGCCATGGGCGGCTCGATGACCACCACCGGCTTCGAGGACGGGCCCCCGCTCGCCACCGGCGCGCAGATAGGCGACTCGGGCACCGGCATCCACGCTGTCGCCGGCATACTCGCCGCGCTCTTCCAGCGTGAGCACACCGGTCGCGGCCAGCGCGTCAATGTCGCGATGCAGCACGCCGTCCTCAACCTCTGCCGGGTCAAGCTCCGCGACCAGCAGCGGCTGGCGCACGGGCCGCTCGCCGAGTACCCCAACGACGACTTCGGCGACGACGTACCGCGCAGCGGCAACGCGAGCGGCGGCGGACAGCCCGGATGGGCCGTCAGATGCGCGCCGGGCGGCCCCAACGACTATGTGTATGTGATCATCCAGCCGGTCGGCTGGCGGCCGGTCACCGAGCTGATGGGGCGGCCCGAGCTGGCCGACGACCCCGACTGGGCGACCCCGGAGGCCCGGCTGCCCAAGCTCGGCAAGATGTTCCAGCTCATCGAGGAGTGGACGAGCACGCTCCCCAAGTGGGAGGTGCTGGAGAAGCTCAACGGGCACAACATCCCGTGCGGCCCGATCCTCTCCACCAAGGAGATCATCGAGGACGACTCCCTGGCGGCCAACGAGATGGTCGTCGAGGTCCCGCATCCTCAGCGCGGCACGTTCACCACCGTCGGCAGCCCGCTGAAGCTCTCCGACTCTCCTGTTGACGTGGTCACCTCACCTCTGCTCGGTGAGCACAACGAGGAGGTGTACGTCGGCGAGCTCGGTCTCGACGACGAGGAACTGCGACTGCTCAAAACGAACGGAGTCATCTAGCGGTGGACATCACTGAGGAGCGTCAGAAGGCCGTACGCGCTGTCCTGGACGCCGCACTGGCCGAGGGACGTACGGCCCTGACCGCGCCCGAGGGCAAGAGCGTCACCGACGCGTACGCCATCCCCACCCCCGCGGAGGGCCTCGCCGAGTGCGCCGACGAGGCGGTGGCCCTCGCCGACCGGATCGGATTCCCGGTCGCGCTGAAGATCGTCTCGCCGCAGATCACGCACAAGACGGAGGCGGGCGGCGTCATGACGGGCCTGCGCTCGACCGCGGAGGTGCGCGGGGCGTTCACCGGGATCGTCACCAACGCGCGGGCGTACGACCCGCAGGCGCGGATCCTCGGCGTACAGGTGCAGCAGATGGTCCCGGCGGGCACCGAGGTGCTCGTCGGTACGGTCACCGACCCGACCTTCGGCCCGATCGTGGCCTTCGGTCTCGGCGGTGTCCTGGTGGAGGTCCTCAAGGACGTCACCTTCCGGCTCGCGCCGGCGTCCAGGGACGACGCGCTGTCGATGCTCGACGGGATCCGCGCGGCGGAGGTTCTGCGCGGGGTGCGCGGCGGCGCGGCCGTCGACCGGGACGCGCTCGCCGATCTGGTGGTGAAGGTGTCGCGGCTCGCGGCCGACTTCCCGGAGATCGCCGAGATCGATCTCAATCCGGTGTTCGCCTCGGCGAGCGGGGTGACGGCCGCTGACGTGCGTATCCTGCTGGCCTCCGAGAAGCCGGTCAGGCGCCGTACGTACACCCGCGAGGAGATCCTCGTCTCGATGCGGCGGCTGATGAAGCCCGCCTCGGTGACGGTGATCGGGGCCTCGGGCGAGCCGGGCAAGATCGGCAACTCGGTCATGCGGAACCTGATCGACGGGGGCTTTCCGGGAGAGATCCATCCGGTGAACCCCAAGGCCGATGACATACTCGGCCGTAAGGCGTACAAGAGCGTGATGGACGTCCCGGGCCAGCCCGATGTGGCGGTCTTCGCGATTCCCGCGGCCCTCGTCCCCTCGGCCCTCGAAGAGGTCGGCCGCCGGGGCATCCCGAACGCCGTGCTGATCCCCTCCGGTTTCGCCGAGACCGGCGAGCACGAACTCCAGGCGCGGATCGTGGAGATCGGCGAGGAGTACGGCGTACGGCTGCTGGGACCGAACATCTACGGCTACTACTCCACCTGGCAGGACCTCTGCGCCACCTTCTGCACCCCGTACGACGTGCGCGGCGGCGTGGCGCTGACCTCGCAGTCCGGTGGCATCGGGATGGCGATCCTCGGCTTCGCCAGGAGCACGGGAACGGGTGTCTCGGCGATCGTCGGCCTCGGCAACAAGTCGGACCTCGACGAGGACGATCTGCTGACCTGGTTCGGCGAGGACCCGAACACCGAGTGTGTCGCCATGCATCTGGAGGACCTGAAGGACGGCCGCGCCTTTGTGGCGGCGGCGCGCGCGACCGTACCGAAGAAACCGGTCGTGGTCCTCAAGGCCGGGCGTACGGCGGCCGGCGCCAGAGCGGCGGGCTCGCACACCGGCGCGCTCGCGGGTGACGACGCGGTCTACGACGATGTGCTGCGGCAGGCGGGCGTCATCCGGGCGCCGGGCCTCAACGAGATGCTGGAGTACGCGCGGGCACTGCCCGTGCTCCCCACGCCGCTGGGCGACAATGTCGTCATCATCACCGGCGCGGGCGGCTCGGGCGTACTGCTCTCCGACGCCGTCGTCGACAACGGCATGTCGCTGATGGAGATCCCGCCGGACCTCGACACATCGTTTCGCGCGTTCATCCCTCCCTTCGGCGCGGCGGGCAACCCGGTGGACATCACCGGGGGCGAGCCGCCGGCCACGTACGAGGCGACGATCAGGCTCGGCCTTGAGGACCCGCGGATCCACGCGCTGGTGCTGGGCTACTGGCACACGATCGTCACTCCGCCCATGGCCTTCGCCGAACTGACGGCCCGGGTGGTCGCGGAGTTCCGGGCGAAGGGCATCCGGAAACCGGTGGTGGCGTCCCTCGCGGGCGACATCGAGGTGGAGGAGGCCTGTCAGTACCTCTTCGAGCGCGGAGTGGTGGCCTATCCGTACACCACCGAGAAGCCGGTCGCGGCGCTCGGCGCGAAGTACGCGTGGGCGCGGGCGGCGGGGCTGTTGTGACACATCCACCGGACTTCCACCGGCCGGTCCGGGGGTCGCACCCCGGACAGGACACCGCCGTGTGGACGCGAGCGACGGGGCTGCTGACCGTCACTCGGAGGCAATACCTGACACACCATCAAATAGACGTGGTGTTAAGCCCGTTGGGAGGAAGTCGATGACCTGACCAAGTCGGGTGGCACGAAAGTTCGGACAGGGGGCGCTGGCCAGTTCTTTCGATGCAAGGGGTGTCTACACCGCATGACTACCACTCAGCTCTCCAGCACCGTTCCCTTCAAGGAGGTGACGGATGCCAACGGCCGTGTGTTCCGGATCGGTGAGTCCGACCGGGACATCATGGGCCGTGCGCGATGGACGATGGTGCTCTTCCCGTGGATCGGGATGATGGGCATCAGTTCGTCGGAGTACGCGTTCACCTCGGCGGAGGACACTCTGCACGAGGCCCATCTATGGAGCAGCGGGCACATATTCTGGCTGATGGGCGTCTGGATATTCTTCCAGGCGGCCGTGGCCTTCCCCGCGGGGCAGCTCCGTGAGAGCGGCAAGCTGCCCGCCCGGTACGCCATGATGCTCGGCGCGCTGGGTACGCTCCTCGGCTATCTCTCACTTGCCTACGCGCCGCATGTGATCGTGGCGTACATCGGCTTCGGTATGTTCAGCGGCATCGGCGCGGGTCTGGTCTATGCCACTTGTGTGAATATGGTCGGCAAGTGGTATCCGGAGCGCAAGGGAGGCAAGACCGGCCTCGTCAACGGCGGTTTCGCCTACGGCTCGGTGCCCTTCGTCTTCCTCTTCACCTCGTACATGGACCTGAGCAACTACCAGACGGTTCTGGTGATTGTCGGTGTCATCTGCTGTGCAGTGGTCGCGGTCTCCGGCTGGTTCTTCAAGGACCCGCCGAAGTACTGGTGGCCCGCCGAGGTCGACCCGCTGAAGACGTCGGACGACCCGAGGATCCGGCGTGCGCTGGAGAAGAACCCGCCGGCGGTCAAGCAGTACACACCGAAGGAAGCGGCACGTACCCCCGTGCTGTGGATGATGTGGTTCTGTCTGCTCTGCACGGCCGGCATCAATATCTTCGGAATCGCGTTCCAGGTGCCCTTCGGCAAGGACATGGGGTTCGCGGGCGGGATCGTGGCCACCGCGATGTCGCTCAAGGCGATCGTGAACGGCACGGGCCGCGGTGTCATCGGCTGGATCTCCGACCGGTACGGACGCCGTAACACCCTGATCTTCGTCTGTCTGGTCCTGGGCAGCGCGCAGTTCGGTGTGCTCGTCTCCGGGTCCATGGGCAGCATGCCGTTCTTCCTCTTCTGCTCGATGGTCTCCGGCTTCGGTGGCGGCGCGATCTTCCCGCTGTTCGCCGCGATGACGGCGGACTACTTCGGAGAGAACAACAACGCGTCCAACTACGGCATGGTCTACAGCTCCAAGCTCATCTCCGGCCTGGTCGGTTCGGGTATGGGTGCCGTCGTGGTGGCCGCCTGGGACTACGAGGGCGCGTTCATCATCGCCGGAAGCATCGGACTCGCCTCAGCGGTACTCGCCTTGTTCCTCAAGGCGCCAGGAAGGCCGAACAGCAAGAAAATCGAACCAAACCCGAACCCGATTGGCCGTGAAATCGCTTAATGTCAGCAGAACCTCTTTCCGGTAGGTCCGCGTCGGCTACGGCCGGCGCGGGCTACCGCGAAATCACAGATGATCGTGGCCGCGTCTACCGCATCGGCGAGACCGACCGACACATACTCGGACACTCCCGTAAGTTCATGGTGTACCTGCCATGGGCGGCCATGATGGCCATCAGCGTCTTCGAGTACGCCTTCGGCTCGGCCGAGAGTGTCCTCTCCGCGGCGCACGGCTGGTCCCAGAGCAACACCTTCTGGATCCTCAGCATCTGGGTGTTCTTCCAGGCGGGTGTCGCCTTCCCGGCAGGCTGGCTGCGGGAGAAGGGGATTCTGACAGCGCGCGCCGCCACACTCATCGGCGCCGCTCTCTCCTTCGTGGGCTTCCTGTCCATCTCGCACGTCAACAACGTGTCGGCCGCGGTCCTCGGATTCGGCCTGCTCGGCGGTGTCGGATCGGGTCTCGTCTACGCCACCTGCATCAATATGGTGGGCAAGTGGTTCCCGGAACGCCGTGGTGGAAAGACGGGATTCGTCAACGGCGGATTCGCCTATGGCGCGGTGCCGTTCATCTTCATCTTCAACTACGCGTTCAACCTCGGCAACTACCGGACGGTGCTGGACCTGATCGGGGTCTATGTCCTGGTCATCGTCGCCGTCTGCGCCCTGTTCTTCAGGGATCCCCCGCAGAACTGGTGGCCGGCGGACATCGACCCGCTGAAGATCGCGGCGAACAGCAGGAACGCGAAGACCCTGGCCAAGAACCCTCCGGCGGCGAAGCAGTACCGGCCCATGGAGGCCATCAGGACGGGGATGCTCCCGCTGATCTGGGTGCTGCTGGTGATCACCGCCGGTGTGTCCATCTTCGGTATCTCCTTCCAGGTGCCGTTCGCCAAGGACGTCGGGTTCGGACCGCTCGTCGCCGCCTCGTCGGCCGGTGTGCTGTCCGTCGTCAACGGCGTCGGGCGAGGAGTTGTCGGCTGGCTGTCGGACCTCTGGGGCCGCAAGAGCACACTGATCTTCGTGATCACGGTGCTGGGACTGGCGCAGTTCGGCGTCCTGTGGGCGGGGAACACGCGGAACGAGATCCTGTTCCTGGTGTTCGCCTTCATCTCCGGCTTCGGCGGCGGGGCGTTCTTCCCGCTGTTCGCGGCGCTCACACCGGACTACTTCGGTGAGAACTACAACGCCACCAACTACGGTCTCGCCTACAGCGGCAAGCTGATCAGCGGGCTGTTCGGCGGCGGGCTCGGAGCGATGGCGGTCCACTCCTGGGGCTACAACGGCGCGTATATCCTCGCCGGTGGTCTGTCCCTGGTAGCGGCGGCCATGGCCATGCTGTTGCGCAATCCCGGTCAGCCGCGGGACAACAGCGCTCCCCCCGTGCCACAGCCGGCCGGCGGGTGACCGTTCGCGAACAAGCGGCCCTCTTCGCGGCTCCTTTCGAGCCGCCAAGAGGGCCGTCGTCGTGTGGTCTCACCACTGGGCCGTCACACTGACATCACGCGCTACCGGCGTTCGCGCAGGGAGTGCAGATGCGCGGACGACTTCTTGGCGAAGAGGATGGAGTCCACCGGCTGGTCGTGCTCCACCTGCCAGTGGTGGTCACGGCGTCCGCCGCGGGTCTTGTTCACCGCCGATATGAAGCGCTGGTAGTCGATGTCACCGTCACCGACGTCCACCATGCGGTAGCCGTCGCGGGCGGCGATGTCCTCGACGCCGTCCTTCACATGGAAGAGCGGGTAACGGTGCGGCTGCTTGAGCACATAGCGCAGCGGGTCGAAGGGCGCGGGCTTGCCCTCCGGGGTCTTGCTGAAGCGGAACTGCCCCGCGAACGCCCAGTAGATGTCCATCTCCAGATAGACCAGGCTGGGGTCGGTCTCGGCCAGCAGAACGTCGTAGAGCCGGACGTTGGGCTGGTCGGTGGCGAAGGAGAACTCCTCCGCGTGGTTGTGCTGGTAGAACTTCATGCCACGCCGCTTGGCCGCGGCGCCATAGGCGTTGAAGTCCGCGGCGGCCCGCTTCCAGCCGTCCACGGTCGATCCGTAACGCCAGGGGCCCGACGCCGTACCGATGTGGTCAAGACCCAGTTCCTGGGCGTCGTCCAGGACCTTGGTGAGGTTCTGGGCGAAGCTGTAGGCGTTGGGGTTGTTGTCGTCGTAATAGTTGACATGGCTGCCGATGCCCTTGAGGCCATGGTCCCTGGCCAGCCGCTTGAGCTGGGGCAGGGTGATCGCGCCCGCGGATCCCTGGGTGTATCCGGCGAACTCGACCTCGTCGTAGCCGAAGCGCTCCAGCTCCTCGAACACCTTCGCGAAGCCGATCGTGGAGACCTTGTCACGCAGTGAGTAGAGCTGGATGCCGAGCCGGCCGGGGGGCAGGACGGGCTGGCCATGTCCATGGCCGTGACCATGACCCTGCCCGAGGCCCTGGGCGGCGGCGGGGGTCGCCGAGGCGCCGAGGACGGCGGCGGCGGTCGCGCCCGCGGCGACGCCGAGCATATTGCGTCTGCTCAGCTTCTGGGCGAGCTCTGGGTCGGCTGACTTCTTGCGGCTCATTGCGGAACTCCTTCTTTCAGTGCAGTCCGGCAAGCTGGAGGAGAAGGGATTTGACGTCGGTGGCCGCGACCCGGTCACCGACGGCGCGGGGGGTGGAGCACAGGATGAGCGGACCTTCGTCGTCGCTCTTCGGCAGCCGGCCATGGCTGCCGCGGATGGGCGAGGCGTCCAGCGGGACGACCGCGAGGCGGTAGCGCATACCGAGCTTCTTGCGGGCGATCGCCTTGGCCGCCTTGAGGCGTACGTAGGGATCGTGGGGGTCCATGAACAGCTCGACGGGGTCATAACCCGGTTTGCGGTGGATCTCGACCAGCTGGGCGAAGTCGGGGGCCCGCTCGTCGTCGAGCCAGTAGTAGTACGTGAACCAGGCGTCGGGCTCGGCGATGGCGACCAGCTCGCCCGAGCGGGGGTGGTCCAGGCCGTGAGCCTTCTTGCCCTCGTCGTCCAGGAGTTCGTCGATCCCGGGGAGATCCTTCAGCGCCTCGCGCGTGGCGTCAAGGTCCTCGGGACGGCGTACGTAGACATGGGCGAGCTGATGGTCCGAGACGGCGAAGGCCCGGGAGGCCATGGGGTCGAGATACTCCATGCCGTCCTGGGTGTGCACCTCAAGGAGCCCGGCCCTGCGCAGGGCCCGGTTGATGTCGACGGGCCGAGAGACACGCGTGATGCCGTACTCGGAGAGCGCGACGACCGTACGGCCCTGCGTCCTGGCGTCGTCCAGCAGCGGGGCCATGGCGGTGTCGAGATCGGTCGCCGCCCGATGCGAGCGTGGATCGTCGGGGCCGTAGCGCTGGAGGTCGTAGTCGAGATGCGGCAGATAGCAGAGCGCCAGATCGGGCCGCCGGGTGGTGACGATATGGCGGGTGGCGTCGATGATCCACTGCGAGGAGACGAGATCGGCGCCGGGTCCCCAGAAGTGGAAGAGGGGGAACGTACCGAGCTTCTCGGTGAGTTCGTCGTGCAGCGCGGGCGGGCGGGTGTAGCAGTCGGGTTCCTTGCGGCCGTCCGCGTAGTAGACGGGGCGCGGGGTGACCGTGTAGTCGGTGTCCGCGCCCATCGCGTACCACCAGCAGATGTTGGCGACCGTATAGCCGGGGTGCGCGCGGCGCGCCGCGTCCCAGAGCTTGTCGCCGGAGACAAGGCCGTTGTGCTGGCGCCAGAGCAGCACATCGCCCAGCTCGCGGAAGTACCAGCCGTTGCCGACGATGCCATGCTCGGCGGGGAGCGCCCCGGTGAGGAAGGTGGACTGCGCGCTACAGGTGACGGCGGGCAGCACCGTGGAGAGCGGCGCCTGGGAGCCGGACGCCGCCAGCCTGCGCAGATTCGGCATATGGGCGAGCAGTTGGGGCGTGAGCCCGACGACATCGAGAACCAGCAGCGGGTTCGGGGCCGGGGTCTCGGCCTGGTTCTCGGCCGGGGTCTCTGTCATGGCAGCTCCTTCAGGCCGAGGTCGGTCAACAGGTCCCGGGCCAGGGTGAGTTCGGCCGCGATCCCGTCGGCGAGCTGTCCGCGCGAACGGGGGCGCAGCTCCTGCGGCAGCGCCTGCCAGGTGTAGGTCTCCACCTCCAGATGGCGGGTGCGCGGACGCGGGCCGCCGACGAGCCGGGCCAGGGTGTCCCGGAGCACCGGGAGGGTGGAGGTGAGCGGCGCGGCGGGCGGCGCGTGCAGCGGGACATGGAAGTGCGCGCGCCAGGGGGCGCTGTCGGGCAGCACATCGCCGGCCAGCGCCTCGTCCAGATCGTCCGTACCGCGCAGCCCGGCGGCCGTGCGGGTACGGGTCTGGTGCAGGAAGCGGGGCTCGGCGAAGGAGGCCAGCGCCTCCCGTACCTCCGGCAGATGTGGTTGCTCGGCGTGCAGGGCGGCGGACAGCTGGGCCTTGGGAATGGCGATGTGCGCCGCCTCCAGGGCGCCGAGCGCGCCGGCCGGGTCCTCGAAGGAGGTGGCGAGATGACAGGTGTCGATACAGATGCCGATGCGGTCACCGGCGATGCCGGTGAGCGGGCCTATCGCGTCGGCGGTGGTCTCGACGGTGCAGCCGGGCTCCGGTTCCAGCGCGATCCTGATGGACTTGCCGGTCAGCTCCTCCAGCGCGTCCAGCCGCTCGGAGAGCGCGGACAGCGCCTGCCGAGCGGTACCGGCCGCGGCGTCGTCCCAGCCGGTGCGCCAGCCGAGCGGAAGGGTGGAGACGGAGCCTTCGGTGACATCGTCGGGCAGCAGCGCGGCCAGCAGCCGGGCCAGATCGCTGGTGTGGGCGAGCCGCTCGGGATCGGCCCAGTCCGGCTTGTACACGCGGTACTTGACCTCTTCGGCGCCGAAGCCCTCGTACGGAAAGCCATTGAGCGTGACGACCTCCAGACCGCGCCGGTCCAGTTCGGCGCGCAGCCCGCGCAGCACCGCCGGGTCGTTGATCAGGGCCTGGGCGGCGTCCTTGGCGAGCCAGAGGCCGATGCCGAGGCGGTCCCGGCCGAGACGTCTGCGTACCGGCTCGCAGTGGTCGCGCAGTTGGGCCAGGACGCCGTCGAGGTTCTCGGCGGGGTGCACATTGGTGCAGTACGAGAGGTGGACGGTGGAGCCGTCGGGGTGGCGGAAGCGCATGCTCTCACTCCCCCCCGCGCAGAATGGAGTTGCCCTCGTGCAGGGCCTCGGGCTCGGGGACGTCCAACTGGAGTCTGCCGCTGAGCCCGTAGAAGGCGACGGGGTTGCGCCACAGGACTTGGTCGACATCGTCCTCGTCGAACCCGGCGGCGAGCATCGCGTCGCCGACCTTGCGGGTCTTGAGCGGATCGCTGTTGCCCCAGTCCGCCGCCGAGTTGACGAGAACCCTCTCGGTGCCGTGCTCCTTGAGGACGGCGACCATCCGGCCCTCGTCCATCTTGGTGTCCGGGTAGATCGAGAAGCCGAGCCAGCTCCCGCTCTGTGCGGCGTCCTTGACGGTCGTCTCGTTGAGATGGTCGAGCAGCACCCGGTCCGGGGCGAGCGCGGATTCCCGTACGACGTCGATGGTGCGGCGCAGCCCCGACAGCTTGTCGCGGTGCGGGGTGTGGACGAGCGCGGGCAGTCCGTGATCGGCGGCGAGCTGCAACTGGGCGGCCAGGGCGGTGTCCTCGGCCGGGGTCATCGAGTCGTAGCCGATCTCGCCGACGGCGACGACACCGTCCTTGACCAGATAGCGCGGCAGTTCGTCGAGGACGGGCGTGCAGCGCGGGTCGTTCGCCTCCTTGGGGTTGAGGGCGAGCGTGCAGTGGTGGGCGATCCCGTACTGGGCGGCGCGGAACGGCTCCCAGCCGAGCAGCGCGTCGAAGTAGTCGAAGAAGCTCTCGGGTGAGGTGCGGGGCTGGCCGAGCCAGAAGGACGGCTCGACCAGGGCGCGGACACCGGAGTCGTACATCGCCCGGTAGTCGTCCGTGGTGCGGGAGGTCATATGGATGTGGGGGTCGAAGATGCGCATCAGGACTCCTCGCCGGTCAGGGTCAACGCATGGTGCAGGTCCGCGGGTACGGGACGGCCGGCGGCGGTGCGCTCCGCCGCGAAGTCGGCGAGCATTCTGGCCAGTTCGGTGTCTCCGTGGGCGCGTACGGCCAGGCCGTCGACGGCGTCGACCGGCACACCGGTGAAGAGGCACTTGAGGACGGCGTGCCGCCAGGCGTGGGGGTCGAGATGGGCGGCGGCGTACGGACCGACGGCGGCGGCGACCAGCCGGGTGTCATTGGTCCGCAGAGCGTCCTCGACCAGCGGCAGCGCGTCGGGACCCATGACACGGTGGGGCAGGGCGAGCAGGACGGCGCGCCGCTCGGCGGCGGTGCCCCGCTGGTAGAGCCGGGTCAGCGTGGCGAGCCCGGCGCCCGCCTCCTGGAGCAGCAGGGTACGTACGGCGTCGGCGTGATCCTGGCCGCAGTGCCGACCGGCGGCGGCGAAGCGCACCTCCCAGGGCGCGGCGGCAACGTTGTCGTCGTCATGGGCGGCGGTGGCCTCGGTGAGGGCGTCGTCGAGCCAGGACCTGGCGGGCGCGTCGAGCCTGAGCAGCAGTTCCTCGCGGGTGGGCGTCATCATCAGGACACCCCCTGCGCGCGGAGGAAGTCCAGGGAGGTGCGGGCCAGTTCGGGCCCGGCATGGGAGTGGCGGGGCAGCTCCACCACGGTCAGGCCCTCGTAACCGGTCGCGGCCAGCGCGGCGAGCACGGGCGGGAAGTCGATCTCGCCGTCCCCGAACGGCAGATGCTCATGCACACCGCGCCGCATGTCCTCGATCTGCACATGGCGCAGCCAGGGCGCGGCGTCCCGTACGCAGTCGGCGGGCGACGCGGACTCCAGGCACTGGCAGTGGCCGATGTCGAGAGTGAGCCCGAGTGGTTCCGGGTCGCCGAGCAGTTGTCTGAGCCGGTGGAATCCCGCGATGTCCGAGACGAGATGGCCTGGTTCGGGTTCGAAGGCGAGAGGGATGTCGGCGGCCTCCGCCGCGTCGAGGACCGGGCCCATCGCCTCTTCGAGCCGCTTCCAGGCGGTGTCGGTGTCGGTGGGGCCCGGGACGATCCCGCTGAAGCAGTGAACGGCGTGCGCGCCGAGGTCGGCGGCCACCCGAACGGCCGTGACCAGCAGGCGAGTACGGGCGGCGCGGCCGTCGGGGTCCGGGTCGAGCAGCGTCGGGCCGTGCTTGCGGCGCGGGTCGAGTATGTAACGGGCGCCGGTCTCGACGGTGACCCCGAGGCCCAGCTCCGCCAGCCGCCGGGCGACCCGCTGGGTGCGGGCGGTGAGATCGGGGGCCAGGGGGTCGAGATGCATATGGTCGAGGGTCAGCCCGACGCCGTCGTACCCGAGATCGGCGAGCAGTCCGAGGGCGTCGTCGAGGCGCAGATCGGTGAGCCCGTTGGTGCCGTATCCGAAGCGCAGACTCATGTGGGACTCACTTTCCGTGCGAACGAGCGGGCCAGCGGGACGAGTCCGATGACGCCGAGCGCGACCCCGGCGGACCCGCCGCGCGCGGCCAGCGCGGCCTGGAGTGGGATCATCGCCCGGATGCCGCCGCCGACAGCGCGCTGGGTGAGCGGTGGCGACGGGTTGAGCGCGGCGTGCAGCAGGGGCCGCCCGGCGGTCCCCGCGTAGACGAGGGCGAGCGCCCCGGCGAGGGCGGGGCCGGTCTGGGGGCCGGCGGGGGCGGATCCTGTCCGCCGCCCCGCGCCGGTGGCCCGACGCAGGGCGTCCCGGGCAGCGCCGCGCGACGCGCCGCCTGCCGCGGCGCCCAGCACACCGGTGGCCACCAGCGCGGCGAGCGGCGCGGCCGTCGAACCGCCCTGCGCCTCGCGGCGCGAGACGGTGGTGACGGCGACGGTGTGCGCGCCGACGAGGGTGGCGGAGGGCAGTGCGGCACGCAGAGCGGCCCAGCGGCCGGTGGCGCGCACGGCACCGGCACCGGCTCCCCCGCCCCCGGTCGGCGCACGGCCCTCCGTACGGGACGCCGTGTGCGCGGGAGCGCCGGGCGTCGATGTCGACGAGGTGTGCGCGGGCCCCCGGACCGGCGCTGTCGCCCGATCGCCCCCGCGTACCGTCGCCGTCGCGCCCAGCAGCACGTCCAGCGCCCTGGCCGCGCCCATCGCCGCCGGGCCCGCCGCCGTGTGCTTCAGGCGCAGATCGTACGACCAGACCGTGGCCGCCAGGGCCGTGCCCACCGCCAGGGACGGACGGCCCGCGCGGGCGGCGAGGGCGAGGCCCGCGGCCGTCAGCACACCGGCCGCCGCGAGGGCCGCCGGTGGGGAGACCCGGCCCGACGGGATGGGGCGGTGCGGGCGGTCGATCGCGTCTTCTTCGCGGTCCGCCCAGTCGTTGAGCGCCATGCCCGCCTCGTACAGGCAGAGCGAGGCGCCCACGGCGAGCGCGGTGGAGCGGTTGGGGCGTACGCCGAGGGCCGCGGCCCCGGCCAGCGCGTCGCCCGGGACCGTGAACAGGGCCGAGACACGGAGCAGTTCGGCCCAGGCCCGGATACGTCCGCGCAGGCTCACCTGGTCTCCTTCAGCCGGTCGGCGAAGGCGAGCAGTTCGTCGAACTGTTCGGCGAGCGCGGCGGGACCGCCGTCCGGATCCTTGAAGTAGAAGCCGAGTCCGGGCAGCGGCCCGCTCAGCCCGGCCTCGTGCGCGCGGGCCACCAGCCGGGCCAGGTCGAGTACGAGCGGCGCGGCGAGCGCCGAGTCGCAGCCCTGCCAGATGGTCTGGAGGATCATCCGCGAGCCGAGGAAGCCGTCGAACGCGATGTGGTCCCAGGCGGTCTTCCAGTCGCCGAGCGCCGGGACGTCGTCGATATGGACCTCGCCCTCGGGGGCCGTGCCGAGCGTGTCGGCCAGTACGCGTTCCTTGCCCGCGTTCTTGGCCGCCGCGGCCGCCGGGTCGGCCAGCGCCGCTCCGTCCCCGCCGCCCAGCAGGTTCGTACCCGACCAGGCTCGTACGGTCAGGGCGCGCTGGACGAACATGGGGGCGAGCACGGAACGGAGCAGCGTCTGGCCTGTCTTGCCGTCGCGGCCGGCGTGGGGAAGTCCGCCGGCCTCGGCGGCCGCCGTGAGGGCTTCGGTGCGCAGCCCGGTGGAGGGCGTGAAGTTGACATACGAGCAGCCGGCCCGGATCGCGGCCGCCGCGTAGAGCGAGCTGGCGGGGAGCCGTGGATCGTCCGGGGCGGGCTGGGGTTCGGTGGAGGAGACGTTGATGACGACGGTGCGGGCGACGCCGGTGCGGCGCGCGAACTCCCGGAGGTCGTCGGCGAAGGAGTCGATGATCTCCTCGTCGCTCCTGGTGTCCCCCGGCTGGGGGCCGCCGGCCCGTATCTCCCGGTCGGCGGTGGCGAGTTCGGTGTGGATCGCGGTGGGCAGACCATGCGGCAGGACACCCGCCGCGGTCAGCGCCTCCGCGCGTTTGGGCAGCGGACAGTTCGCCGTGTCGTGTCCGCCGAAGACGAGCGAGGAGAGCGCGGGGAGGCCCGTGCCCGCGAAGGGCGCGGTCTCGGTGACCATGCCCGTCGGGGGGTGGAGCCCGGCGGTGACCGCCGCGCATCCCGCGACCGCCGTCGTGGCGACGGAGCCGCGTGCTCCGACGAACCAGACTCCGGTGCGTACTGCAGTCGATTCGGTGCTGTTCGTCGTCGCGGGACTGGTCGTCGTCACGGGGCTGCCTCCCTGCCGGTGGTGTGGTGGTTGGTGGACGGCGGGCGGGGGGTACGGCGCCTCCCCGCCCGCCGCCGGCTGACGGGCCGCCCCGTCCCAGAGGCCTCTGGCTGCTGGGCCTCTAGGCGGCGGGCAGCTCCTTGAGCTGGATGTCACGGAAGGACACCTGGTCATCGGCGCCGTGGTTCTGCAGGCCGATGTAGCCGTCCTTGAGACTGCGCTCCGGGTCGGTGTTGGTGAAGTCGTTGATCTTCACGCCGTTGAGGAAGATCTGCAGACGCTCACCCTGGACCTTGATCTCGTAGTTGTTCCACTGGCCCGGGGGCCGCAGAACCTGGTCCCTGGCCTTGATGTTGGCCGACTTGAAGCCGTAGACGGCGCCGGTGGTGCGGTCGGCGGCGTCGGTGGCGTCGATCTGGATCTCGTACCCCTTGTTGACCGCGGACCACGGGTCGTCGGAGGCCGGGAAGCCCACGAAGACACCGGAGTTGTCGTCCCCGTCCATCTTCCAGTCCAGCTTCAGGGAGTAGGACTTCAGCTCCTTGGCCTGGTACCACAGCAGACCCATGCCGCCCTCCGTGCGCAGTTCACCGTCCACGACGTTGAACTTGCCCGGTCCGGCCTGCTTCCAGCCCTCCAGGGTCTTGCCGTTGAAGAGATCCCGGTAGCCGGTCGTGGGCTTGCAGTCCGCCTTCACCTGGCCGGCCGCGTACCGCAGTCCGCCGAGCAGGTGCTGGCGGAAGGCGTCCTCCGCGTACGACTCCTTGGTGTGGCCGCCGCCGGTGTAGAAGGCACGGCCGCCCTCGTAGGTCTGGCACCAGGCGATCGGGTGGTCGCCCTTCATGTTGCCGCCCTGGTAGGTGGTCTCGTCCAGAGTGGCGAGGACGCGGGCCTGGTCCCGGGGGTTGGTGCGGTAGTTGTACCACTCGTCGGTGCGCTGCCACTCGTCGTCCAGATGGGCGGTCGACGGGTGGTCATGGTCCTCGACGCGTACGGTGGCCGGCTGGATCTGCGGGTGGGAGTCGAAGTAGGCCCCCACCAGACCGCCGTAGAAGGACCAGTCGTACTCGGTGTCCGCCGCGGCGTGCACGCCCATGTAGCCGCCGCCGGTGGCGACATAGTTCTCGAACGCCTTCTGCTGGTCGGCGTTGAGGACATCACCGGTGGTGGAGAGGAAGACCACCGCGTCGTACCTGGCCAGGTTGTTGGTGGTGAACTGGCCGGCCGCCTCGGTGGCGTCGACGGTGATCCCGGTGGTCTTGCCGAGCTCCTTGAGCGCGGCGATGCCCGCGGGGATCGAGTCGTGGCGGAAGCCACCGGTCTTGGAGAAGACCAGGACCCGCTTCTCGGTCTTGCCGGGCACGGCGGTGGAGAGCTCGAAGTCGTCCACGTCGTACAGCGCGCCGGCGCCGCCCTTGAAGACCAGGAACAGCTCGGTGGTCTGCTTGGGTACGGAACGCAGCGGTACGTCGATGTCCTGGAAGGTCTCCCAGCCGCCGGTGACCGGGATCGGCGCGGAGCCGAGCAGGTTCCCGTTGGCGGAGCCGGTGCGCACCTCAAGGAATCCGCCGGCGCCGCCGGAGGAGATCCGGGCGGTGAGCGTCTTGGACCCGGTCAGGTTGTACGGCTTGAAGGAGATCCAGTCGCCGTTGTCGATGTCGCCGACGGTCTTGCCGCCGTTGGCCGGTGCCTTGTCGTAGATCTTGACTCCGGAGGAGGCGTTGAAGTGCTCGGCCTGCCGGTGGCGCGGCTGGAGCTGCGCCTGGTCGTGCGTGGTGAGCGCCGCCTGGCCGCCGCCTCCGCCGTCGGTGTACTCGGCGTCGATCACACCGAAGATATTGGCGTTGGGGTCGTGCTCGGTGTCGGCGGGCGCGGTGATGGTGCCCTCACAGCCGTTGGCCGAGGTGATCGGGTGGCCGTGGTTGTCATGGCCGAGGATGTAGCGGACGACGACCTTGGAGCAGTCGATCGTCCCGTCCTCCGGGTCGGTGACCTTCACCTTGAAGGGGACGGTGTCCCCGAAGTTGAACAGGTGCCCGTCATTGGGGAGTTCGAGCGTCACCTTCGGCGCGGTGTTGCCGACGACGATCCGTACGGACGCGCTCGCGGTGCGCTCGGTCGGGTCGGTGACGGTGAGCCGCGCGGTGTAGGTGCCGTTCTTCTTGTACGTGTACGAGGGGTTGGCCTCGGTCGAGGTGCCGCCGTCGCCGAAGTCCCACGCGTAGGTGAGGGCGTCGCCGTCGGGGTCCTGGGTGCCCTCGGAGGAGAAGGAGACCTTCAGCGGGGCCTTGCCGGACGTCTTGGTGGCGACCGCCTCGGCGATCGGTGACTTGCCGCCGGTGGAGTTCTCGATGCGGTAGAGCGCGGAGTGCTCGTCGCCGCCGAACCAGGACAGGCCGTAGTCGAGTACGTAGAGCGCGCCGTCGGGGCCGAACTCCATGTCCATGGGCTGGGTGCCGGTCCACGGGAACGGGTTGATGCTCTGGACGGTGCCGTCCTCGCCCTGCTCGATCCGCTTGATCCACTTGCGGCCGAACTCACCGGCGAAGAAGTCCCCGTCGTACGCCTCGGGGAACTTGACCGGGGAGTCGGAGTCCGCGTCGTAGCGGTAGACCGGTCCTGCCATCGGGGACTCGGAACCGGTGCCGAACTCGGGCACGCTGCCGCCGTCGTACGGGATCCAGGCGGGCTGCGCCGGCGGAAGGTCGGTGAGGCCCGTGTTGTGCGGCGACGTGTTCTTGGGCGCCGCGCAGTCGAAGGCCGCGCCGGACGCCTTGGTGGCGAAGTCGTAGTCGATGAACGGGTCGTTGTCACCCGTGCAGTACGGCCATCCGAAGTTGCCCGCCTCGGTCACCCGGGCGAATTCGACCGTGCCGGACGGACCGCGGGTCGGGGACGCGGCGCCGGCGTCGGGTCCGTAGTCACCGACGTAGACGATGCCCGTCTTCTTGTCGACGGAGATACGGAAGGGGTTGCGGAAGCCCATGGCGTAGATCTCGGGCCGGGTCTTCTCGGTGCCCGGGGCGAAGAGGTTGCCCTCGGGGATGGTGTACGAGCCGTCCTCGGCGACCTTGATGCGCAGCACCTTGCCGCGCAGGTCATTGGTGTTGCCGGAGGAGCGCTGGGCGTCGAACGCCGGGTTGCGGTCGGGCCGCTCGTCGATCGGCGTGTAGCCGTCGGAGGCGAACGGGTTGGTGTCGTCGCCGGTGGACAGATACAGATTGCCGTCCGCGTCGAAGGCTATGTCGCCGCCCACGTGGCAGCAGGTGCCGCGCGAGGTGGTGACATCGAGGACCTTCTTCTCGCTCGCCTTGTCGAGCGTGCCGTCCTCGTTCAGGGTGAAGCGGGAGAGCCGGTTGTATCCGTCGAACGGGGCGAAGTCCGCCGCCGTGCCGTTCTCGGGGGCGTCTCCCGCCGGGGTGTCGAGCTTGGGCGCGTAGAAGAGGTAGATGGCCCGGTTCTCGGCGAAGTCGGGGTCGACCCCGACGCCCTGGAGACCCTCCTCGTCATGGCTGTAGACATCCAGCGTGCCGGAGACCATGGTGTCGCCGCCGGCGTCGGTGATGCGCAGCGTGCCGTCACGCGAGGTGTGCAGCACCCGCCGGTCGGGCAGGACCGCGAGCGACATGGGCTCGCCGACCGCGTCGGCGCCCTTCGCGAGGGTCACCTGCTGGAAGCTCTCCTCCGCGACCGGTTCGTCCGGGTGCGCGGCGGCGGGTACGGCGCTGAGGCTCGACCCTGCGAGCAGGGCGCCCGTCAGGAGGGCGAGGAAGGTTCTGGCTCTGGGGCGTTTTCTGTGCACGAAAGTCCTCCACAATGGGCTGTTCGTACGTGCGGGTTGCCAAGGGAGCGCGGAGGAGCGCTCTCGCCTCCCGGGGGCGGTGCTCGTCCTGCACCGGATCCCCGGGGGGAGGTGGCTGTGTCACCGACGTGCGCCGTCACATCGGAGACCACCTGTGTCCTGTACTTATGTCGTGTACCTATGTCCTGTACATCTCAGTGGACCGTAGCTGTGTTCGTCCGGTACCGAAAGACCTTGCGCAGAGGAGAAGTTGCCTTTTTCCTCCCTCAGGACAAAGCCCTTTCCGGGCAGGCCGGACCGCCCGGCGGCGAGGTCCGCCACCGGGCTGCCCAGCCCTCCCCGAAGCCCGATCCGGGGAGAGGCCCCTACTCGCCGCCCCCGAAGGCCGCGTCGAAGGACGCGGTCGGCGGGTCGAAGTCGAAGCGCTTCAGGTCCGCCAGGGCCTCGGGGGCGCCGGCCAGCCGGTCCATGCCCGCGTCCTCCCACTCGACCGAGATGGGGCCCTCGTACTTGATGGACCGCAGCATCCGGAAGACGTCCTCCCACGGGACGTCTCCGTGGCCCGCCGAGACGAAGTCCCAGCCGCGCCGCGGATCGCCCCAGGGCAGATGCGAACCGAGCCGGCCGTTACGGCCGTCGAGGCGCTTACGGGCCTCCTTGCAGTCGACGTGGTAGATCCGGTCCCGGAAGTCGTAGAGGAAGTTGACCGGGTCCAGGTCCTGCCAGACGAAGTGGCTCGGGTCGAAGTTCAGCCCGAACGCGGCCCGGTGACCGACCGCCTCCAGCGCCTGGTGCGTGGTCCAGTAGTCGTACGCGATCTCGCCGGGGTGCACCTCATGGGCGTAGCGCACGCCCTCGGCGTCGAAGACGTCGAGGATCGGGTTCCAGCGCTCCGCGAAGTCCTCGTACCCCCGCTCGATCATGCCGGGCGGCACCGGCGGGAACATCGCCAGCAGATGCCAGATGGACGAGCCGGTGAAGCCGATGACCGTATTGACCCCGAAGGCCGCGGCGGCCCTGGCGGTGTCCTTGATCTCGGCGGCGGCGCGCTGCCTGACGCCCTCGGGATCGCCGTCGCCGAAGATCCGGGACGGCAGGATGCCCTGGTGGCGTTCGTCGATGATGCTGTCGCAGACGGCCTGGCTCACCAAATGGTTCGAGATGGCCCAGCACTTGAGCCCGTACTTGTCGAGCAGCTGGTGGCGGCCGTCCAGATAGCCCGGATCCGCGAGTGCTTTGTCGACTTCGAAGTGATCTCCCCAGCAGGCGAGTTCCAGCCCGTCGTAACCGAAGTCACGGGCGAGCCGGCACACCTCCTCCAGGGGCAGATCGGCCCACTGGCCGGTGAACAGCGTGAACGGACGTGGCATTCGGACCTTCCTCCTCGATGTGATGACTGGGGCCTTTCGTTCGGATCTTGCCGGGCTCGCGTGCCCTGGCACCGCGCCTCGCCGCGTTGTCGTCAGTCGCCGACGCTCCGCGTCGGCTCCCTCCTCCGCCTTGCGATCCACGGCACCAGACCCCGCTCCCTGATCCGGCCTGATCCAAACGAAAGGCCCTAAGGCTGCGGCACAGGCGTATACACGGCGTTCTTCGCCGCGCTGTCCTCCACCGCGGCGAGCACCCGCTGCACCTGGAGTCCGTCCGCGAAGGACGGCACCGGATCGGTCCCGGCGGCGACCGCCTCGACCAGATCGCGGGCCTGGTGGACGAAGGTGTGCTCGTAGCCGAGCGCGTGGCCGGGCGGCCACCACGCCTCCAGATAGGGATGCTCCGGCTCCGTGACCAGGATCCGGCGGAAGCCGGAGGAGGCGGCGGGCTCGGTGTGGTCGTGGAACGACAGCTCGTTGAGGCGCTCCAGATCGAAGGCGAGCGAGCCGTGCTCACCGTTGATCTCCAGTTGGAGCGCGTTCTTGCGTCCCGAGGCCATCCGGGTGGCCTCGAAGGAGGCCAGCGCGCCCGAGGCGAGCCGGCCGGTGAACAGCGCCGCGTCGTCCACCGTCACCGGGCCCGTCTCGCTGCCCGCGGTCCCCGAGAGACCGGCGCTCGCCCCGCTGAGTACGGGCCGCTCCTTGACGAAGGTCTCCGCGAGCGCCGACACCCCGACCAGCCGCTCGCCCGTCAGGAACTGCGCCAGGTCGACGATGTGCGCCCCCAGGTCGCCGAGCGCCCCGGACCCCGCGCGCTCGCGCTTGAGTCGCCAGGTGAGCGGGGCGGCCGGATCGGCCAGCCAGTCCTGGAGATAGGTGACCCGGACATGGCGCAGGGTGCCGAGCCGGCCCTCCGCGATGAGCCGCCTGGCGTAGGAGATGGCGGGCACCCGGCGGTAGTTGAAGCCGACCATGGCCAGCTGACCGCGCGACCTGGCGTCGGCCGCGGCCCTGACCATGGCCTCGGCCTCGGCCACCGAGTTGGCGAGGGGCTTCTCGCACAGGACGTGCTTGCCCGCCTCCAGCGCGGCGATCGCGATCTCCGCGTGGCTGTCCCCAGGGGTGCAGACATCCACCACCTGCACGTCGTCGCGCTCGATGAGCCGCCGCCAGTCGGTCTCGGCCGCGGCCCAGCCGTGTCTGTCCGCCGCGGCGCGGACCGCGTCCGCGTCACGGCCGCAGATGGCGGCGAGCACGGGGCGCATCGGCAGGTCGAAGACGTGTCCCGCCGTGCGCCACCCCTGTGAGTGCGCGGCGCCCATGAACGCGTATCCGACCATGCCGATGCCGAGTGTCGGTGGTGCACCGGCTTCTTTCTCCGACGCTTCCCTGGGGGTCATACGGAGTACTCCTCGTCTCTCGCTGGTGGGGGCGGCCATGACTGGACCGGTCAGCTGAAGCCCTGAGGCAGGTAGTCGTCGATGTTCGTCTTGTCGACCACGGCCGAGAACAGCGTGACCTGGGCCGGGATCTCCAGCCCTGACAGACCGCTGATGCCCTTGCTCTGTCCGAGAGCGCGGGCCAGGTCGATGGCGGACGCGGCCATGATCGGCGGGTAGAGGACGGTGGCCTTGAGCACGCCGTTGTCCGCCTTGATCGCGTCCATCGCGGCCTTGGCACCGGCCCCGCCGACCATCAGGAAGCCGTCGCGGCCCGCCTGGTCGATGGCGCGCAGGGCGCCCACGCCCTGGTCGTCGTCGTGGTTCCAGAGGGCGTCGAAGCTGGACTGCGCCTGGAGCAGCTGGGCCATCTTGGCCTGGCCGGACTCGACGGTGAAGTCGGCGGCCTGGCGCGCGACCTTCTTGATGTTCGGGTAGTTCTTGAGGGCGTCGTCGAAGCCCTGGGTGCGCTGCTGGGTCAGCTCCAGGCTGTCGGGCCCGGACAGCTCGATGACCTTCGCGTCGGGCTTGTCCTTGAGCTTCTCGCCGATGTAGTTGCCGGCGTTGAGACCCATGCCGTAGTTGTCGCCGCCGACCCAGCAGCGGTACGCCTGCGGGGAGGCGAAGATGCGGTCCAGGTTGATGACCGGGATCCCGGCGCGCATGGCCTTCAGCCCGACCTGGGTGAGCGCCTTGCCGTCGGCCGGCAGGATCACCAGGACGTCGACCTTCTTGTTGATCAGGGTCTCGACCTGGCCGATCTGGGCGGCGGTGTCGTTGGAGCCCTCGGTGATGTCGAGCGTCACATCGGAGTAGGTCTCCGCCCGTGACTTGGCGTTCTCGTTGATGGCGTTGAGCCAGCCGTGGTCGGCCTGGGGGCCGGCGAAGCCGATGGTGACGGGCTTGCCCGGCTTGTCGTCGGCGGCGGGCTGGTCGTTGGCCGCGGGCTCCTTCTTCGCCGGCTCGTTGCTGGTGCAGGCGGTGAGGAAAGCACCCGCGCCGATGGCGGCGGTGCCGAAGAGCATTCCTCTGCGGCTGGTTTCTGGCATGACGGTTCAACCCTTCAGGTAGGGCGGTACGACAGTAAGCGGGTGCGAGACCGGAATCAGGACTCGCCGTTGCGCACGGTGCGGCGCTGGACCAGTACGGCGGCGACGATGATCGCGCCCTTGGCGATCTGCTGGACGTCGCTCTGCAGGTTGTTGAGGGCGAAGATGTTGGTGATCGTGGTGAAGACCAGAACACCGAGTACGGAACCGACGATCGTGCCGCGGCCGCCGCTGAGGAGGGTGCCGCCGATGATCGCCGCGGCGATGGCGTCCAGCTCGTAGAGATTCCCGTTGGTGTTCTGGCCCGAGCCGGCCAGGACGATCAGCAGGAACGCCGCGATACCGCAGCACAGGCCGGAGAGCAGATACAGATAGAGCCGCTGCCTGCGTACGTCGATACCGGCGAGCCGCGCGGCCTCCGCGTTGCCGCCGACGGCGACGGTGCGCCGGCCGAAGGTCGTCCGGTTGAGGAGCAGCCAGCCGATGACCGTGACGGCCGCGAAGACCAGGACGAGCGGCGGGATGCCCAGGATGTACGAGTCACGGACGCCGAGGTCGAGGACCGAGTCCACGGTCACGATCTGGGTCTTGCCGTCGGTGATCTGGAGGGCCAGACCGCGGGCGGAGGCGAGCATCGCGAGGGTGGCGATGAACGGCACCATCCCGCCGTAGGCGATCAGCACTCCGTTGACCAGTCCGCAGGCCAGACCCACGATCACCGCGGTGAACAGGATGCCGGCGAACCCGTATTCCTGGGTGGCCAGTGTGGTCGCCCAGACGGACGCCAGTGCCACGATCGCGCCGACCGACAGATCGATCCCGCCGCTGGTGATCACGAACGTCATACCGACGGTGACCACACCGATCACGGACGCCTGGGTGAGCACCAGTTGGAGATTGTTGGTGTCCAGGAACTGATCGGGCTTGGTGATGCCGCCGACGATGATCAGTGCGGCGAGCACCCCGAGCAGGGAGAGGTTACGGACGTCGAGCCGCAGCCCGAGGGAGCGCCAACCGCCCTTCTCCTCCGTGGACTTGGCGGACGCGTGGGGCGTGGCGGGCGGCGTGGGCGGCTCGGGCGTGGCCGCCGCGTCGGGCCCGCCCTGCTGCGCCTCGGAGGCAGGCTGTTTCATGACGTCGGGCTCCCTTCCATCACAAGGTCGAGTACACGGTGCTCGTCGAGCTCCTGGGCGGGCGCCCGATGGACGACCTGGCCCTCGCGGAGCACCAGCACCCGGTCGGCGAGGCCCAGGACTTCGGGGACCTCGCTGGAGACGAGCAGTACGGCAAGGCCCTCGTCGGCCAGTCGGCGGATCACGGCGTAGAGCTCGGCGCGGGCGCCGACGTCGACTCCGCGCGTCGGCTCGTCGAGCAGCAGCACCCGGCAGCCGCGCAGCAGCCAGCGGGCGAGGACCGCCTTCTGCTGGTTGCCGCCGGAGAGGGTACGGATACGGGCGTCCGGGTTGTCGGGGCGCAAGGAGAGCTCCCTGGTGGCCCGCTGGGCCGCCGCCCGCTCCGCGGAGTGGTCGAGCCAGCCGGCCCGGGAGAAGCGCGACAGCGATGACACCGACACATTGCGGGTGACGGATTCGAGCATCAGCAGGCCCTGGGCCTTGCGCTCCTCGGGTGCGAGGCCGAGCCCCGCGCGGACGGCGGCGCGTACGCTGCCGGGTCGCAGCGGGGTGCCGTCGACAAGCACCCGGCCCGCGGTGGCCTTGCGTGCCCCGTAGATCGTCTCCAGGATCTCGGAGCGGCCCGAGCCGACGAGTCCCGCGAGTCCGACGATCTCGCCGGGTCGCAGTTCGAGATCGACGGGGGCGAACTCCCCTTCCCTGGCCAGCCCTTCGACCTTCAGTACGGGCTCGGTCCGGGCCGTGCCGGCCGAGGCCGGTGCGGGCCGCTCGGGGAAGACGTACTCGACGTTCCGACCGGTCATCAGCGCGACGACCTCGCGGGTCGGGGTCTCCTTCGCGGGCAGGGCGACGGCCACGGTCCGGCCGTCCTTGATGACGGTGACCCGGTCGCCGATGCGCCGGATCTCCTCCAGCCGGTGGGAGATGTAGATGACGGCCACGCCGTCGGCGGTGAGGGTGTCGACGATACGGAAGAGGTTGTCGACCTCGTCGGGGTCGAGGGCCGCGGACGGCTCGTCCATCACGATGAGCCGTACCTCGTGCGAGAGGGCGCGGGCCATCGACACGATCTGCTGCTGCGCGGCGGAGAGCGAGCCGACGGGCCGGTGCGCCTGGATCTCGGGGTGGCCGAGCCGCTTGAGCAGCGCGGTCGCGCGGGTCCTCGCCTCCCGGCCCTTGACCACGAAGCCGGCGGTGGTGGGCTCGTGCCCGAGGAAGATGTTCTCGGCGACCGTCAGCCCCTCGACCAGGTCGAGTTCCTGGTAAATGGTCGCGATGCCGAGCCGCATGGCGGCGATGGGCGATTTCAGTGTGACGGCCTCGCCGCGCCAGGTGATCACACCGCCGTCGGGCTGATGGGCCCCGGCGAGCACCTTGATGAGGGTGGACTTGCCGGCGCCGTTCTGGCCGAGCAGGCAGTGGACCTCGCCCGCCTCGACCTCCAGGTCCACACCGTCGAGGGCGCGGACACCGGGGAAGAGCTTGGTGATGCCGGACATGGTGAGCAGCAGGTTTTCGGGTGGTGCGGGTGTTGGTGCCATGGCGTATCCCCTCGGCGGATGCGGCCGTAGAGCGGGCAGGGCAGAAAGTGAACAAAAGGAAGAAGGCGGGGCGGAGTTGGGCAGGGTGGAACCAGGTGCGGCGGAGCGGTGTTGGTACGTCGTGCGGATACGGCTCGTGCGGCTGACGCGGCTCGTGCGGGTACTTCGGGAGCTGTGTGCTGTGTGCTGTGTGCTGTCGTGCTGTTGTCGCGGATGGAGCGGTGGTGTCGCGGTGGTGTCCGGTGGTGCGCCGCCGGCCCTGGACGGGGGCGTCAGGCCGGCGAGAACAGGTGGTCGCTGATGAGCCGGGCCGCGCCGGTGACTCCGGCGGTCGGGCCCAACTCCCCCAGGACTATGGGGAGATTGCCGGTGGCCAGCGGCAGGGACTGCCGGTAGACCTGGGTACGTACGCTGGCCAGCAGCGTGTGACCGAGACCGGTCACCCCGCCGCCGATCACCACGAGGCCCGGGTTGAAGAAGCTCACGAGCCCGGCGATGACCTGGCCGACGCGATTGCCGCCGGCCCGGATGAGTTCGAGTGCGGCGGGGTCACCGGCGGCAGCGGCGGCGGCGACATCCACGGCGGAGAGCCGGTCCGCGGCCTCCAGCCGGGCGGCCAGCTCGGGCGAGCGGCCGGAGCGCGCGGCGTCCTCCGCGTCCCGGGCGAGGGCGGCGCCGCTGAAGTAGGCCTCCAGACAGCCCTTGTTGCCGCAGGCACAGGCGCGGCCGTCCGACTCGACCTGGATATGGCCGATGTCGCCGGCGCTGCCGGTCGTGCCGCGGTAGACCTCGCCGCCGACGACGATCCCGCAGCCGATACCGGTACCGATCTTGACGCAGAGGAAGTCACCGACCGAGCGTGCGACGCCCGCGTGCTGCTCCCCCATCGCCATCAGGTTCACATCGTTGTCGACCATGACCGGGCAGCCGAGCTCCTGGCTGAGCGCCTCCCGTACGGGGAAGCCGTCCCAGCCCGGCATGATCGGCGGCGCGACGGGGACACCCTCGGGAAAGCGGACGGGCCCCGGTACGCCGATCCCGGCGCCGTCGAACTCGTCGGCGAGCCCGGAGACCTTGAGCTTGGCAGCCATGACGAGCACCTGCTCGAAGACGGCGACGGGGCCCTCGCGGACGTCCATGGGGTGGTTGAGATGTCCCAGCACCTCCAGCTCCGCGTTGGTCACCGCGACATCGATGGAGGTGGCGCCTATGTCGACACCGAGGAAGCGCAGGGCGGGCGCCAGCCGGATGTTGTGGGAGCGCCGGCCGCCGCGCGAGGCGGCGAGTCCGTCGGCGACCACCAGGCCGGTCTCCAGCAGCCGGTCCACCTCGACGGCGAGCTTGGAGCGCGAGAGATCGACCTGGTCGCCCAGTTGCGCACGGGAGTTGGGGCCACCGTCGCGCAACAGCCTGAGCAGTCGCGCCTGATGCGCGTTCGCGGGTCGTGCGGTCATACGTCTCACGCGCCCCTCCCCGCCTTCTCGGCCTATGCGTCGGGCTTTCGAGGGAACGTAGCAGCGCTTGCCCGCAGGGGGAAGAAGTTGAGCGGGAATCAGTCCCAACTTTCTCCACACCGAGGACAAAGCCGTAGCGAGGTGTCTCTTCAGTGACCCTTCGTGGCTACTTTTCGGATAGGTGAGGAATGCCCGGATTTGAGGTGATCAGGACTCTTGCCGGTGGTGGTACGTCTTGCGCGTGTGCTCCGTGTGCGCCTTCATGACTTCCGTCGCGCGCTGTTCGTCGCGCGTAGAAATCGCGGCGATGAGCTCCCGGTGCTCGATCCAGGACTGCTTGCCGCGCTGGCGGGCGACCGGTGTGTAGTACCAGCGCACCCGGCGGTCCACCTGCGCGGCCAGCTCGGCCAGTACGAGATTGCCCGCCAGCTCCATGACCTTGGCATGGAAGGCGGCGTTGGTGGCGACCGTCAGATCCCTGTCGTCGTCGGCCACCGACTGCTCACCCTTGGCGCACAGCGCCTCCAGCTCGGCGATCCCCGCCGCGCCGGAGTTGGCCGCCGCCAGCCGGGCGGCCTCCGCCTCCAGGAGCGTACGGACCGAGAGGAGTTGGTCCGCCTCGTCCTCGGTGGGCTCATGGACGAAGGCGCCCTGCGCCGGGCGCAGATCGACCCAGCCCTCGGTGTTGAGGCGTTGAAGGGCCTCTCGCACGGGCTGCCTGGAGACCCCCAGATGACGCGCGAGTTCGCTCTCGACGAGGTGCTGACCGGGCTGGAGCGCCCGGGTCGTGATCAGTTCGAGCAGGGCCTCGTACACACGTTCACGCAGTGGCCCCGGTCGTTCGAGCTTAGGCACGGCACCTTGCGCCAACTTCGCGGACAACATCGTGTCCCCCTCCTGGCCGGCAGTGTCATTGACTGTAGCGATGGACCGATGTCACCAGGGGTGATGAGCATCAAGACATTGGCTATCGTCTACAGTCTACCGAGAACAGGGGGATTCATGGGCAACGGATGACTTGACCCGCGTAGGAGAGGTTGCCCCCGAAGCCGAAGAGCAGTACAGGCCCACCCGACGGAATCTCACCGCGGTCCACGAGTTTGGACAGGGCCATCGGGATCGACGCCGCGGACGTATTGCCGGAATCCACCACATCGCGGGCGATGACCGCGTTGATCGCACCGATCTTCTGGGCGACGGGCTCGATGATCCGCAGATTGGCCTGATGCAGCACGACCGCGGCCAGCTGCTCGGGGGTGACACCCGCCCGTTCACAGACCCGGCGGGCGATCGGCGGCAGCTGGGTGGTCGCCCAGCGGTAGACGGACTGCCCCTCCTGGGCGAAGACCGGCGGGCTGCCCTCGATCCGTACCGCGTGGCCCATCTCCGGCACGGAGCCCCAGAGCACCGGGCCGATGCCGGGCTCCTCGTCGGCGCCGCCCGCCACGACGACCGCCGCGCCCGCGCCGTCTCCGACCAGTACGCAGGTCGAGCGATCGGTCCAGTCGGTGATCGCGGTCATCTTGTCCGCCCCGATCACCAGGACGCGGGAGGCGGAGCCCGCCCGTACGGCGTGATCGGCGGTGGCGAGGGCGTGGGTGAAGCCCGCGCAGACGACATTGAGGTCCATGACGGCGGGCGAGCCCATGGAGAGCCGGGCGGCGACCCGGGCCGCGGTGTTCGGGGAGCGGTCGATGGCCGTGGAGGTGGCCACCAGCACCAGATCGATGTCCGCCGGCGTGAGCCCGGCGGACGCCAGAGCCTTGGCGCCCGCGTGTGCCGCCAGCTCGTCGACCGGCTCGTCGGGCCCTGCCATATGGCGGGTTTTGATCCCCACCCGGCTGCTGATCCAGGCGTCACTGGTGTCGACCATCGCCGCCAGGTCGTGATTGGTGAGCACCTTGGCGGGCTGATAGTGCCCGAGCGCGGCGATACGAGTGCCGGTCATGCCCGGGACCCCCTCTGGTTCGACGTCAGGAGTGCTCCAGTCTCGTCAGCGACTCACCGGTAAGGGTGCAAGTAAACCAACAGGATTCCGCCGCGCCGCTTGGAGAGTCCATATCATCCGGTGAAAAGCTGGGCCGCCTTCAGTACCAGCTCATACACACCGTACGCGAGGGGGATCCCGACCCAAAGCCAGGCGAAGACGATCAGACCGGTACGGCGGGGCTCAGGCCGCACGGTGCTGTTCCCTGGTGACGTGGTCATCGGCGGCCTCCCTGGGGGCGGGGACGTGGTGGCGCGGGTGGACGGGCCTGACCAGTTCATTGGCGACGAAGCCGATGACCAGCAGCCCGATCATGATGGTGAACGAGAGACCGTACAGGCCCGATCCGCTCCTGCCCGCCTGTTCCTGGCTGTCCGCGACCCAGTTGACGATGAGGGGGCCGAGCACACCGGCGGTGGACCAGGCGGTGAGCAGCCGGCCATGGATGGCACCCACCTGGTAGGTGCCGAAGAGATCCTTGAGATAGGCGGGGATGGTGGCGAATCCGCCTCCGTAGAAGGACAGGATCACCAGCGCGCACAGGACGAACAGCGGCTTGGAGGAGTCGCCGAACAGCGAGATCAGCAGATACATCAGCGCGCCGACGCCGAGGTAGACGCGGTACATGTTCTTCCGGCCGATCAGGTCGGAGGTGGAGGACCAGCCGATCCGGCCCGCCATATTGGCGGCGGACAGCAGCGCGACGAAACCGGCGGCGGCCGAGACGCTGACGGGCGCGTCGGTCTCCGCGAAGAAGTCGGTGATCATCGGGGCGGCCTTCTCCAGGATGCCGATCCCCGCGGTCACGTTCATGCACAGGACGACCCACAGGCACCAGAACTGCGGGGTGCGCACGGCGGACTTCGCGGACACCTGCGCGGTGGAGATCAGCGCGGTCGCCGCGGGCTTCGCGGCGTCGGCGGCCGGCCGCGTCCCGCCGTCCCCGCCCTGCCGGTAGCCGGGCGGGGGTACGCGGATGAGCAGGACGCCGAGCGTCATGAACACCGCGTACACCAGCCCGTGCACCAGGAACGCGAGCGCGATCCCCTTGCTCTGGGTACCGAACGAGTCCAGCATCTGCGCGGACCACGGCGAGGCGATGAGGGCGCCGCCACCGAAGCCCATGATGGCGATGCCGGTGGCCATGCCGGGCCGGTCGGGGAACCACTTGATCAGGGTGGAGACGGGCGAGATATAGCCGATGCCCAGACCGATGCCGCCGACGAAGCCGTAGCCGAAGACGATCAGCCAGTACTGCTCGGTGGCGGCGCCGAGCGCCGCGAGCAGAAAGCCCGACGAGAAACAGCACAGAGCGACGGTCATCGCCCAGCGCGGCCCCTTGCGTTCGACAAGGGTGCCGCCGAAGGCCGCGGACAGGCCGAGCATGACGATGCCCAGCTGGAACGGGAGCGCGCTCGCGGTGCCGGAGAGACCGAGTGCGGATTCGAGCGGTGGCTTGAACACGCTCCAGGCATAGGCCTGGCCGATCGACAGATGCACCGACAACGCTGCGGGGGGTACCAGCCAGCGGCTCCAGCCGGCGGGCGCTAGTGGTGGCGTCATGCCGCGACTCTAAGAACCGATCAACCCTCTTGGGAAGATCCGTAGAGGAGTTTGCCGACCGCATACCTTTCCGGAGCCTTGTCGACCAGAACTACATACTGTAGACAATATATTGTCAATGCGCAGTGTGATCAACAGCACAGAAAGCAGCGAGCGGAGTGTGACCCTTCCCTCGGTCTCCCTCAAACCGAACGGAGAGCCCCACAGTGAAAGTCGCAGTTGTCGGCGCCGGAGCGATCGGCGCCTATGTCGGAGCCGCGCTCGACCGAGCGGGCGCCGACGTCCATCTCATAGCCCGTGGACCGCATTTGTCGGCCATGCGGCAGCGCGGAGTCCGGGTGCTCAGCCCGCGCGGTGACTTCACCGCACGGGTGCACGCCACCGACCGGCCGGAGGACATCGGTCCGGTCGATTATGTGTTCCTCGGACTGAAGGCCAACTCCTACGCGGCGTGCGGGCCGCTGGTGACGCCTTTGCTCAAGGACAGCACGGCGGTCATCGCCGCCCAGAACGGCATCCCCTGGTGGTATTTCCACGGCCACGGCGGTCCGCACGACGGCCGGCGGGTCGAGAGCGTCGACCCGGGCGGCTCGGTCAGCGCCGTACTCCCACCCGAACGTGCGATCGGGTGTGTGGTGTACGCGGCGACGGAGCTGGAGGGACCGGGCGTCGTCCGGCATCTCGAAGGCACCCGGTTCTCGATCGGCGAACCCGATCGCTCGGTTTCCGCGAGGTGTCTGGAATTCAGCGATGCCATGCGGACGGGAGGTCTCAAATGTCCCGTCGAGGCCGAGTTGCGCGAGGACATCTGGATCAAACTTCTCGGCAATATCTCGTTCAATCCGATCAGCGCCCTGACCCGCGCCACCATGCGGGAGATGTGCCTGCACCGCTCCACCCGCGAGGTCATCGAACTGATGATGTCGGAGGCCCTGCGGGTCGCCGAGGCGCTGGGCTGCCGCCCCGACATATCCGTTGAACGGCGGCTGGCCGGCGCGGAAAGGGTCGGTGACCACCGGACATCCACGCTCCAGGACCTGGAGAAGGGCAAGCCGCTGGAGTTGGACGTCCTGCTCGCCGCTGTCGTGGAACTCGCCGCGATCAGTGACGTTCCGGTGCCGACGCTCCGCACGGTGGACGCGATCTCCGATCTGCTGGCCCGCGGTGTGACCGCCGCCGCCTGATCACTCGTCACTTGTCCAAGGAGGGGGCGGGTACGCGTCAAATCCCCGCACCGGGGTTCCCCCGCGTGCCCGCCACCGGGATACTGTATGCAATGGGGCGCGGCCATCACTCCCAAAGGAGAGCGCAGCGTGAAGAAGCGAGACCGAACGCCGAAAACGTATGCCCGCATCACCCACCCCCTGGTGCGGGACGAGAAGGGCGGCCCCTTCCGCAGGGCGACCTGGGACGAGGCGCTGGACCGCGCGGCGGAGGGCCTGCGCGCCGCACACGGCGCGTTCGGGATGTTCTCCTGCGCCCGCGCCACCAATGAGATGAACTATGTGGCCCAGAAGTTCGCCCGCGTGGTGATGGGCACCAACAACGTGGACTCCTGCAACAGGACCTGTCACGCGCCGAGCGTGGCCGGTCTCTCCGCCGTTTTCGGATCCGGCGGCGGCACCTCCTCGTACGGGGAGGTCGACCACACGGATCTGATCGTGATGTGGGGCTCCAACGCCCGCTTCGCCCACCCCATCTTCTTCCAGCATGTGCTGCGGGGCATCAGGAACGGCGCGCGGATGTACGCCGTCGACCCCCGCCGCACCTCCACCGCCGAATGGGCCGAGAGCTGGCTCGGACTGAACGTCGGTACGGACATCCCGCTGGCCCACGCGGTCGGCCGCGAGATCATCCACGCGGGGCTGCACAACCGCTCGTTCATCGAGCGCGCCACCACCGGGTTCGAGGAGTACGCCGCCGAGGTCGAGCCGTGGACGCTCTCGGTCGCCGAGCAGGTGACCGGCGTACCGGCCGAGGCGATCCGCGAGCTCGCGCACGCCTACGCCCGCGCCGAACGGGCTCAGTTGTGCTGGACGCTGGGGATCACCGAGCACCACAACGGCACCGACAACGTACGGGCGCTGATCAATCTCTCCCTGCTCACCGGACATGTCGGCCGGTACGGTTCGGGTGTACAGCCGCTGCGCGGCCAGAACAATGTGCAGGGCGGCGGCGACATGGGCGCCATCCCCAACCGGCTGCCCGGCTTCCAGGACATCCTGGAGCCCGATGTCCGGCGGAAGTTCGAGACCGCCTGGGACACCGTCATCCAGCCGCACTACGGGCTCAATCTCACGGACATGTTCGAGGCGATGGAGACCGGCGGGCTCAAGGCCGTCTACTGCATCGGCGAGAACCCCGCGCAGTCCGAGGCGGACAGCGAACAGGCCGTGGAGCGGATGAAGCGGCTCGACTGTCTCGTGGTGCAGGACATCTTCCTCACCAAGACCGCCGAACTCGCCGATGTGGTGCTGCCCGCCACCGCCGCCTGGGCGGAGACGGACGGCACCACCACCAACAGCGAGCGCCGGGTGCAGCGGGTGCGCAAGGCCGTCGAGCCGCCGGGCGAGGCGCGTGAGGACATCGACATCATCTGCGATCTGGCCGGCCGGCTCGGGCACGCCTGGAAGTACGCGGACGCGGAGTCGGTGTGGAACGAGCTGCGTTCGGTCTCCCCCGACCACTACGGCATGACCTATGAGCGGCTGGCGGAGCATCAGGGCATCCAGTGGCCCTGCCCGGACACCGAGAAGCTCGAACCGAGCTATCTGCACGGCAGGTTGTGGGAGGCCGACCCGGCCAAGCGCGGCCGGCTCGCCCCCTTCGGCCTCGTCAAGCACGATCCGCCGGTGGATCTGACGGATGAGCAGTATCCGATCAGGCTCACCACGGGCCGTCGGCTCGACTCGTACAACACCGGTGTGCAGAGCGGGAGTTTCGCCTCGCCGCTGCGGCGCGGCGAGTATGTCGAGCTGTGCCCGGAGGACGCCGAGCGGTACGGGGTGACGGTGGGCGAGGAGGTCCGGATCTCGTCGCGGCGCGGCACCGTACAGGCACCGGTCTGGGTCGACCCGGGGCTCCGTCCCGGACTGGCCTTCATGACCATGCACTTCCCCGACGAGGTGGACACCAACCAGCTGACCATCGAGGCCAATTGCCCGATCGCGGGCACCGCCGAGTTCAAGGCGTCGGCGATCCGGATCGAGAAGCTGCCCGCAGCGGCGTCAAGGAGCTGAGACTCAGTGGACCTGCACTTCGGTGACAGCAAGCCGACCGACGAGGAGCGAGCTGCGATCGACGACCTGCTCGGCCCGCCGGCCTCGGCCTGGGAGGGCGCGGACGACCGTACGGACACGGATCTGCGCTGGGCCCGGGGCGGTCGCGAGGCACGGGCGCGACGGGACCTGCTGCTGCCGGGGCTGCACGCGGTCAACGACCGCATCGGCTGGATCAGCGAGGGCGCGCTGGACTACCTCTGCCGACGGCTCACGGTGCCGCCGGCGGAGGCGTACGGCGTGGCCACCTTCTACGCGATGTTCGCGGTCAAACCCCGCCCCGCGAAGGTGCTGCACGTCTGCACCGACCTGGCCTGCGCCGCCCATGGTTCCCAGGCGCTCTGCGCGAGCCTGGAGGAGCGCCTGGCACCCGCGGGCGTGCCCACGGCCGGCGCCGTCTGGCAGCCGAGCCCCTGTCTCGGCCTCTGCGAGCGGGCCCCGGCGGCGCTGCTCATCCAGGCGGGCGCCGCGGAGGAAGACAGGGCGACGGAGCACGACGGAACCACAGAGAGGGCCGGGGCGACGCAGCCGCCGCCCCGGCCGTACGCCACGGCCGTCATCGCCCCCGCCACCGCCGAGGCGCTCGTCCTGGCCACGGCCGCGCCCGAGGCGGCGCCCGCGGAACCCGCCGCCTCGATGGCCGTACCGCAGGCCGGGCAGCCGGGGCTGACGCTGCTCCGCCGCGTCGGGGTCGTCGACCCGTACAGCCTCGACGACTACCGGGCGCACGGCGGCTACGCGGCGCTGCGGCGGGCCTTCGACATCGGGGCCGCCGGTGTCATCAGGGAGGTCACCGACGCCGGTCTGGTCGGCCGCGGCGGCGCGGCCTTCCCCACCGGCCGCAAGTGGCAGGCCACCGCCTCCCAGCCGGCCCACCCGCACTATCTGGTCTGCAACGCCGACGAGTCGGAGCCCGGCACCTTCAAGGACCGGGTGGTCATGGAGGGCGATCCGTACTCCCTGATCGAGTCGATGACCATCGCCGGGTACGCGGTCGGCGCGCACCGCGGCTATCTCTATCTGCGCGGTGAGTACCCGCGCGCCCTGCGCCTCCTGAAGAACGCGATCGACCAGGCGCGCGCACGGGGACTGCTCGGGGACGACGTCCTCGGCCAGGGATACGCCTTCGACATCGAGATCCGGCGCGGTGCGGGCGCGTATATCTGCGGCGAGGAGACCGCCCTGTTCAACTCCATCGAGGGCTACCGGGGCGAGCCGCGCTCCAAGCCGCCCTTCCCCGTGGAACAGGGCCTGTTCGGCAAGCCGACCGCCGAGAACAACGTCGAGACACTGATCAATGTGCTGCCGATCCTGACCGACGGCGCCCAGGCGTACGCGGCGATCGGCACCGAGGGGTCCACCGGGCCGAAGCTGTTCTGTGTCTCCGGCAATGTGTCGCGCCCCGGTATCTACGAACTGCCCTTCGGCGCCTCGCTCGGCGACCTGCTCGATCTGGCGGGCACCCCGCGCGAGGTGCGGGCGATCCTGCTCGGCGGCGCCGCGGGCGGGTTCGTACGGCCCGACGAGCGGGACATCCCGCTGACCTTCGAGGGGACCAGAGCGGCCGGCACCACACTCGGATCCGGTGTGGTGCTGGTGCTGGACGACACCGTCCGACTGCCGCGGATGCTGCTCCGTATCGCCGAGTTCTTCCGCGACGAGTCGTGCGGGCAGTGTGTGCCCTGCCGGGTCGGCACGGTACGGCAGGAGGAGGCCCTGCACCGGATCCTGGACCGTACGGGCGCCGAGGCCGCCGGGGACATCGCGCTGCTGCGCGAGGTCGGCCGGGCCATGAAGGACGCCTCGATCTGCGGTCTCGGACAGACCGCGTGGAGCGCCGTCGAGTCCGCCATCGACCGTCTGGACGTCTTCGAGTCAAGGGGTGCCGAGTGACCGCGATACCGCTTCAGCCGCCGCGCCGGCTGATCGAGTTCACACTGGACGGCCAGGAGACCCGGGTGCCGGAGGGGTCCACGCTGCTGGACGCCTGCCGGGCGGCCGGTAAGGACATCCCGACGCTCTGCGAGGGCGACACACTCACCCCGAAGAACGCCTGTCGGGTGTGTGTCGTCGAGGTGGAGGGCGCCCGTACGCTGGCGCCCGCCTGCTCGCGCCGCGCGGAGCCGGGCATGGACGTCCGCACGGACACCGAGCGCGCGCGGCACAGCCGAAAGGTCGTCCTCGAACTCCTCGCCTCGTCGACGGATCTCTCGACGACCCCGAGGGCCGCCGAGTGGATCAAGGAGTACGACGCGAAGCCCGAGCGCTTCGGTCCCGACGCGGCCCGGCTGAACGAAGAGCCGAAGATCGACAACGATCTGTACGTCCGCGACTACGACAAATGCATCCAGTGCTACAAGTGTGTCGACGCGTGCGGTGAGCAGTGGCAGAATTCCTTCGCGATCTCCGTCGCGGGCCGCGGTTTCGACGCCCGTATCTCCACCGAGCACGACACGCCGCTCACCGATTCGGCCTGTGTCTACTGCGGCAACTGCATCGAGGTCTGCCCGACCGGAGCGCTCAGCTTCAAGTCGGAGTTCGACATGCGGGAGGCCGGTACCTGGAACGAGCCGGCCCAGACGCAGACCACCACGATCTGCGCCTACTGCGGTGTGGGCTGCAACCTGACACTGCACGTGCAGGACAATGAGATCGTGAAGGTCACCTCGCCGCACGACAACCCGGTGACCCACGGAAACCTCTGTATCAAGGGGCGGTTCGGCTACCAGCACGTACAACAACACTGACAGCGGCCGACAGCAGCACCGACGAGTAGGACTGGATCACCATGGGACGGGTAACCGAGCGCCGCCGCACCATCCGTATCCGGGACGGAGCCGTCTCGACCCGCCCGGACACTCTGGTGGCCGAGGAGCCCCTGGAGATCCGGCTGAACGGCAAGCCGCTCGCCATCACCATGCGCACCCCGGGCGACGACTTCGCGCTCGCGGCGGGCTTCCTCGTCAGTGAAGGGGTTGTGGCGGCGGGGTCCGACGTCCAGTCCATCGTGTACTGCGCCGGAGCGAAGGACGACGGCTCGAACACGTACAACGTGGTGGATGTGCGGCTGGCGCCGGGGGTGCCCGTGCCGGACATCACGCTGGAGCGCAATGTCTACACGACCTCCTCGTGCGGACTGTGCGGCAAGGCCAGCTTGGACGCCGTACGGACCACGGCGCGGTTCCCGATCAGTGACACTCCCCCGGTCCGCGTCGAACCCGCGCTGCTCTCCGGCCTCCCCGACCGGCTGCGAGCGGCCCAGCAGGTCTTCGACCGGACCGGGGGCCTCCACGCGGCCGCGCTGTTCTCCGAGGACGGCGAGATGCTGGACATCCGGGAGGACGTCGGCCGGCACAACGCGGTCGACAAGCTCGTCGGCCGGGCGCTGCGGCAGGACCTGCTGCCGCTCTCCCGGGCGATCCTGCTCGTCTCCGGCCGCGCGTCCTTCGAACTGGCGCAGAAGGCCGTGATGGCCGGCATTCCTGTGCTGGCGGCGGTGTCGGCGCCTTCGTCGCTCGCCGTCGATCTCGCCGCGGAGACCGGGCTGACGCTCGTCGGCTTCCTCCGCGGCACCTCCATGAACGTGTACGCGGGGGACGAGAGGATCGCCCTGCATACCGGGGTCTGACCACCCCCGCTGCACGGAACTGGGCCCGGCCGGCGGGGAGCGCCCCCTGCGTCGGCCGGGTCCGTTCTTATTTTTCTTGAGGCTCGGTTCGCCTCTTTTTCTTGAGGCTCGGTTCGCCTCCGGGGCGCTTTCTGCCGACGTCGACGGTTGACCGTGCTCGATTCGTTCGTTCCTCACGAACCTCCGCGCGCTCGCCCTTTCGACGTCGACGCGCCCCTTCGGCTCACTCGCCGGCGGGCGTGGCGACGGGCGTACGGATCGAGGCGGGCCGCTTCCTGGGCCCTGGGACATCCGGTCGCCGCGGCGGCTCGGGGGCCTTCGCCCGGCGCTTCGCGATCACCGCGCACACCATCAACTGCATCTGGTGGAACAGCATCAGCGGCAGTACGGCCAGGCTCGCCTGCGCGCCGAACAGTACGCTCGCCATCGGCAGCCCGGCCGCCAGGCTCTTCTTCGATCCGGCGAACTGGATCGCGATCCGGTCCGGGCGCCCGAAGCCCAGGCGCTTGCCGCCGTACCAGCTCAGCGAGAGCATCGCGGCGAGCAGCGCCGCCTCGACGCCCAGCAGCGCCGCCAGCCTGGCGGGGGTCACCTGATGCCAGATGCCCGCGGCCATGCCCTGGCTGAACGCGGTGTAGACGACCAGCAGGACCGAGCCGCGGTCGACCAGGCCGAGCAGCGGCCGGTGGCGGGTGAGGAAGCCGACGATCCAGCGGCGCAGCAACTGGCCCGCGAGGAAGGGCGCCAGCAGCTGGGCGACGATCCTGAACAGCGAGTCGGCGGAGATTCCGGCCGCCCCGCCGCCGATCAGCAGCGCCGCGAGCAGGGGGGTGATCACGATGCCGACGAGGCTGGAGAACGATCCCGCGCAGATCGCGGCGGCCACATTGCCCCGGGCCATGGAGGTGAAGGCGATGGACGACTGGACCGTGGACGGCACCAGGCAGAGGAAGAGCAGTCCGCTGTAGAGCTGGGGGGTGAGGACGAACGGTACGAGTCCTCGCGCGGCCAGCCCGAGCAGCGGGAAGAGCAGGAAGGTACAGGCGAGGACGGTCAGATGGAGCCGCCAGTGCTTCAGCCCGTCCACCATCTCGCGGGTGGACAGCCGCGCCCCGTAGAGGAAGAAGAGCAGCGCCACCGCGCCGGTCGAGGCGCCGCCCGCGAGGTCGGCGGCCGTCCCTGTGGCCGGCAGCAGCGCGGCGAGGGCGACGGTTCCGATGAGCGCCAGGATGTAGGGGTCGACAGGCAGCCGGGACGGGATCCGGACGCGCGGGGAAAGACGGCGATTCATGTGCTCCACTACTGACTGTCGGTACAGTGCGTGCCTCCCCATGCTCCCCCTGTTCTCCATGATCGGGAATCCCGCATACCGCTCTGACTGTCATCGCGGTCCGTGATAACGCTCTAACCTGGCGGTATGTACGACCCACGACAGCTGCGCACCTTTCTGGCCGTGGCCCAGACCCTGAGTTTCACGCAGGCCGCGCACCGGCTGGGGCTGCGCCAGTCCACGGTGAGTCAGCACATCCGCCGTCTTGAGGAGGCGACGGGGCGGCTCCTGTTCACCCGGGACACCCACAGTGTGGAGCTGACCGAGGACGGCGAGGCCATGCTCGGCTTCGCCCGGACGATCCTGGCCGCCCACGACCGGGCGGCGGCCTACTTCACCGGCACCCGGCTGCGCGGCCGGCTCAGATTCGGCGCCTCGGAGGACTTCGTCCTCACCCGGCTCCCGGAGATCCTGGAGACCTTCCGGCTCGACCATCCCGAGGTCGACCTGGAGCTGACCGTGGAGCTCTCCGGCATCCTGCACGAACAGCTGGCGGACGGCCGGCTCGATCTGGTGCTGGCCAAACGCCGCACGGGCGACCGCCATGGCGAGCTGGTCTGGCAGTCCACCCTTGCCTGGATCGGGGCACCGCGGCTGCGCCTCGACCCCGAGCGCCCGATCCCGCTGATCGCCTTTCCGCCGCCCGCCCTCACCCGTGCCCGCGCGCTGGAGGTGCTGGAGGCGCACGACCGGCGCTGGCGCATCGCGTGTACGAGCGGCAGCCTGAGCGGACTGATCGCGGCGGCCCGCGCGGGGCTCGGTGTCATGGCGCACGCCCGGGGACTGATACCACCGGGCCTGGTCCCGGTCCCGGCGAAGGCGGGGCTGCCCGAGCTGGGCGGGGTGGACTTCGTCCTGCTCCACGGCAGGCACCGCGGCCGGTCCGGGACCCAGAAGGCCGCGGACGCGCTGGCGGCGGCGATCCTGGCGGGCGGCGACCGGCTGCACCGGCCGGCGGCGGGCGACTGACGGCGGGCGGAGCACCGGCGGGGCCCCCGCAGGTACGGACCAACCGTCCCGGGTCGGTAGAGCGTGCGTGACAGCGGCGTACGGATTCGGTGGAGATTCCGCCACCGGCCACTTACTCCAGGGTCAGATGTCCGTCACGAGCCCGCGAAAGCCGCCTCGAACCGGGCCCTGACCTGCGATGACATCGCTTCCTTCCGGTTCCGTGGACGCTCTCACCCAGGAGCGCCCGTTGGGGTACCGTCACCCGCGCTGCGCGGAGCGCCACAAGGAGCAAGTCATTGCGCGAGTTCACCGTCCCCCCTCTGCCGGCCGCCCCCCACATCGGTGGGCTCGCGGACGCCGTGTTCGATCATGCCGTCGACGATCCGCGACGGGTCGCGCTGGGCCGCAAGGACGAGCGGGGTATCTGGCGGGACATGACCTCGGCCGCGTTCCGTGACGAGGTGCTGGGGCTGGCCAAGGGACTGCTCGCGCACGGCGTACGGTTCGGTGACCGGGTCGCGATCATGTCCCGTACCCGCTACGAGTGGACGCTCTTCGACTTCGCGCTCTGGGCGGTGGGCGCGCAGTCCGTGCCGGTCTATCCCACGTCCTCGGCCGAACAGGTCTACTGGATGCTGTACGACGCCGAGGTCTCGGCCTGCCTGGTCGAGCACGAGGACCACGCCATGACCATCGGTTCGGTCATCGACCGGCTGCCCAGGCTCAAGCGGCTCTGGCAGTTGGACGCCGACGCGGTGGGCGAGCTGTTCGCGGCGGGCGCCGCCATCGACGACGAGGTGGTGCACCGGCACCGCAGGGCCGTGACGCCGGATTCCGTGGCCACGGTGATCTACACCTCGGGCACCACGGGACGGCCCAAAGGATGCCTGATCACCCATGGCTGCTTCATGTTCGAGGCGGACACGGTCCTCGACCGCTGGGAGCCGGTCTTCCGGGCCAAGCCCGGTGACGAGACGTCGACCCTGCTCTTCCTGCCGCTCGCGCATGTCTTCGGGCGCATGATCGAGATCGCCGCGATCCGCGGCCGGGTGAAGCTCGGCCACCAGCCCGTCCTTCAGGCGAAAGCGCTGCTGCCCGATCTGGTGGCGTTCCGGCCGTCCTTCATCCTGGCCGTGCCCTACGTCTTCGAGAAGGTCTTCCACGCGGCGCGGCGCAAGGCCGAGAGCGACGGCAGGGCCGGGCCCTTCGACAAGGCCGTGGAGGTCGCGGTGCGGTACGCGGAGGCGCTGGAGCACCGGGCGTTCGGTCTCGGTCCCGGCCCCTCCGCGACGCTGCGGGTACAGCACCAGTTCTTCGAGAAAGCCGTCTACAGCAAGGTCCGTGAGGCGATGGGCGGCCGGGTACGGCATGCCATGTCGGGCGGTTCTGCGATGGACCGCCGGCTCGGGCTGTTCTTCGCGGGCGCGGGCGTCACCGTCTATGAGGGGTACGGACTCACCGAATCCTGCGCGGCGGCCACCGCCAATCCGCCGGAACGCCCCCGCTACGGCACGGTCGGCCAGCCGATCCCCGGCACCTCGGTGCATATCGCGGCGGACGGTGAGGTATGGCTGAGCGGCGGCCAGATCTTCTCCGGCTATCTCAACGACCCCGAGGCCACCGACGCCGTACTGCGCGACGGCTGGCTGGCCACCGGCGACCTCGGCTCGCTCGACGAGGACGGCTATCTGACCATCACCGGACGGAAGAAGGACATCCTGGTCACCTCGGGCGGCAAGAGTGTCTCGCCCACGGCCCTGGAGGACCGGGTGAGGGCGCATCCGCTGGTGTCCCAGTGCATCGTGGTCGGCAACGACCGGCCGTACATCGCGGCGCTGGTGACCGTGGACCAGGAGGCCGTCGACCACTGGCTGTCCCTTCTGGGCAGGCCCTCGCTCAAACCCACCGATCTGGTGCGGGACAAAGATCTGGAGACGGAGATCCGGCGCGCGGTGGTCGCCGCGAACACGGCGGTGTCCCAGGCCGAGTCGATCCGTACGTTCCGGATCCTCGCGCATCCGTTCAGCGAGGAGATGGGTCTGCTGACACCGTCGCTGAAACTCAAGCGCAAGGCGATCGAGGCCGCCTACGCGGTCGAGATGGACGCGCTCTACCGTTGAGGCGCCCGACGGTGCTCACCATCGCGCGCGAGCACGACAGGACCCCGGCGCCGTCCGCCGGTTCGGGCCGACGGCGCTCTGTGTCGGACAGGGCCTACGAGCCGACCGGCAGCGCGCCCGACCGGTACTCCTGGGGGCTGACGCCGCGTACGCGTTTGAAGGCCGCGCTCAGCGCGAACGAACCGCTGTAGCCGACCTTCCTGGCGACCGAATCGACCGTCGCGTCCGTGCCGCGCAGCAGATCCCCGGCGAGCGCGAGCCGCCAGCCGGTGAGATATGCCATCGGGGGCTCCCCGACCAGCTCGGTGAAGCGGCGGGCGAGACCCGCTCGTGACACCCCGCACACGGTGGCGAGCGAGGCGACCGTCCAGGCTCGGGCCGGCTCGCTCTGCATCAGCCGCAGGGCGTTGCCGACCGCCGGATCGGCCATGGCGCGGTACCACCCGGGCGGCTGCGCGCCGGGCCGGGCGAACCACGCCCTCAGTACGGCGATCAGCATCAGATCCAGCACCCGGTCCAGCACCACGCTCTGGCCCGGCTCGTCCCGGGAGATCTCGTCGTCGAGGATGGGCAGCAGCGGGCAGTTCCAGGCGTCGGCCGGCAGATGGAGCAGCGGCGGCAGCGCGTCCAGCAGCCGTCTGCTGACCTCGCCGTCCATCTGGTACGTACCGGTCAGGACGGTCGTCCCGCCGTCGGGGGCATTGCCCCAGGTGCGTACGCCCAGACGCATGGACCCGGCGAGCGGCTCGCCCTCCAGGGTGTGGCAGACGCCGCCCGGTCCGATCAGCGCGCGTGGCGCGGTGCCGGGGCTGTCGGCGGCGACATACGGCTGCGGACCGCGGGCGATCGCGACATCCCCGGGGCGCAGCGGCACCGGATCCCCGCCACCGTCGGGGACGATCCAGGCCTCACCGCGGGTGACACACATCAGGCAGAGCGGGGCCCGGTCCTCGATCCGTACGGACCACGGCGGCTCCATCACCATGCGCAGCAGAAAAGCCCCGCGCGCCCGAGGTCCGTCGAGCAGTCCCGCCAGTACGTCCATGTCACCAGCGTAAATGGCCCGGCGGGAGGTCCGGCCGCGGGACCGGCGGCGTCCGTCAGGCGGCGCCGTGCGCGGGGGCGAACGCCTCGACGCGCCGCGCCAGTTCGATGTCGCGCGCCGTGATGGCACCGCCCGCGTCATGCGTACTGACCGCGAGGGACACGGTGTGGTAGCCCAGGGTCAGCGCGGAGTGGTGGTTCAACTCCTCCTGGGTCTGGGCGATATGGACGACCATCGCGGTCGCGGCGAAGTGCGTGCCCAGCCGGTAGGTGCGGGTCAGCAGGCCGTCCTCCACGGACCAGCCGGGAAGCTCCGGCAGCAACTCCTCGATCTCGTTCTGCGACAGCGGCTGGGTGGCCATGGCCGGGGCTCCTCACGGGAACGGGCAGCGACACGGCCGACGATACGTCGTCCCGCCGCGCCGCCGGGCCCGCCGTGCCGCCCGCACCCCGTACGCCCCGCCCCGGACCGGTGCATTACCGTCCTCGTATGGCAGCTCGCGGTACGACGGCTCGGGTCACGACCGGATCCACGGCGGTTCGTGCCGCCGAGCCCGCCGTCGGTCCGCTGCTGCGCGACTGGCGCAAGCGGCGTCGGGTCAGCCAGCTGGAGCTGGCGATCCGGGCGGATTCGTCCGCCCGGCACATCAGCTTCATCGAGACGGGCCGCGCCCGTCCCAGCGAGGAGATGGTGCTCCGGCTCGCCGACCGGCTCGATGTGCCGGTTCGGGAGCGCAACACCCTGCTGCTGGCGGCGGGTTACGCGCCCCGGTTCACCGAGACGGCACTGGACGACCCGGCCATGGACGCCGTGCGTCAGGGACTGGAGCGGCTGCTCCAGGGGTACGAGCCGTATCCGGCGGTCGTCGTGGACGGGACGTACACCGTGGTGGCCGCGAACCGGGGCATCGCCATGCTGATGGAGGGGCTGCCCGCGAAGCTGCTCGCGCCGCCGCTCAACGCGATGCGGCTCACCCTGCATCCGGAGGGACTGGCTCCGCGCATCCGCAATCTGCCGGAGTGGCGCGGGCATCTGCTGGACCAGATGGAGCGCCAGCTCGCACTGGACCGCTCCCCCGCGCTGCGCGCCGTGTACGACGAGGTCGCGGCGTACCCGTCGGCGCGGTCCGCGACGGAGGAGGGCGCGGTGGCCGCCGGGGACACGGGCGCGCTCCGTTCCGTCGCGGGGCCGAGCTTCGCGCTGCCGATGATCATCGAGCACGACGGGCGGGTGCTCTCCTTTCTCTCGTCCATCTCCACCTTCAACACCCCGATGGATGTGACGGTCGCCGAGCTGGCCATCGAGACGTTCCTGCCGGCGGATCCGGCCACGGTCGCCTATCTGACCTCGCGCGCTCGGTAACCCGCCGCGGCGGTCACCAGCTCGTCAGCAGCAGATGGTTGACGAGGAGAGCCAGACAGGCCTGGGCCGCGAGCCAGCCCCGGTGGTCGCGGGACGGCAGCAGCGCGGCGGCGGCCGGAAGCCAGAGCGTGAACGGCAGCCAGATACGCTCCGTCTCGGCCTTGCTCATCCCCGACAGATCCGCGACCAGCATCGCCAGGAGCACGGCGGCCAACAGCAGAGCGACGGTCCGGTCGGCGCTCCCGGGCCCCCGGGCGGGGCCCTGGGCTCCGCGGACGGCGGCCGGCAGGCGCCGGAGCCCGGCGACCGTGGCGAGTCCCGCCGCGATCACCGCACAGGCTCCATTGGCCCAGACCCAGTAGCCGTACGGACGTTCCCTGGCCACGCCCTGGTAGTAGCGCTCCACCAGCAGTTCGTACGCCTCCCACCAGTGGAACCCGGCCAGCAGGAACGCGACCGCCACGGCCGCGAACCCCAGCACGGCGAACCCCGCCGCCGGCAGTGGCCGTGCCCCGCGGGTGAGAACGAGCACGGCCACGGCCGGGACAGCCATCAGCGTCAGCCCGTACGACAGATGGACCGTCGCCCCGAACAGCAGCCCGGAGCCGAGCGCCGCCGCCCAGGGCGCGCGCACGGTACGGGTGGCCGCGAGCGCCAGCAGGGCGAGTGCCCAGCCGGCGACGGCCGCGAAGTAGCCGTCGGCGGAGGCGCCGACCCATACCGCGCCCGGGGCGAGCACGAGGAAGGGGGCCGCCGTCCGTGCCACGCGCTCGGCCCCCAGCGCGCGCAGTGTCACGAGGACGGCGGCGGCCGTCGAGGCGCCGGTGACCACGCAGAACGCGGCGGCCCACGCGCCGCCGCCGAGCCCGATCCGGTCGAGCCCGACGAAGGTCAGGATGGCGCCCGGCGGATGGCCCGCGATATGGGTCGGCCAGTTGTCCGGCGGGCCGATCAGAATGTGCTTCGTGAAGTCGCGCAGGGTGGCGGGAATGTCGTCGAACCGGTCGACACCGCTCAGATACTCATGCCGGGTGGTCAGTCGGCCGACCACACCGCGCCCCCAGCCGTCCACCAGCGCCAGCGCCCAGGTCCAGGCCAGCGCGGCGGCCCAGCTGAGCCAGGTCAGCCGGCGCCAGGACAGCCGGACGGCCAGGGGCGGTCCGTACGCGATCACCGCGACGGCGGTCAGGAGCGCCGGGAGCGTGCCGGGCCCGAGGTGCGGCATCCACTGGGCCAGCAGGGGCGGCCAACTGACATGGAGGGTCCCGTCGTAGTGCTGGATCAGGGTGCCGGACACGGCGGCGACGGCGAAGAGAAGCGCGCCCGCTCCGGCCGCCATCAGGTCGCGCCGGCGGCCCGAGCCGTGTCCGGGGTCGGGCGGTGCGCACGCGGCGTCCGGGGTGTGCGCGGTCTCGGAGCCCGTGCCGGGGCGGGGTAGCAGGGTCACGGCGTCACGTTAGGCGGGTGACCACCCCTACCGGGGCGATCGACAGGCCGCGTCATCGAACCGTCAGATCTCCGCCGTTCGGGGCCAATGACAGACGTCAGAGTTCTGTCATGAGTCGAAAGGCGCGTCCGGCGCGCCCCGCGTCCTACCGTCACCGGTATGAACGTCCCCGCCCGTCTGACCCCATCGTGGCGCAGCCCGCTGCGTGGCCCCTGGCTGACGTCCGTCTTCGCCGTGGTGCTGCTGATCGGCATCCCCGTCCTCTTCCTGACGGGACTGGTGTCCTATCTCGCGTACAACCCCGATCTGTCGCCGGTCAATGACAAGACACCGGACAAGGGGCTGCTCGGCTTCTATCTCTTCGCCTGGCCGACCGACCCCTACTGGCTCTACCGCGTCACGCAGGGCGTGCATGTGACCCTCGGGATCGTGCTCGTACCGGTACTGCTCGCGAAGCTGTGGTCGGTCGTGCCGAAGCTGTTCGTGATGCCGCCGGTACGCTCGCTCGGCCACGCGCTGGACCGGCTGTCCCTGCTGTTCCTCGTCGGGGGCGGGCTGTTCGAGTTCGTCACCGGCGTGCTCAACGTCCAGTTGGAGTACATCTTCCCGGGCTCGTTCTATCCGCTGCACTTCTACGGTGCCTGGGTGTTCATCGGGGCGTTCGTCGCCCATGCGGCCCTGCGGTTGCCGCGTACGGTGCGGGCGCTGCGCGGCCGGGATCTCCGCGCGGAGCTGCGGACCCCGGTGTCGCGGACCGTACCCGAGCCGCTGGACGAGACCGGTCTGGTCTCCCGCGATCCGGCGCCGCCCACCCTCTCGCGGCGCGGCGCGCTCGGGTTGGTGGGCGTCGGCTCGCTGGCGCTGCTCGTGGTGACGGCCGGTCAGAGCATCGGCGGCTCGCTGCGCGGTACGGCGCTGCTCGCCCCGCACGGCCGTGAACCCGGGTCCGGTCCGAACGGCTTCCAGATCAACAAGACGGCGAGGTCCGTCGGGATCCGGGCGCGGGACATCGGCCCCGACTGGCGGCTGACCGTGCGGGGCGGTGGCCGGGAGACCGTACTGACCCGGGCCGAGCTGGCACGCATGGCCCAGCACACCTCCGCGCTGCCGATCGCCTGTGTGGAGGGCTGGTCCACCTCCGACCAGCACTGGGAAGGGGTCCGGCTGCGTGATCTCGCCGCCCTGGTGGGGTTCGGGGACGCGCCGCCGAGTGTGTACGTGGAGTCGGTGCAGTCGCACGGCTCCTTCCGGCAGGTGGCCCTGCGGGACAACCAGGTGCGCGATCCGCGCTCGCTGCTGGCCCTTCGGGTCAACGGCGCCGAGCTGTCGGAGGATCACGGCTATCCGGCGCGGACCATCGTGCCGGGCGCGCCGGGCGTGATGAACACCAAGTGGGTCCGGCAGCTGAGCTTCGGGGAGTCGTCATGGCCCGTATGAGAATGCCCCGGGTGAGTCTCCGGGACCTGCGCCGTCACCTGGACGTACGACGGCGCTTTTGCCGGTGGTACGGCGAGTCGCCCGTCCAACTCCTGATCCTGCTCGCCTCGTTCGCGGTCTGCGGATACGCGGGTGTCCGGCTGCTCGCCGGCGACTGGCCGCTGATCGTGCTCTGGTTCGTGGGCGCGGCGGTGCTGCACGATCTCGTGCTGGTGCCGCTGTACACGCTCGGCGACCGGGCCATCAGGACCGCCCTGGCCCGGCGTCGGCGGCCGGCGCCGCGCGCGGGCGTCAACCACGTACGCGTACCGGCGTTCCTCTCCGCTCTGTTGCTGCTGGTGTACTGGCCGCTGGTACTGCGGACCTCCGAGCCGTACGAGCCGGCCACGGGGCTCGATATCGATGTCTTCCTCGGCCGTTGGCTGCTGATCACCGCCGCGCTGTTCGTGATCTCGGCGGTCTGGCTGCTGCTCAGGACCTGGCCGGAGCTGTGGTCCCGGCGGCCGAGGGCGCCATGGCGGCGCCTCCCCCGTACTCCCCGCTTCGAGGGTCCCGTCCAGCGCGGCCAGTCGCTCCCGCAGCCCGGCGAGCCCTGAGCCTTTCCCGGACAG
>NZ_JBEOUD010000036.1:0-83896 GCF_040303865.1 Streptomyces sp. NPDC094034 | reverse complement strand
CCGCCCCCCTCAAAGCTGCACTTGCGGTGGAGGGTTGGGGGTCAAGGGTGGGCGCAGCCCATCGGCTTGCCGACGCGACGAAGGAGCGCCCTTGACGCCCAGCCCGCAACCGCGAAACTGAAACCTAGGGGCGGCCCCCACCCGCCACCACACCCCCCGGCCCACCCCGACTACCCCTCGGTCCTCACCCGCACCCCACAACGCACCGCCACCAGCGGGGCATGAATCCCAGCCGCCCACAGCGGTCAGACGCTGAGCCGGGGCCGCGCCGCCCCATTCCACCGCTGCGCGCCCCGCACGCCCGACCCGCAACCGCGACACTCAAAGCTGAGGGGCGGCCCCCGTCATGACCGACTCCGGGTGCCCCCGGCTCCCCCTTACCTCTGCGGGGCCCGCCGCCCCAGTGCCCACAGGGCGGTCCGCCAGGTCGGCGCCGCCGGGATGGCGGTTACGCTGGGATGTCGATGCGTCCCCCGTAAGCAGGAGAAAAATGGCCGTCAATCTGGTCAATGTCGAGGCAGTCACCAAGGTGTACGGCACCCGTGCGCTGCTCGACGGTGTCTCTCTCGGCGTCTCCGAGGGGGACCGGATCGGTGTCGTCGGGCGGAACGGCGACGGTAAGACGACCCTCATCAGGCTGCTCAGCAGGCTGGAGGAGACCGACAGCGGGCGTGTCACGCACAGTGGCGGGCTGCGGCTCGGCGTGCTGACGCAGCATGATTCGCTCGATCCCGACGCCACGGTCAGACACGAGGTCATCGGTGATCTCGCCGATCACGAGTGGGCCGGCAACGCCAAGATCCGGGATGTCCTCACCGGGCTCTTCGGCGGGCTCGATCTGCCCGGGTTTCCGCAGGGGCTCGATACCGTCATCGCGCCGCTCTCCGGTGGCGAGCGGCGGCGGATCGCGCTCGCCAAGCTGCTGATCGGCGAGCCCGAGCTGATCGTGCTGGACGAGCCCACCAACCATCTCGATGTCGAGGGCATCGCCTGGCTGGCCGAGCATCTGCGGGCGCGGCGATCCGCGCTCGTGTGTGTGACGCACGACCGGTGGTTCCTCGACCAGGTCTGTACCCGGATGTGGGACGTCCAGCGCGGTGCGGTGCACGAGTACGAGGGCGGCTACTCCGACTATGTCTTCGCGCGCGCCGAGCGCGAGCGCATCGCGGCGACCGAGGAGGCCAAGCGGCAGAACCTGGTCCGCAAGGAGCTGGCCTGGCTGCGGCGCGGTGCTCCCGCGCGTACGTCGAAGCCGCGGTTCCGGGTCGAGGCGGCCAATGAGCTGATCGCGGACGTACCCCCGCCGCGTGACACCTCCGAACTGATGAGGTTCGCCAACGCGCGGCTCGGCAAGACCGTCTTCGACATGGAGGATGTGACCGTCCAGGCGGGCCCCAAGGTGCTGCTCACCCATCTGACCTGGCAGCTCGGTCCGGGGGACCGGATCGGGCTGGTCGGGGTGAACGGCGCGGGCAAGACCTCGTTGCTGCGGGCGCTCGCCGAGGCCGCCCGTACGCAGGGCGATGTCCAGCCCGCCGCCGGGAAGGTCGTGGTCGGCAGGACCGTCAAGCTGGCGTATCTGTCCCAGGAGGTCTCCGAACTCAAGCCGTCGCTGCGGGTCCTCGAAGCCGTGCAGCAGGTACGGGACCGGGTCGACCTCGGCAAGGGGCGGGAGATGACCGCGGGCCAGCTGTGCGAGCAGTTCGGCTTCACCAAGGAGAAGCAGTGGACGCCGGTCGGCGATCTCTCCGGTGGTGAGCGGCGCCGCCTCCAGCTGCTCAGGCTGCTGATGGACGAGCCGAACGTCCTCTTCCTCGACGAGCCCACCAACGATCTCGACATCGAGACGCTGAACCAGTTGGAGGACCTGCTCGACGGCTGGCCGGGCTCCATGGTCGTCATCTCGCACGACCGGTTCTTCATCGAGCGGACCACCGACAAGGTGATGGCGCTGCTCGGTGACGCGAAGCTGCGGATGCTGCCGCGCGGGATCGACGAGTATCTGGAACGCCGCCGCCAGTTGACCGAGTCCGCGGTTCCGGCCGCGGCACCGGCCGCCGCCGAGGGCCGGTCCGCGGGCACGGGAGCGGCTGCGGGTACGGCCGCCGGTACGGGGGCCGTGTCGGCCAAGGACGGCCGCGCGGCGAAGAAGGAACTCCAGAAGATCGAGCGGCAGCTGGACAAGATGTCCAGCCGTGAGACGACCCTCCATCAGCAGATCGCCGACAACGCCACAGACTTCGAGAAAGTGGCCAAATTGGATGCGGAGCTGCGCGAACTGGTGGGTGAGCGCGATGAGTTGGAAATGCGCTGGCTGGAGCTCGCGGAGGACGCGTAGAGACGCCGTGCAGAGCGCGTAACGAGCGCATCACGGGCCGGTCCTCCCTTGGGAACGGGGGCGGACCGGCCCGTCCCGTGAGGACGGCCGAGTGATAGAAAGAAGCCCCGCTCGACTGATATGACGATGCGGAAACCGCGCCCGATTCGCTCCATTCCGGTGGCCGGTAATCATCGGCCACCGGAATCGCGGGGGAGTCCGACCGGGTCGCGGACCGTACTAACAGGGGGAAAGCGCTGATGAGTCAGCCGCCCAGTCAGCAACCGCCGCAGGGGGGCTTCGGAGCTCCGCAGGACCCGCCGCGAGGTGGCGCGCCGGGGCAGGAGGGACCGCAGAGTCCTCCGCCGCCCGCGCAGCCTCCGCAGATGCCGCCGCCTCCGCAGACGCCGCCGGGTCCACAGGCGCCGCAGCCTCCGCAGACGCCCCAGCCTCCACAGACGCCGCCGGGTCCGCCCGCCGCGCAGCCCGGTTACGGCTATCCGCAGGCGGGACCGGTCGGTCAGCAGCAGCCGGGCCCGTACAACCAGCCCGGACCCTACGGTCAGCAGCAGCCGGGCCCGTACAACCAGCCGGGTCCGTACGGTCAGCAGCAGCCCGGTCCGTACAACCAGCCGGGGCCGTACAACCAGCCGGGCCCCTACGGGCAGCAGCCAGGACCCTACGGCGGTGGCTATCCGCCCCAGCAGTTCCCCGGCCCACCCACCGCGCCCCCCGGTGGCGCCGGCGGTGGCGGCAAGAACCCCTTCAAGGGCAAGCCCGGTGTCATCATCGCGGCGGCCGTCGCGGGAGCGCTGGTCATCGGAGGCGGCATATGGTTCGCCGTCGGCGGTGACGACAGCGGCGACAAGCCGAACGTCAGCAAGAGCGGGGACGCCGAGCCGACCGGTTCGCCCAGCGTCGACCAGGGCGACGGCAGCGGCGACGGCCGTGAGGCCACGGACGACCTCAACGCCGGGCGCAAGGACGGCGAGGCCAGGGTCGAGTGGCTCCAGACCAACGATGTGGACCTGCCGCGCAACGGCTCCGATGTGTACGGCCCCTGGTTCGCCGGCGACACCGTCGTCAAGGCCATGTACCGGCAGGTCGTGGGGTACTCCGCCGCCGACGGCAAGAAGAAGTGGACGCTGTCGCTGCCCGCCGAGATCTGCGCGGCGCCCGTCGCGTCCACGACCACCGGCAAGCTGGTCATCGGGGTCAAGAACGGCACCACGGAGAAGGCCGACTGCAACCAGCTCCAGCTGGTCGATCTGATGACCGGCAAGGGCGGTTGGAAGAAGGAGATACCCGAGACGGGGGCCTTCGACCTGCTCTCCGACATCACCATCGCGATGAGCGGCGACACCGTGACCGCCGCCCGCACCGGAGCCGTCAACGCCTTCCGGGTGAGCGACGGCAAGGAACTGTTCGGCAAGCTCCCCGGCGACTGCCAGCCGTACGCGCTCACCGGCGGCCCCAAGCTGATCGCCGCCGAGAGCTGCACGTCCGGCGGGAACCAGATCCAGGAACTCGACCCGGCCACCGGTCAGGCCAAGTGGACCTACAAGCTGGCCGCCGACTGGGACACCGACAAGGTCTATTCGATCAACCCGCTGGTCGTCTCGTTGAAGAACGACGAGAAGGACACCTGGAGCATCGTCGCGCTCAACGCGGACGGCACCCCGCGCTCACAGATCCAGGGCGGCAACGACAAGTTCGCACCGAACTGCGGCGGGAGCTTCATCGTCTTCGGCCAGAATCTGGAGGGCTGTGTCGGTGTCGCCGCCGACGCGAACACCTTCTACATGGCGACCGCGCCCGACAGCGGCAGCACCTCACGCACCAACGAGATCGTCGCCTTCAGCCTGGACACCGGAAAGTCCACATGGCGTGCGAAGGCGCCCGAGGGCCGCACGATGACGCCGCTGCGCATGGAGGGCGGGAAGGTCCTGGTCTATCTGGACGCCACGTACGACACGGGCGGCGCGGTCGCGACGGTGGCCCCGAGCGGGGGCGCCCCGACCACGCTCTTGCAGCACCCGGCGTCCACGGCACAGATCGAGAACTCCTTCTACTCGCCGAAGTACGCCTATGTGGACGGCCGTTTCTATGTGATGAGCGGCCGGGTCAGCGCGAGCAACGACGAAGAGGAACTGAAGACGAAGACGATGATGGCCTTCGGGAAATGACCCTGTCCGCTCTCGCCGTTCTTCTCGTCCCCGACCACTTTCCCGAGGTACGTACGTCATGACGCAGCCGCCCCAGCCACCCAACGAGCCCCCGCAGGGAGGGTTCGGCGCTCCGCAGGAGCCTCCGGCCGGCGGGTTCGGTGCCCCGCAGGAGCCGCCCCCCGGCGGGTTCGGCGCCCCGACACCGCCCCCGCAGAACCCTCCGTACGGCTATCCGCAGGCGCCGCCGCAAGGTCCCCCGGCCGAGCCGCCGCAGACACCGCCGCCCGGCCCCCAGCCGGGGTACGGGTACCCGAACCAGCAGCCCGGGTACGGCTATCCGAACCAGCCGCCGGGGTACGGGTATCCGGGCCAGGCGGGACAGCCGGGTCAGCCGGGTCAGCCGTCCCCGTACGGCTACCCGACCCCGCCCATGCAGCCGGGGGCCCAGCAGCAGTACCCGTACCCGGCGCCTCCGGGGGCCGCCGGTGTCGGTGGCGTGGGTGGTGGCGGTGGTGGCGGCAAGAAGCTGAGCCGCCAGGCGCAGATCATCATCGCCGCGTCCGTCGCCGTCGTACTGATCATCGGCGGCGGTGTCCTGTACGCGTCCTTCGGTGACGAGGGCGGGAAGAGTGACGCCAAGGGCGGCTCATCCGGCTCCAGCGAGGGCGGTACGGCGGGCACCGGCGGCGAGAAGGCCGCCGACGGCGCGGGCAAGGAGAAGGTGCCCGGCAACACCAGGTCCAAGGCCGCCTTCCAGCTGCCGGTGCCCGAGGTCACCGACGTCACGACGGTCAAGGGTTCCTGGATCACCGACACCGCGTATGTGAAGACCGGGGTCAACGAGATCGTCGGCTACGACCTGGACAAGGGCACCCAGCTGTGGTCGATCCCGCTCCCGGGCCAGGTCTGCGCGGCATCCGCCCATGTCTCCGATGACAACAAGACGGCGGTCGCCTTCGCCGCGGCCAAGACGACGGCCGACAAGAACTACCAGCAGTGCACGGAGGTCGGCGCGATCGACCTGATGGCCGGAAAGCTGCTCTGGTCCAAGTCCGTCAAGGGCTCCAACGTGGGTGACGAGAAGGTCCGGTTCAGCGAGGTCACCCTCAGCGGTGAGACCATCGCGGCCGGCGGTACCGACGGCGGGGCGGCTTTCGACCTGGCCGACGGCTCGGTCCGGTGGAAGCCCGAGGTCAGCGCCGAGGGCTGCTACGACATGGGGTACGGCGGCGGCGAAGGGCTCGTGGCGGCCCGCAAGTGCGGTTCGTACGACGACCCGCAGGTCTCCATCCAGAATCTGAACCCGGTCACCGGCGCCCCGGTCTCCACCTTCCAGATGCCGACCGGTGTGGACTACGCGAGCATCGTCTCGACCAACCCGCTGGTCGTCGCGGCCGACGTCGGTGACACCGCCGGGGACGGCAGCGGGATCTCGGACTTCTTCTCGATCGACGCGAAGACCGGCAAGCTGATCGCCAAGATCCCGGCGGACGCCGACAAGTACGCGGCGAAGTGCCGCTCCACCGAGGTCGAGTCCTGCCAGATGCTGGCGGTGGGCAACGGCCGGCTCTATCTGCCGACCGAGGAGCACGAGGGCGGCGGGGAGTACGGCGACACCAACGAGATCGTCTCGTTCGACCTCGCCACCGGCAAGGGCACCTCGGACCGCGCCGACGCGGGCGACCGCTACACGATGGTGCCGCTGCGCATGGATGGCGGCAACATCATCGCGTACAAGCGGCCCCCGTACGACAAGGGCGGCCAGATCGTCTCCATCGACGGCGGCACGTTCAAGCAGACGGTGCTGTTGGAGAATCCGGCCGGCGAGACCGTGCGTGACATGGAGTCCGGCTTTCTGCCGGACTACGCGGAACTGCTCTACCGAAACGGCCGGCTCTTCATGTCCGACACCACGCTGAGCAAGCCGTCGAATTCGTCGCTCGACGACAAGTCGTATCTCGCCGTCTCCTTCACGACCGGCTAGCGGCTCGGCCAACTGCCTTTACGGGCACGACATTTCGGGGCCCCGGCCCGTGGGTGACACCACGGGCCGGGGCCCCGCTCGTATCCGGACTGGCCGGTCAGTAGTCCTGAATGGCAGGGAATTCGGCAATCCGAGGGGCTTCTGACCGTTAGGGGGCGCGCGATGTCGAACAAGCGTGTAGCTTGCCGGGTCTAGAGACCGGGGGCCGGGGGGCCGGGCAGGTAACGGGGGACGGGGGGAGGGTTGCTCATGGGTGTGCGGATCATGGTGGTCGACGATCACAGACTCCTCGCCGAGGCGCTCGCCTCGGCACTGAAACTGCGCGGGCACCGGGTGCTCGCGGCGGCGGCGCCCACGGCGGGCGTCGCCGACCTGGTGGTGAGCAGGGCGCCCGAGGTGTGTCTGCTGGGGACGGCGGTGCCCGCCGAGCCGGGCACGTTCGACCCGATCGCACGGATCAAACGGGAGCGCCCGCAGGTGGCGGTGGTCGTGCTCGGGCCGGTGCCCAGCCCGCGCGGGATCGCCGCGGCGTTCGCGGCCGGCGCCTCCGGCTACGTACGGCACGACGAGCGCATCGAGGGCGTGGAGCGGGCCATGGTCAAGGCGCGCGCCGGGGAGGCCGCGGTGGCGCCCCAGCTGCTCCAGGGCGCGTTCACCGAGCTGCTCAATCCGGTGATCCAGCCCGACGACGAGGGCCAGCGGCTGCTGCGGATGCTGACCCCGCGCGAGGTGGAGGTGCTCGTACGGGTCGCCGAGGGCGAGGACACCCGGCTGATCGCCGCCGGGATGCGCATCGCGCCGAGCACGGCCAGGACGCATGTGCAGCGGGTGCTGATGAAGCTGGGGGTGGGCTCCCGGCTGGAGGCCGCGGCGCTGGCGGCGCGCACGGGGCTGCTGGACCGCGCCGCGCCGCACCCGGACGCGGCCAAGGGGCCGGATCACCGCACTCGGCGTGAGTGAAGTCCGGCCCCCGTGACGGCTGTTACTCGGCGGGCGGGGCGGGTGGGGCGTCCGGTGTGGCCGGTGTGGTCGGTGTGGGCGGCGCCGTGGGGCGCAGCTTCAGCCAGACCAGGAAGAACAGCCCCAGGGCCAGCATCCCGAGCCCCGTCCACAGATTGATGTTGATGTCCTGCGCCTTCTCCAGATCGGCGTCGGACGCGGTGATCCCGGCGATGGTCACGATGATCCCGTAGACCACGAAGAGCCCGCCGATGATGCGGCGGATGTCGAAGAGCCGGGCCGCGGTGGCGGACTTGGCCTCCAGCTCCTCGACGTCGTTGCGGTAGTCGCTCATGGTGATGTGTTCCTCTCGGCGCCGTCAGCGCCTCGGCGTCAGGACGTCGGCCTGTCAGGTCGTGGTGTCAGCACGTCAGGTCGGGGCGTCAGAAGGAGAACGGCACGTAGCAGATGGCGGCGAGGATGATCGCGCCCCAGCCGAGCAGAGCCGGCCTGCGGTACCAGGCGTCGTCGCCCTCGGCCGGCAGCTCGTCCATGTCGGGCGAGCGCGTGCCGTACACCAGCCCCGCGAGCTTCTCGGCGGGCTTGGGCCGCGTCACGTACGAGACCACCACCATCACCAGGGCGCCGACGACGAACGCGACGATGGAGGAGACGAAGTTCGCGCCCTGGTCGCTCGGGATGTCGACGATCCCGCCCTTGTAGAGCCAGAAGTAGTTGACCATCGCGGCGACCGTGCCGGAGAGCAGCCCCCAGAAACCGGCGGCCGGGGTGGTCCGCTTCCAGAACATACCGATGATGAAGACCACGAACAGCGGGACGTTGAAGAAGGAGAACAGCGTCTGGAGGTAGTTCATGATGTTGCTGAAGCTGGAGGCGATGAACGCCGTACCCATGCCGATCAGCACACCGACCGCCGTGACGACCCGTCCGGTCTTCAGGTAGTACGCGTCCGCACGGTCCTTCTTGAGGTACGCACCCCAGATGTCGTTGGTGAAGACGGTGTTGAACGACGAGACGTTGGCGGCCATACCGGCCATGAACGCGGCGAGCAGACCGGTGACCGCGATGCCGAGCACACCGTTCGGCAGCAGATCCCGCATGAGGACCGGGATCGCGTCGTTGTACTGGAGGCCGCTGCCCGCCTTGCCCAGCGTCGGTTCCATCACCAGCGCGATCAGACCGGGGACGATCACGACCATGGGTATGAGGATCTTGGGGAAGGCCGCGATCAGCGGGGTGCGCTTGGCGGCGGAGAGGTTCTTCGCGGACAGCGCGCGCTGCACCTCGGCGAAGTTGGTGGTCCAGTACCCGAAGCTCATCACGAAGCCGAGGCCGAGGACGATCGTCAGCCAGTTCGCGCCGAGCGGGTTCGGCGAGCCGACGCCGGTGCCCTCCCAGGCGCTCAGGAAGGCGCCGCCGTGCGAGCCGGTGAGGGAGTCGGTCAGCCCGTCCCAGCCGCCGACCCGCTTGAGACCGACGATGGTCAGGGGTATCAGCGCGGCGAGGATGACGAAGAACTGGAGCACCTCGTTGTAGATCGCCGAGGAGAGACCGCCGATGGTGATGTACGCGAGGACGAAGAAGCCCGCGACGACGATCGCGATCCACTCGGGCCAGCCGAGCAGCGCCTCCAGCACGATCGCCATCGCGTAGAGGTTGACGCCCGCGATCAGCACGGACGACACCGCGAAGATGACCGACGAGAGCAGATGGGAGGACGGGCCGAAGCGGTGCAGCAGGAACTCCGGGACGGAGCGCACCTTCGACCCGTAGTAGAACGGCATCATCACCAGGCCGAGGAAGACCATGGCGGGGATGGCGCCGATCCAGTACCAGTGCACGGTATAGACGCCGTACTGGGCGCCGTTGGCCGCCATGCCCAGGATCTCGGTGGCGCCGAGGTTGGCGGCGACGAACGCGAGGCCCGTCACCCAGGCGGGCAGGGAGCGCCCGGAGAGGAAGAAGTCAAGGCTGGTCCGCACGCTGGCACGGGCGGCGAAGCCGATGCCGAGGACCACTACGAAGTAGATCGCCAGGATGGTGTAGTCGAGCCCGTTGGTGGGGAGCCGGAGCCCTTCGGCCAGGTATCGCATGGGGGGTACCCGCTTCGTCGCAAGAAGATGACTCTGCCGGAACCTACGCTTCTGTGTTTAGAAAATGAACACTTGTGTTGGTTTTCTTTGTCCGATCGTGATCGGAGTGTGGGGGATCCGGGGGCTCCGGGGGATCCCGGGGCTCCGGGGGCTCCGGCTCCGGCGTCAGTGGCCGTTGACGTCGACTGTTCGCTTATGATTTGTTGTGCGCGGTTCTGTTGGGGAGAGGCCCTGGGAGCCGCGGGCCGTGGAGGCAACCGATGAAGAAGACGGTGACGAGACTCGCCGACGGCCGCGAGCTGGTCTACTACGACCTGCGGGACGACGCCGTGCGCGAGGCTCCCGACCGCAGGTCCCTCGGCCCGGTCGCCACCTCCTCCGAGATCCGCCGGGACCCGCTGCTCGGTGACGCCGTCGCCATCGCCTCGCACCGCCAGGCCCGTACGTACCACCCGCCCGCCGACGCATGCCCGCTCTGCCCCTCGCGGGACGGCCGGCTCAGCGAGATCCCGGAGCCGGACTACGACGTCGCCGTCTTCGAGAACCGCTTCCCCTCCCTCGCCGGGGACTCCGGGCGCTGCGAGGTCGTCTGCTTCACCTCCGACCACGACTCCTCGTTCGCGGACCTCACCACCGAGCAGGCCGGGCTGGTGCTCGACGCGTGGACCGACCGCACCGCGGAACTGGCCGAGCTGCCGGAGGTCGAACAGGTCTTCCCGTTCGAGAACCGCGGCGCGGAGATCGGTGTCACCCTCGGCCATCCGCACGGGCAGATCTACGCCTACCCCTTCGTCACCCCGCGCACCGCGCTGATGCTCCGCTCCGTACGGGAGCACCGGGCCGCGACCGGCCGCAACCTCTTCGACGACCTCGTCGAGCGCGAGCGGACCGAGGGCGGCCGGGTGGTGCTCGCGGGGCGGCACTGGCTGGCGTTCGTGCCGTACGCGGCGCACTGGCCGTACGAGGTGCACCTCTACCCTGTCCGGCGGACCCCCGACCTGCGCGGGCTCGACGGCGCGGCGCGCACAGAGTTCCCACAGATCTATCTGGAACTCTTGAGGCGCTTCGACCGGATCTTCGGCGAAGGTGAACCGCCGACGCCGTACATCTCCGCCTGGCACCAAGCGCCCTTCCGGGCCGAGGGGCGGCACGACTTCGCGCTTCACCTTGAGCTTTTCACCATCCGCCGCACTTCCGGCAAGCTGAAATTCCTCGCGGGTTCCGAATCCGGCATGAGTGTGTTCATCAACGACGTGCCGCCGGAGGCCGCGGCCGAGCGACTGCGAGAGGTAGCGAGCGAGTGAGCGAGACTGTGTCTTCCCCGGGAACGACGGCGACGACAGGGAAGACGGCGACGGCTCCCGTGGCCCGGAAGTACTTCGTCACGGGCGGTGCGGGATATGTCGGCAGCGTGGTCGCGGCCCATCTGCTGGAGGCCGGTCACGAGGTGACCGTGCTGGACGATCTCTCCACCGGATTCCGCGAGGGCGTCCCGGCGGGAGCGGACTTCATCGAGGGCCGGATCCAGGACGCCGCGAAGTGGCTGGACCCCTCGTACGACGCGGTGCTGCACTTCGCGGCCTCCTCGCAGGTCGGCGAGTCCGTCGCCAAGCCCGAGAAGTACTGGGACAACAACGTCGGCGGCTCGATGGCGCTGCTCGCCGCGATGCGCGCGGCCGGGGTGCGCACGCTCGTCTTCTCGTCCACCGCCGCGACCTACGGGGAGCCGGTCTCCACCCCCATCACGGAGACCGACCCGACGGCGCCCACCAGCCCGTACGGCGCCACCAAGCTCGCCGTCGACCACATGATCAGCGGGGAGTGCGCGGCGCACGGTCTCGCGGCCGTCTCCCTGCGGTACTTCAACGTGGCCGGGGCGTACGGCAGTTGCGGCGAGCGGCACGACCCCGAGTCGCATCTCATCCCGCTGGTCCTCCAGGTCGCCCTCGGCAAGCGGGAGGCGATCTCGGTGTTCGGCGAGGACTACCCGACGCCGGACGGCACCTGCGTACGCGACTACATCCATGTCGCCGACCTCGCCGAGGCCCATCTGCGCGCGCTGGACGCGGCCACCGGCGGCGAGCATCTGATCTGCAACCTCGGCAACGGCGCGGGCTTCTCGGTCCGCGAGGTCATCGAGACCGTACGCGCGGTCACCGGGCACCCCGTCCCCGAGGTCGTGGCACCGCGCCGGGGCGGCGACCCCGCCGTGCTGGTCGCCTCCGCCGAAGCGGCCCATGACCGTCTCGGCTGGACCCCGAGCCGCGCCGATCTGGCGGGGATCGTCACGGACGCGTGGGCGTTCGCCCGCCGCGAGGAGAACCAAGGATGAGGGAGAACCACGGGTGAGCCGGAGCGGTACGGGCGTGGACAGTGCGGACGCCGGCGGAGAAGACGTCGTCGAGACGGTGACCCAGGAGTTCCGGCGGCTGTACGGGGCCGAGCCCGAGGGCGTGTGGGCGGCCCCCGGCCGGGTGAATCTGATCGGCGAGTACACCGACTTCAACGACGGTTTCGTGATGCCGCTGGCGCTGCCGCACCGGGCCGTCGCCGCGGTGTCCCGCCGTCCGGACCCGGTCCTGCGGGTGCACTCCGCCGATGTCTCGCAGGGCGTCGTCCGGCTCGACGCCGACGCGCTCGTACCGCTCTCCTCCACCGGCTGGGCCGCCTATCCGGCCGGTGTCGTCTGGGCGCTGAGGCAGGCCGGGCACCCGGTCGCGGGCGCCGACATCCATCTGGCGTCGACCGTCCCGACCGGCGCGGGCCTCTCGTCCTCGGCCGCGCTGGAGGTCGTCACCGCCCTCGCCCTGAACGACCTGTACGAACTCGGCCTGTCGGCGCCGGAGCTGGCGGTGCTCGCGCAGCGCGCCGAGAACGATTTCGTCGGTGTGCCGTGCGGGATCATGGACCAGATGGCCTCGGCGTGCTGCGCCGACGGACACGCGCTCCATCTGGACACCCGCGACCTCTCGCAGCGCCAGGTGCCCTTCGACCTGGCCGCCCAGGGGCTGCGGCTGCTGGTCGTCGACACCCGCGTCAAGCACGCGCTCGGCGACGGCGCGTACGCCGAACGGCGCGCGGGCTGCGAGGCGGGCGCGCGGGCGCTCGGGGTGCGCGCGCTGCGCGATGTGGCGTACGAGGACCTGCCCGGGGCGCTCGACCGGCTGGCCGCGGCGGGCGAGAGCGAGAACGTCCGCCGTTACGTCCGCCATGTCGTGAGCGACGACCACCGCGTCGAACGGGTCATCGCGCTGCTGGACGCGGGCGATGCCCGCGCCGTCGGCGGGATCCTGGTCGAGGGCCATGCCTCGCTCCGCGACGATCTGCGGGTCTCCTGCGCCGAACTCGACCTGGTGGTCGAGACGGCCACGGCGGCGGGCGCGCTCGGCGCCCGGATGACGGGCGGCGGCTTCGGCGGCTCGGCGGTCGTCCTGGTCGAGGAGCCGGACACGGAAGCCGTGACGAAGGCGGTCACGGAAGCCTTCACGGCGGCGGGCCACACCGCCCCGCGGGTCTTCCCGGCGATCCCGTCGAGAGGGGCGCACCGGCTGGTCTGAGGGCGGCCGGGGGAGCTGTCCCGCCGGGGCGCGGGTGCCGAGTCCGGTCCCCCGCGTACCTGCGGTGACTCGGTGTACGTCCACGTACGTCTGGTCTCGGCTAGACTTAGTCCAGTGCTTAGTCCGCCCCTGAACGCCTGTGAGGCCCCAGTCATGGAAGCAGCCCGTCAGTACAACGTGCACGAGGCGAAGACGCACTTCTCACGCATCCTGGAGCAGGTGGCCACCGGCGAGGAAGTCGTGATCAGCAAGGCCGGGGTGCCGGTCGCGAAGGTCATACCGCTGCGGCCGGAAGTGAGACGGACGGGGCGGGGGTCCCTCAAAGGGCGGATCCGTATCAACGACGACTTCGACGAGCTTCCCGACGACATCGCCGACGCCTTCGGGATGCGCTGATGAGGCTGCTGCTCGACACCCACATCATCCTGTGGTGGCTGGCTGATTCCCCTGAACTGGATGACGGGGTCAAGGATCTGCTGGACAAAGAGCCTTCCGTGTATGTCAGTGCGGTGTCGCCGTGGGAGATCGCGATCAAACAGTCGCTCGGCAAACTCGAAGGACCCGAGGATCTGGCGGAGCGTGCCCGGGACAGTCAGTTCACTCCGCTGTCGATCAGCGCGGGGCATGGAGTGCGTGCGGGCAGGCTGCCGGCGTATCACCGGGACCCCTTCGACCGGTTGCTCGTCGCTCAGGCGCAGATCGAGGGCATGACGCTCGTGACCCGTGACAAGTGGATTCCGCACTATGACGTGCAGGTCATGCCCGTGTAGACAGCCGGAGCGCGTACGGTTCCGGCGTGCCGGGCGCGTCCCCGGCGTCGGATGCCGTCCGGCGGGTGCGCGTTCCGGTCGGGTCCGTATCCCGGTCAGGCCAGGCCAGGCCAGGCCAGGCCAAGTCAGGTCAGGCCAGGCCAGGCCAGGTCAGGTCAGGTCAGCGTCTTGATCAGGATGTACTCCGTCACGCCCGGCGGGTAGTCCATGATCTCGCCGACGACCCGGTAGCCCTGCTTGCGGTAGAAGTCCGGGGCCTGGAAGTCCCAGGTCTCCAGACGCGCCCGCGCGCAGTCGCGCTCCGTCCTGGCCATCCGTTCCGCTTCGGCCAGCAGCCTGCTGCCCAGCCGGGCGCCGCGGTTCCGTTCGTCGACCCAGAGCAGATCCACATGGAGCCAGCGGGCCCAGGTACGGCCGGTCAGGCCGCCCGCCAGCTCGCCCGTCGTATCGTCCAACAGCCAGACATGGAGCGGGACTTCCTCCCCCAGCGGACTGGTGCGCAGCGCGCGCATGACCGGTGAGCGGTCCGAGTTGGCCGCGCCCAGCCGTTCGCCGAGAGCGGCGTGCCGTTCCTTGTCGACTTCTGTCTCCATACGAAACATGGGGCCCACCATAAACACGGCGGCCAACGAGTTCTGCGAATTTCCTTCCGCTTCGGGCCTGCGCCCGTACGCTGGGAAAAAGCACCGGTGGGGGCCGGTGCTGTTCAGGGGTGGAGACAAGTCGGGTACGACGCCCGGGGTGGGGCAGCGGTCATCAGGCGGCGGCGGCCGTGCCGTTGATCTGTCGCCCCGCATACCGGGCGCCGTGCCCGTTGACATCCGCCACCCGCGTTTCAGGGGGTGTCCAGTGGTACGTATCCGGGTTCTTGTGGTGGACGACCATCGCATCTTCGCCGAATCGCTTGCCGCCGCGCTCGCGGCCGAGCCGGACGTGGACGTGTCGGCCGCGGGCAGCGGCCCCGCCGCGCTGCGCTGTCTCGAACGCGCGGCGGCCGAGGGGCGCAGGTTCGATGTGATGCTCGTCGACGCCGATCTGGGCACGGTCCCGGGGGCGGCCGGCGGTGCGGTCAACGGCTCGCTCAACGGGGCGGTGACGGGTTCCCTCAACGGCTCGCTCAACGGCTCGCACAACGGGGCGGTGAACGGGACGGCCAACGGCACGACGGCGGGGCCCGGACCGGGACCGGCGGGGGCAGGCGGGTCGGCCCAGGTGCCGGTCGCCCGTGCCGTGCCGGACCATGGCGAAGCCGTCCTGGTCGACGGCATCTCGCTGGTCGCCGGGGTCCGTTCGGGCCAGCCGTCCGTCCGTACGGTCGTGCTCGCCGAGAAGGACGACCCGCACCGCGCCGCCCTGGCGCTCCAGGCGGGCGCCTCCGGATGGGTCGCGAAGGACTGCTCGCTGCAACGGCTGCTCGCCGTCATGCGGGGCGTCCTGCGGGACGAGACGCATCTGCCGCCCGCGCTGCTCACAGGCGTCCTGCGGGAGCTGACGGCCGCGCGCAAGCACCGTACGGAGAGCGAGCGGCTCGTCGAGTCGCTGACGCCGCGCGAGCGCGAGGTGCTGCGCTGCATGGTCGCGGGGCTGGGGCGCAAGGCCGTCGCCGAACGTCTCTTCCTCTCCCCGCACACCGTCCGTACGCATATGCAGAACGTGCTCGGGAAGCTGGGCGTGCACTCCACGCTGGCCGCCGTCGCCCTGGCCCGCCGCGCGGGCGTCGGACCGGTCGATCTGGTGCAGCCGCTAAGGGCCGTCCCGTAATCCCCGGCGGGCGCGCGACGACAGCTACGGCACCTCGCCGCGTTGTCGGAACGCCCGAATACGTCCAGTATGCGAGCGCCCCTCCGCCTTGCGATGCACCGCATCTGACGCCGCGCGCTGATCCACCAGGGATTACGGGACAGCCCTTAGGGAACGTTGTCGAACGGGGCGGTCAACTGGCGTAGCAGCCCGGCCAGTTCACCCCGTTGGGCGCGGGACAGTTCGACGAGGATCGCGCGCTCCTGGGCGAGCAGCCCGGCGAGCGCCTGATCCGCGCGGTCCCGCCCCTCGGTGGTGAGCCTGACCAGCACCCCGCGTCGGTCGCTGGGGTCGGGCAACCGCTCGACCAGGCCCTTCTTGGTGAGCCGGTCGATACGGTTCGTCATCGTTCCCGAGGTGACCAGGGTCTGGGTCAGCAGCTGGCCGGGCGAGAGCTGATACGGGGCGCCCGCGCGCCGCAGCGAGGTGAGTACGTCGAACTCCCACGGCTCCAGACCGTGCTCCGAGAAGGCGATACGGCGCGCGCGGTCGAGATGGCGGGCCAGCCTGCTCACACGGCTGAGCACCTCCAGCGGTTCCACGTCGAGGTCGGGGCGCTCTCGGCGCCATGCTGCGACCAGTCGGTCGACCTCGTCCTCCATGACGATCAGTGTAGAGGGTGCCTCGACATGAAGTCTCTTGACGTCAAGATATATGGGGTGCAGGCTGGGACGTGACCGCCGCCGGCCGCTCCGGCGGTGTACGCCGCGACCGCGATGGGGGCTCCACCATGCACTCCGCACCTACCCCTTCCTCCGCCCGGCCCGCTCCGACGTGGGACCCGAAGCAGTACCTCAGGCACGCCGGGCATCGCGGCCGTCCGTTCCTCGATCTGCTGGCCCGTATCCCCGAGCCGCCCGCCGGTGAGGGCGGAACCGTCAGGATCGCCGACCTCGGCTGTGGCCCCGGCAATGTCACCGCGCTCCTCGCCGAGCGCTGGCCGGCCGCCCGGATCACCGGCCTCGACAACTCGCCCGAGATGCTGGACCGGGCCCGCGAGGACCACGAGGGCCCCACCGCGGGCGGCGGTACGCTCGAATTCCGGGCCGGTGACGCCGCGCACTGGACGCCCGGCGAACCGCACGGCCTGATCGTCTCCAACGCGGCCCTCCAGTGGGTGCCGAACCACCCCGACTCCTTCGCCGGCTGGATCGACGCGCTCGTCCCCGGCGGCACCTTCGCCTTCCAGGTCCCCGGCAACTTCGGCGCGCCCAGCCACACCCTGCTCGCCGAAGTGTGCGCCTCCCCGCGCTGGCGCGACCGGCTCGACCTCCCGGCCCTGCGGGCCACCCGGGTCCTGGAGCCCGCGGACTACCTCACGCGTCTGACGGACCTGGGCTGCGCGGCGGACGTCTGGGAGACGACCTACCTTCAGCTCCTCACCGGCGAGGACCCGGTGCTCGACTGGGTCAAGGGCACGGCCCTGCGGCCCGTCCTCACGGCGCTGGAGGACGACGAGGAGGCCACGGCGGAGTTCACGGCCCAGTACCGAGACCTGCTCCGCACGGCCTACCCCCCGGGCCGGCACGGCACGGTCTTCCCGTTTCGCCGGATCTTCGCGGTCGCCCAGAAGGAGGGGTAGGCCGGCGCAACCGGCGGACTCAGAGCTGGTTCAGCGCCTCCAAGGTGATGTCCATGTCGATGGTGAACGGGACGCCGGTCTTCAGCCGGTCGTGGTGGATCCCCGTCAACGTGTACGACTTCGACAGCGGGTCCAGTTCGTACACGCGTACCACTGGGTGCATGTCGGCGCCGGCCATCTCGACCAGCCAGAAGTTGGGGATGCCCGCCGTGGCGTACTTGTGCGGCTTGCTCTCTCGGTCACGTGCCTCGGAGTCCGGGGACACCACCTCGACGGCGAGCAGGACGTCCGATGCCTCGTACCTGGTCTGTTCAAGGCCGGTGATCGCCTCGGCGCGGACGACGGACACATCGGGCTCGGGACCGTTGCGGCGGTCGAGCACCACCGTCATCTCGCGACGCACCTTCAGGTCCGTCGGCACCGTGCGGCGCAGGCCCATCATCAACAGGTCGATCACCGTGGTGTGGAAATTCCGCTGCGGACTCACGAAAACGAGGCTCCCGTCGATCAGCTCGGTGTGCGGCGGGAGTCCTGGCAGGGTGAACAGATCGTCCACGGTGTAGCCGTCCTGCGGGGGCACAGGCCACTGGTGTGCGGCCTTGACTGGCTCTGCGGTCATGATTCCTCCCATGGACGGAATGCTCGGCCCTGCTCCTCCACCGTAGCGGTGGAATACGACAATAGTCATCACAATGAGTGACCATGCCCCCCGAGGCTGACCGCGGTGATCGACGGCGCGGCCGACCCCGCCCCCTCAGATCTTCCGGTGGCCTATCAGCCGCGGCCTCGGCTCCAGGTTCTCCAGGCCGTGCCAGGCCAGGTTCACCAGATGCGCCGCCACCTCGGACTTCTTCGGGCGGCGCGCGTCCACCCACCACTGGCCGGTCAGCGCCACCATGCCCACCAGCGCCTGGGCGTACAGCGGTGCCAGCTTCGGGTCGAAGCCGCGGGCCTTGAACTCCATGCCGAGGATGTCCTCGACCTGGGTGGCGATATCGCTGATCAGCGAGGCGAACGTGCCCGTGGACTGCGCGACCGGGGAGTCGCGGACCAGGATGCGGAAGCCGTCCGTATACGTCTCGATGTAGTCCAGGAGAGCGAACGCGGCCTGTTCCAGCAGCTCACGGGGGTGGCCGGCGGTCAGGGCGCTGGTGACCATGTCCAGCAGCTGGCGCATCTCGCGGTCCACCACCACCGCGTACAGGCCCTCCTTGCCGCCGAAGTGCTCGTAGACGACGGGCTTGGAGACCCCGGCCTTCGCCGCGATCTCCTCGACCGACGTGGCCTCGAAGCCCTTCTCGGCGAAGACGGTGCGGCCGATGTCCAGCAGTTGCTCGCGCCGTTCCGCACCCGTCATCCGGACCCTGCGGGTCCGCCGGCCTCCCGTGGTCCGGCCCTTGTCGGTGCTGCCCTTGCCGCTCGTACTGCCGTCGATCGCCACGGTGCCCATCATGCCTTGGCGGGTGCGCTCTTGCGGCGGGTGTCCAGCCGGGCGGCGCTCGGCCAGCGGACGTCGGACGCCCAGCCCAGCAGCTCGAACCAGCGGATGATCCGGGCGCTGGAGTCGAGCTGGCCCCTGAGCACGCCGTGCCGCGCGCTGGTCGGGTCCGCGTGGTGCAGGTTGTGCCAGGACTCGCCGCAGGACAGCACCGCCAGCCACCACACATTGCCCGAGCGGTCCCGGGACTTGAAGGGGCGCTTGCCGACCGCGTGACAGATGGAGTTGATCGACCACGTGACATGGTGCAGCAGCGCCACCCGTACCAGCGAGCCCCAGAAGAACGCGGTGAACGCGCCCCACCAGGACATCGTCACCAGCCCGCCCACCAGCGGCGGGATCGCCAGCGAGACGACCGTCCACAGCGCGAACTGGCGCGAGACCGCGCGGATCGCCGGGTCCTTGATCAGGTCGGGCGCGTATTTGTGCTGCGGCGTCTGCTCCTCGTCGAACAGCCAGCCGATGTGGGCCCACCACAAGCCCTTCATCAGCGCGGGAAGCGTCTCGCCGAACCGCCACGGCGAGTGCGGGTCGCCCTCCGCGTCCGAGTACTTGTGGTGCTTGCGGTGGTCCGCCACCCAGCGGACCAGCGGGCCCTCCACGGCGAGCGAACCCGCGACGGCGAGCAGGATCCGCAGCGGGCGCTTCGCCTTGAAGGAGCCATGGGTGAAGTAGCGGTGGAAACCGATGGTGACGCCATGGCAGCCGATGTAGTACATCGCCACCATCAGACCCAGATCGAGCCAGCTCACGCCGCCCCAGGCCCACGCCAGCGGGACCGCCGCGAGCAGGGCCGCGAAGGGCACGACGATGAAGAGCAGCAGGGCGATCTGCTCGATGGACCCCTTGCTGTCCCCGCCGAGCGTGGCGGAGGGAAGCGGGGCCCCGTCGGCGCCCGAAGGGGTGGGGGGAGTGGAGGGATCGTCGATCAGGTCGGGGGGTGTGGGCATGAGGGGGTCCCCTGGGGTGAGTAATAGGCCAGAAGTACGAATAGGGCAGAAGGTTGGATACGGGTGCGTAACCTACGGCATCGTAAGTATGGCAGCGCCATACGGCGCGGCAAGAGGCCTGTGGATAACACCAGGCGAAGGACACCTATCCTTGTTGTCGTCGGACAGCGCGGTCCGCGAGACCTTCTCCCGGAAGGTCTGACGCCTCCAGAAACCTCCAGACGTGCTTCAACACTGCAAGGAGCCGCACCTGTGAGCAGTGCCGACCAGACCCCATCCGCCAGCGCGGAGCTGCGCTCCGACATCCGCCGTCTCGGTGACCTGCTGGGCGAGACACTCGTACGGCAGGAAGGCCCGGAACTTCTCGACCTCGTCGAGCGGGTACGCGCGTTGACGCGCGAGAACGGAGAAGCCGCCGCTGAGCTTCTCGGTGACACCGACCTGGAGACCGCCGCCAAGCTGGTGCGCGCCTTCTCCACCTACTTCCATCTGGCCAACGTCACCGAACAGGTCCACCGCGGCAAGGAGATGCGCGAACGCCGCGCCGCCGAGGGCGGGCTGCTCGCCCGAACCGCGGACCGGCTCAAGGACGCGGACCCCGAGCATCTGCGCGAAACCGTCAAGAACCTGAACGTACGGCCCGTGTTCACCGCGCACCCCACCGAAGCCGCGCGCCGCTCCGTACTCAACAAGCTCCGCCGCATCGCCGAACTCCTCGAAGCCCCCGTCATCGCCTCCGACCGGCGCCGCCACGACCTGCGGCTCGCCGAGTCCATCGACCTGATCTGGCAGACCGACGAACTGCGCGTCGTACGGCCCGAACCGGCCGACGAGGCACGCAACGCCATCTACTACCTCGACGAACTCCACGTCGGGGCCGTCGGCGACGTACTCGAAGACCTCGTCGCCGAACTGGACCGTGTCGGCGTCGAGCTGCCCCCCGGCACCCGGCCGCTCACCTTCGGCACCTGGATCGGCGGCGACCGCGACGGCAACCCCAACGTCACCCCCGAGGTCACCCGCGAAGTACTGATCCTCCAGCACGAACACGGCATCACCGACGCGCTCGAACTCATCGACTATCTGCGCGGCCTGCTCTCCAACTCCGTCCGCTACACCGGCGCCACCGACGAACTCCTCGACTCCCTCCAGGCCGACCTGGCGCGCCTCCCGGAGATCAGCCCCCGCTACAAGCGGCTCAACGCCGAAGAGCCCTACCGCCTCAAGGCCACCTGCATCCGCCAGAAGCTCGTCAACACCCGCGAACGCCTCGCCAAGGGCACCCCGCACGAGCCCGGCCGCGACTTCCTCGGCACCGCGGAACTCCTCGACGACCTCACCCTGATCCAGACCTCGCTGCGCCAGCACCGCGGCGGCCTCTTCGCCGACGGCCGCATGGACCGTACGATCCGAACGCTCGCCGCCTTCGGCCTCCAGCTCGCCACCATGGACGTACGCGAACACGCCGACGCCCACCACCACGCGCTCGGACAGCTCTTCGACCGGCTCGGCGAGGAATCCTGGCGCTACACCGACATGCCCCGCGAATACCGGCAGAAGCTCCTCGCCAAGGAACTGCGCTCCCGCCGGCCGCTCGCGCCCACCCCCGCGCCGCTCGACGCCGCCGGCGAGAAGACCCTCGGCGTCTTCCACACCGTCCGCCAGGCCTTCGAACGGTTCGGGCCCGAGGTCATCGAGTCGTACATCATCTCCATGTGCCAGGGCGCGGACGACGTCTTCGCCGCGGCCGTACTCGCCCGCGAGGCCGGACTCCTCGACCTGCACGGCGGCTGGGCCAAGATCGGCATCGTGCCGCTGCTGGAGACCACGGACGAACTGCGCGCCGCCGACGTCATCCTTGACGAAATGCTCGCCGACCCCTCCTACCGGCGGCTCGTCTCCCTGCGCGGCGACGTCCAGGAGGTCATGCTCGGCTACTCCGACTCGTCCAAGTTCGGCGGCATCACCACCTCCCAATGGGAGATCCACCGCGCACAGCGCCGACTGCGCGACGTCGCCCACCGGCACGGCGTACGGCTGCGCCTCTTCCACGGCCGGGGCGGCACCGTCGGCCGCGGCGGCGGCCCCTCGCACGACGCGATCCTCGCCCAGCCCTGGGGCACGCTGGAGGGCGAGATCAAGGTGACCGAGCAGGGCGAGGTCATCTCCGACAAGTATCTGATCCCCTCCCTGGCCAGGGAGAACCTGGAACTGACCGTCGCCGCCACGCTCCAGGCATCGGCCCTGCACACCGCGCCGCGCCAGTCCGACGAGGCGCTGGCCCGCTGGGACTCGGCCATGGACACCGTCTCGGACGCCGCCCACGCCGCCTATCGCGCGCTGGTCGAGGACCCCGACCTGCCCGCGTACTTCTTCGCCTCCACCCCCGTCGACCAGCTCGCCGACCTCCACCTGGGCTCCCGGCCCTCCCGGCGGCCCGACTCCGGCGCCGGTCTGGACGGACTGCGCGCCATCCCCTGGGTCTTCGGCTGGACACAGTCACGGCAGATCGTGCCCGGCTGGTTCGGGGTCGGCTCGGGCCTGAGGGCCCTGCGCGAGGCCGGACCCGGCACGGCGCTCGACGAGATGTACGAGCACTGGCACTTCTTCCAGAACTTCCTCTCGAACGTCGAGATGACACTCGCCAAGACGGACCTGCGCATCGCGCGCCACTACGTGGACACGCTGGTGCCCGACGAGCTGAAGCATGTCTTCGCCACCATCGAGGCCGAGCACGCGCTCACCGTCCAGGAGGTACTGCGGATCACCGGCGGCGAGAAGCTTCTCGACTCCAACCCGGCGCTCCAGCAGACATTCGCGATCCGGGACGCCTACCTCGACCCGATCTCCTACCTCCAGGTCTCGCTGCTCGCCCGCCAGCGCGCGGCGGCGGAGCGGCAGGAGGCGCCCGACCCGCTGCTGGCGCGGGCGCTGCTGCTGACCGTCAACGGGGTCGCGGCGGGGCTGCGCAACACCGGCTGATCGCGGTACGTACGCGGCGGCGCCATGACACCGCCCCCGGCCCGGGTTTTTGGGCCGGGGGCGGTGTCGTACCGGTGTCGTAGCAGCGAGGTGCCCCGCTTCGGAGCGCTTCGCGGCGTTCGCGGCGCTTCAGAGCGCGAAGAACGTGGCCAGCAGCAGCACGGCACCCGCCAGCGCCGTCCCCCAGGCCGTCCGGGTCATCCGCAGACCACCACCGATGACGAGCGAGGCCAGCAGCAGCGCCCCGCCCAGCGGCACCCACGCGTACAGCTGCCCCGCCGCGTCGGTACGGACCAGCTCATCGGTGCCCGGCTTCACCACCACCGGGAACCGCTCGCCCTTCTTGGCCGCGACCGACTGCCCGATGGTCATCCCCGCACGGGGACCGTCAGGGCCGTCGGGATCGTACGGCCCGGTACAGGTCCCGTCCGCGCAGCCGGCCACCGTGAGGGTGCCGTGCTCACGGCCCTTGCCGAGCACCACATGGTGCGCGGTGTCCCAGGAGGTCCAGATGGCCGCGACGAGCAGCAGCACGGCCACGCCGCCCATCGCTGCCCGTCGGCCGAAGGAGAGCATGCGGCCGGAGGAGTTCCGCTTCCGCCGCGTCCGCGCTGTCGTCCGTCCCATAGGGCGGGATCTTTGGCCATAGGCATGCGCCCGGTCAACTCCTGTCAGGAGTTGTACGTACTCTGCGCGCGCTCAAGCCCCTCGATCACCAGCGCCTCCACCGCGTCCGCCGCACGGTCCACGAAGTACGCCAGCTCCTTGCGCTCCACCGACGAGAAATCCTTCAGGACGAAGTCCGCGACCTGCATCCGGCCCGGCGGCCGGCCGATCCCGAACCGCACCCGGTGGTAATCGGGGCCCATCGCCTTCGTCATCGACTTCAGACCGTTGTGGCCGTTGTCCCCGCCACCCAGCTTCAGCCGCAGCACGCCGTAGTCGATGTCCAACTCGTCATGGACCGCGACGATGTTCGCCGTCGGCACCTTGTAGAAATCACGCAGCCCGGTGACCGGACCACCGGACAGATTCATGTACGAGGCCGGCTTGGCCAGCACGACCCGGCGATTGCCGGGACCCGGCGGCCCGATCCGGCCCTCGATCACCTGGGCCTGCGCCTTCTGCGCCCGCTTGAAGGAGCCGCCGACACGCTCCGCCAGCAGATCGGCCACCATGAACCCGACATTGTGCCGATTGGCCGCGTAACCGGGCCCGGGATTACCCAGCCCGACGATCAGCCAGGGGGCGTTGGCATCCGTGGTCATCCGCGCTGCGTCTCCTCTGGATCGGATGAATCGGGGTACGGACAGGCGAACGGGGTGGCGGGCCGAGGCCCGCCACCCCGTGGGGCACAGCGTACGGATCAGCCCTCGGCGCCCTCGGCCGCCTCGGCCTCCTCGGCGGCGGGCTCCTCGGCCTGCGCGGCCAGGACCTGGATGACGACCGCGTCCTCGTCCGTGACCAGCGTGGTGCCGGACGGCAGCGGGACGTTCTTGGCGACGATCGAGTCACCGGCGTCCAGACCGGCGACGGAGACCGTGACGGACTCCGGGATGTGGGTGGCCTCGGCCTCGACGGTCAGCGTGTTGAGCACGTTCTCCAGCAGGTTGGCGCCCGGGGCCAGGTCGCCCTCGGTGTGCACCGCGACCTCGACGGTGACCTTCTCGCCGCGCTTCACCGCGAGCAGGTCGACATGCTCGATGTGACCCTTGAGCGCGTTGCGCTGGACGGCCTTCGGGATGACCAGTTCCTTGCGGCCCTCGATGTCCAGCGAGATCAGCGCGTTCGCCGTCTTCAGCGCCATCATCAGGTCGTGGCCCGGCAGGGTCACGTGGACGGTGTCGGCACCGTGGCCGTAGATGACGGCGGGGACCTTGTCGGCACGACGGGTACGGCGGGCGGCGCCCTTGCCGAACTCGGAACGGACCTCGGCGCTGATCTTCACTTCAGCCATGACGGCACTCCTCGTAGATGACAGGAAATCGGCCGTCACCCGGCCACGACAGGCCTGCTACGAAGAGCGCGTCGATAACGGACCGCCGCACATGAGTGCGGCCTCCCTCGCCGAGCAACTCAGTGAGTCTACCCGGCGGGGAGGCCGCCTCAGAAATCGATCTTCGGGGTCCGGGGCACCTGGGACCCGGAACCTGGGACCCGGAACCTGGGACCCGTGACCCGGAGCCCTCAGCCGAGCGCCCTCACCCGAGAGCCCGGAGCCCGGAGCCGAGAGCCCGGAGTTAAGCCTGCTCCTCGAAGAGGCTGGTCACCGAACCGTCCTCGAACACCTCACGCACCGCACGGGCGATCGTCGGCGCGATCGACAGAACCGTGATCTTGTCGAGATCGAGATTGCCCGGGTCGGGCAGCGAATTCGTGAAGACGAACTCACTGACCTTCGAGTTCTTCAGCCGGTCGGCGGCCGGACCCGACAGCACACCGTGCGTGGCCGTCACTATCACGTCCTCGGCGCCGTGCGCGAACAGCGCGTCCGCCGCCGCACAGATCGTGCCACCAGTGTCGATCATGTCGTCCACCAGGACACAGACCCGGCCGTTCACATTGCCGACGACCTCGTGGACGGTCACCTGATTGGCGACATCCTTGTCCCGCCGCTTGTGCACAATCGCCAGCGGCGCCCCCAGCCGGTCGCACCAGCGGTCCGCGACCCGCACCCGGCCCGCGTCCGGCGAGACGACCGTCAGCTTCGACCGGTCCACCTTCCCGGCCACATAGTCCGCCAGCACCGGCAGCGCGAAGAGATGGTCCACCGGACCGTCGAAGAAGCCCTGGATCTGGTCCGTGTGCAGATCGACCGTCAGGATCCGGTCAGCCCCCGCCGTCTTCATCAGATCAGCGACCAGCCGTGCCGAAATCGGCTCCCGGCCACGGTGCTTCTTGTCCTGCCTGGCATAGCCGTAGAACGGCACGATCACGGTGATGCTCCGGGCCGAGGCCCGCTTCAGCGCATCGATCATGATCAGCTGCTCCATGATCCACTTATTGATCGGAGCGGTGTGGCTCTGGATCAGGAAGCAGTCCGCGCCACGGGCCGACTCCTGATAGCGCACATAAATCTCACCGTTGGCGAAATCGAATGCCTTGGTCGGCACAATCCCGACACCCAGCTGTTGCGCGACCTCCTCGGCCAGCTCGGGGTGGGCGCGGCCGGAGAAGAGCATCAACTTCTTCTCGCCGGTCGTCTTGATCCCGGTCACAGCACTGTCTCCTCAGACGTGTTGATGGCCGCTGCACCCGCGCGTCCCTGCGAGCCAGCCGAATCGTGCAGTTATCACGGTACGCCGTGATCGGCGCGTCTCTTTCCGGTCAGCTTTCGTTCTCGCCGGCGACCGAGGTGATCGAGGCCGCCTGAGCCGCCTGCGCGGAGGCACTTCCCGGCCGCTTCCTGGCCACCCAGCCCTCGATATTCCTTTGCTGGCCCCGGGCCACGGCCAACGAACCGGGCGGTACGTCCTTCGTGATGACCGACCCGGCCGCCGTGTACGCGCCGTCCCCCACCGTGACGGGCGCCACAAACATGTTGTCCGAACCCGTCTTGCAATGTGAGCCGACCGTCGTGTGGTGCTTCGACTCACCGTCGTAGTTCACGAACACGCTCGCGGCGCCGATATTCGTGTACTCGCCGATCGTCGCATCCCCGACATACGACAGATGCGGCACCTTCGTGCCCTCACCGATCGTCGCGTTCTTCATCTCCACGTACGTACCGGCCTTCGCCTTCACGCCCAGCCGCGTACCCGGCCGCAGATACGCGTACGGCCCCACCGAAGCGGCCTCGCCGATCTCCGCGCCGTCCGCCACCGTGTTGTCCACCCGCGCGCCCGCGCCCACCACCGTGTCCTTCAGCCGCGAATTCGGCCCCACCTCGGCACCCTCGCCCAGATGCGTGGCGCCCAGCAGCTGCGTACCGGGATGGACCACCGCGTCCTGCTCGAACGTGACCGACACGTCGACGAAGACCGACGCCGGATCCACCACCGTCACCCCCGCCAGCATCGCCCGCTCCAGCAGCCGCTCATTCAGCAGCCGGCGCGCCTCCGCCAGCTGCACGCGGTTGTTGATGCCCACGATCTCGCGGTGATCGACGGCGACCGACGCGCCGACGCGGTGCCCCGCCTCCCGCAGAATGCCGAGCACATCGGTGAGGTACTCCTCACCCTGGCTGTTGTCCGTACGCACCTTGCCCAGCGCGTCCGCCAGCAACGGCCCGTCGAACGCGAAGACACCCGAGTTGATCTCACGGATCGCGCGCTGCGCGTCGGTGGCGTCCTTGTGCTCCACGATCGCCGTGACCGCGCCGCTCGCCCCGTCCCGGACGATCCGCCCGTACCCCGTCGAATCCGGGACCTCGGCGGTCAGCACCGTCACCGCGTTGCCGTCGGCGGCATGCGTCGCGGCCAGCGCGTTGAGGGTCTCGCCGGAGAGCAGCGGGGTGTCACCACAGGCGACGATCACGGTCCCGTGCGGCGTGGCCCCCAGCTCCTGGAGGGCGATCCGCACGGCATGCCCGGTGCCGTGCTGCTCGGCCTGGTAGGCGGTGCGGACACCGGCGTACTCGGCGGAGAGGTGCCCCTCGACCCGCTCACGGGCGTGTCCGACGACCACCACGAGCTGCTCGGGATCGAGCTCACGGGCGGCGGACACGACATGCCCGACGAGCGAGCGCCCGCAGACCTCGTGCAGAACCTTGGGGGTCTTCGACTTCATGCGGGTTCCCTCACCCGCCGCGAGAACGATGGCGGCGGCCAGTGGGGTCTCCCCTGTTCGAGCGGAGCCGAGAACTTGGGGACGGTTGGCGCTCACGGGAATGCCCTTCGGCTTCGGGTGATGGACAACCGCAGGATACCGGTGGGTTTCGTGACGGAAACGAGGACGGGCCCCGACCGGCGAGGTCAGGACCCGAACTGCGCAGCTCCGCCGCTAGGATTCGAACCTAGACCGAACATCTCCAAAGGATGCCGTGCTGCCAATTACACTACGGCGGAAAATCGACGAAACCGGACATAGGGTCAGGCCGTCGAATTGGCACCTAACACTATGCCGTACCAGGCGCCCTCCACGCGACGGTAAAGATCGGCGCTCTTGGTCACATAGATGATCAAGCAGCCTCTGTACGCGTCGGAGGTGTTCTTCCTCGCGGTCTTCGGGTTGTGCTTCTTGAGCGTCGTCTTCTGGAAGATGGATGGATCAACACCCACCAGATCGGCCCAGAACCGCACGGCCTCCGGGACATTCGCCGACTCGTGGATGCTGACCCGGAAGTGCATCCGGTCGCGCGTGACGTCCAGCAGTTCGAGCCAGCGCAGGTAGAGCTTGATCACATTGGGGTCGCTGTTGATGAACAGGAGCGACTCGCGGCGGGCGTACGGCTTGTCCTTGGCGCCTTCGGCCCAGTACAAGGCGACTCCTGTCATGAACAGCTCTCTGTCGGAGAGCCTGCCGATCTCCTCGCGTGCTGAGCGTTTCGTCTCCTCCCGCTCCAGCTCCTGAGCCTCACGAAAACGGGCTAGGCCCGCGTTCATGCGGGCGCGTCGTTCCTCCTCCGTGTAGCGGGGCTCCGGCTTCGGCAGGTCCCGTACCCACAGGGAGATCGAACTCTTCGAGCAGCCCAACTCGACCTGGATCTGGTCGTACGTGAGCCCCTTCAGGCGCAGCTCGCGTGCCTTCTCGCGGAGGTCGTCCTTGGCGTTCGGGCGCTTCGTCCAGTCCGGGGGTGGCTCGCCTTCCAGGAGGCGGTTGAGGATGTCGTTGTTGTGTACGTGGAGCCGGTCGCGTATCTGGCGGCGACTGAGGCCCTGGCGGCGCAGTGCGACGGCCTGTCGCCTCAATCCCTCGAAGTCGGCGTAGCTGCCGTGGATCGCTGTCATACGGAGATCGTCGTCCGGAATGCGGACGTCCGGCTCGAATGTGCGGGCGATTCACCAGTTCGAGCTATCGATGCGCCTTCCCCGCGTGTCCCGTCCCGTCCCGTGCTGTGGTGGTCGCCGGAAATTGGGGGGCGGGCGCCCGTAGGGTGGGAGACATGACCACAACGGGGGCACACCAGGACGCCGCGGGAGCGAACGCCCGCGGCTGGTGGTGGTGGGGACGACGGCGCAGCGCCGTACTGGACGTGGGGCTGGCACTGGTGTCGGCCCTGGAGTGCGGGCTTGAGGGGAGCAGATTCGCGGACGTGGCGGGGCTGCCCGTGCCGCTGGGGGTGGTCTTCGGGCTGCTGGCCGGCGCGGTGCTGCTGGTGCGGCGGCGGTGGCCGTTCGCCGTGGTGCTCGTCTCGATCGCGATCATTCCGGCGGAGATGGGTTATCTGATGGGGGTGGTCGGGCTGTACACGCTCGCCGCCTCGGAGGCCCCACGCCGGATTCTCGGCGCGCTGACCGGCATGTCGCTCGTCGGCACGCTGATCGTCACGTACGTACGGATGCGACAGAACGTGTCCGTCTCGGGGTTCGACGCGGCCGGGTGGTACGTGCCCCTGGTCGCGGTTCTGATGTCGCTGGGGCTGACGGCGCCGCCGGTGCTGTTCGGGCTCTATGTCGGGGCGCGACGGCGGCTGATGGAGAGCCTGCGCGAGCGGGCGGACAGTCTGGAGCAGGAGCTGTCGCTGCTGGCCGACCGGGCCGAGCAGCGCGCGGAGTGGGCGCGTACGGAGGAGCGGACGCGGATCGCCCGTGAGATGCATGACGTCGTGGCGCACCGGGTGAGTCTGATGGTGGTGCACGCGGCGGCGCTCCAGGCGGTCGCGTTGAAGGATCCGCCGAAGGCGGTGAAGAACGCGGCGCTGGTGGGTGACATGGGGCGGCAGGCGCTCACGGAGCTGCGGGAGATGCTCGGGGTGCTGCGGGCCGGGGAGCAGGTGGCGGCGCGCCAGGCGTCGGACGCGGTGTCGGCGAACGCTCCGGCGGCGGTGCCGCTGGCCGCCGTGGGCGCGGCTGCCGCTGCCGCCGCGGCTGCCGCGGCGGAGGACGGTCCGGGCATGGGGGACATCGAGGTGCTGGTCGGGGAGTCCCGGGATACGGGGATGGTCGTCGAGCTGACGGTGCAGGGCGAGTCCCGTTCGTACGCGCCCGAGGTGGAGCAGACGGCGTACCGCGTGGTGCAGGAGGCGCTGACGAACGTGCTGAAGCACGCGGCGGGCGCGAAGGTGATGGTCCGGCTGGCGCACCGTGACGGGGAGGTCGCGATGCAGGTCGAGAACGGGCCTTCGGACGGTGGTGCGCACGATGTACGGCTGCCGAGTGGCGGTAATGGTCTTGTGGGGATGCGGGAGCGGGTGACCGCGCTGGGCGGGGTGTTCGTCTCGGGTGAGACGGACGCGGGGGGTTTTCGCGTGTCGGCGGTGCTGCCGCATCGCCGGGCCGCCTGACGCCGTCCCGTGGTCGGGCTGCCGGGCCGCCGGGCCGCCTGACGCCGGTCCCTCCGGATGTGAGGCGTGTCTCAGCCTCGGCCGTCAGCCCGTAGCCCGTAGCCCTCGGTCCTCGGCTTTCGGGCCTTCGGCTCTCAGCCGGAGGTGAGGCGTGCCGGTTCCAGGCCCGTGAGCAGGGTGCCGAGCGCTTGGTCGAGGTCCGGGCCCAGGTACCAGTCCCCGGTGTGGTCGATGCTGAAGACGCGGCCCGTGAGGTCCATCGCGAGGATGGCCTGTCCGTCGCCCTCTTCGCCGAGCGGGCTGATCTCCGTGTCCAGGGAGCGGCCGAGGTCGGCGAGCGTACGGGTGAGGTGGATGCCCGCCAGCGGGTCGATCCGTACGACGGCCGGGGCGATCTGCCGGCCGGGACCGGGGGCGATGACGCGCAGTCCGCCGAACTCCGCCCAGGCCTCGACGGCGGCCGGGAAGACGGCGTGCCGGTGGCCGGCGGGTGTGGTGTGCGCGCGCAGCGCGTCGGCCCACTCCTCGGCCTGCCGTATGTCCCAGCGCCCCGGCTGCCAGCCGGCCTCGCGCAGCGCGGCGTCGACGGGGAGGGGGAAGCGGGTGGTGTGCGGGTCGCGCATGCGCTCAGCCGTTCTCGGTGGGGTCGACGGGCCGTACGCCGAAGTGGGCGAGGAGCGGCGCGCAGGAGCGGCAGGGCGGGGCGTAGCTGCCGTGCAGGGGGTCGCCGTCCTCGCGGATGCGGCGGGCGGTCAGTTTGGCGTGTTTGAGGGAGCGGCGTGCCTCGCTGTGGGACAAGGGTTTTCGTCTGGCCCGTTTGGAGCGTCCGGCCTCGGCGGCGGTCAACTGGCGGGAGAGCAGGATCGCCTCGGGGCAGCGGCCGGTGAACCGTTCGCGCTGGCCGCTGGTGAGGGTGTCGAGGAAGTCCTGTACGAGGGGGTGGAGTACGGGTGGCTGGTCGGCTTTGCCGGCGGTGCAGGTGAGGGTCTGGCCGCGGACGGAGAGCGCGGCGGCGACGGCGGGCAGGATGCCGTCCCTGCGCCGGTGGAGCACCGGTGGACGGTGTGGTTCGGTGCTGCTCCAGCTGAGGCGTGGGTCCCCGGACGCGTCGGTTGGTGCGGTGTGCATGTGCTGTCCCCTCCCGGTGCCGGCGGCCGGGCAGCCGCTCGTTCACGCCCCCGTATTCCTGCTGTCACGCCCCTGTTCGCCTGCACAGCCTGCCAAATGCGGCGGGCCCTCGGGAAGCTGGGGCGTGGATCGTGGCGTGGCGTCGGCGTTGGGTCACGCCTGCGTAACCGCCCGTCACGGGGCCTGCCCTTCGTCTCGGAGTACGCCCGATCGGCGTAGTGCGGAGGGATGGCGACACGGGTGAGGACGCGTGAATGACAAGGGCGGGACAAGGGCGGGACAAGGGCGGCGGAAGTCCGGGACAGGGGTGTGGGACAGGGGTGTGGGACGGGGGGATACGGCCGGGGGGAGGAGCGTCGGATCCCCTCTTGCACCACCGCATAGGCTGTCCTGCAACCAGGGCTGTGGAACCAGCCGGAAGCGCAGCAGGGGGCAACCGCCATGACGACAGGTCGGCTCGGGCAGCAAGCCGCGCCACCGAACGCGGCCTACGCCGGGCAGGTCGTGCATTTCCCGGATCCGGTCCGGGCCTCCCGTCACCCCAGAGGTGTACGGGTGGATGACGACGGCTATCCGGACTTCTCGCCGTACGCGCGTGCCGCCGCGGAGATAGCCGAGCCCCCGGCGGGGTTCGGCGTGGACGAGCTGCGGCTCACGGACTATGTGTCGGCCAATGCCGCGCTGGCCGCCGCGGGCCATGAACTGTGGGACACGGTCCCGTCGGTGGCCACACCGCACGGCTGGACGTGGCACCATCTGCGGGCCTCGCGCCGGATGGTGCTCGTGCCGGTGGAGGTGAAGGCGCTGCTGCGTCATCACGGTGGTCTGGCGACGGCACGGGTGGATCACGGCAAGCGGGGGACGCGTCCTCTTCAGGAGACCCGGCCGGCCCATTTCGGGCTGCCCAAGGCCGCGTTGTCGGTCAGCGAGCAGCAGCTGCTGGGGGTGGAGGAGGATCTCGGTTACCGGCTGCCCGGCGCCTACCGCTCGTTCCTGAAGGCGGCGGGCGGCTGCGCGCCGGTGGGCGCGGCGCTCGACGCGGAGCTGGGGCTGCTGGTGGACCAGCCGTTCTTCACCGTGCGGGATGTGGCCGCTGTCAACGACCTGGTGTACGCGAACAAGTGTCTGCGGGACCATCTGACCAAGGATTATCTGGCCGTCGGTTTCGTCCAGGGCGGCATTCTGGCGGTCAAGGTCAAGGGTGACCGGGTCGGTTCGGTCTGGTTCTGCGCGTACGACGACGCCAGGGACCAGGACGGCTGGAGCGTGGGGGAGCGGGTGGAGCGGCTGTTGCTGCCCTGTGGTGACGACTTCGACGCCTTCCTGCTGCGGCTGGCGGGCAATCCGCCGGAGCTGGAGACCGTGGCGAACCTGATGGTGGACGGCGGCTTCGCGCGCGCCGTCCCGGTGGAGGGGTGAGCGCGATGGTGACCTTCGCGCAGGCGCAGGAGCGCGCGGAAGAGTGGGTCAACGCCGATCTGCCCGGTTACCAGCACCGTGAGGTGCGGGTGCGGGAGTTCGAGCTGGGCTTCGTGGTGTGGGCGGAGGACCGCGAGGGCGGTCCGACGTCGGACGGCGGGCGGCAGCGGCTGGTGATCGCCAGGGACAGCGGTGAGGCGACGCTGTGGCCGGGGCTGCCGGTGGGGGAGGTGATCCGCCGGTACGAGGAGGAGTACGGGATGCCGGAGGCGGCGCCGACCGCTCCGGAGGCGCCGCGGCGTATCGATCTGAACCAGACGTCGTTCCTGCTGACCCCGCCGGAATGGCTCCAGGACGCGGCGGACAAGCTCGGGATTCCGGACGGGCGGACGGCGGAGGCTTCCCCGTCTCCTTCCCCTTCCCCCGCGCCTTCCTCCGATCCTTCGCCTTCTCCTTCGTCCTCATCTTCGCCTTCTCCGTCGCCTGTTCCGGTCGCTTCTTCGGCTCCGTCCGCTCCGGGTGGTTCGGGTGGTTCGGGTGGTCCGGGTGCTCCGGGTTCTTCGGGTGGTTCGGGAACGGCCGGTTCGGGTACCGGCGGGTCGCCCGGTGGCGGCAACGCCTCGCAGGGCAGCTCCGCCTGGTCGGACGGGTACGAGCCCACCTCCAACGACGGGGTGCCCGTCGCGACGCCGGGTGCGCCGACCGGGGCCACGCCCTGGACCGGGACCGACACCAACGGCCTGTCGGCCACGTCGGAGGACGGGTCCGTACCGCTGCCCGCGACGGTCTTCGCGCCCCCGCTCTCGGGGGCTGACGACGAGGACACGCCGCCACCGGTCGTGGCCGCCGAGGCGCCGACCGCGCTGATGTCGGGCGGCAGCCAGTTGCCGCGTACGACACTCGCTCAGGGACTGGCGGGAGGGGAGCCGGGGCCGGTGCCCGGGGGATCCGCCGTACCTGGTTCCGGTGCGGGGCAGGCGTCCGGCTCCGCGGCCGGATCTGGCTCCGGGGCCGGGACGGGAGCGGGGGCGGGCGATATCGCCGATGCGGCGACCAGCAAGGCGGCCGTACCCCCGCGTGGTACGCGCGGTGGCGGTGCGACGATTCCGCCGCCGCCGGGCACGCCCGGTGTTCCCGGCGCGCGTCCGCCGGGTGCGACTCCCCCGCCGTCGGGTCCCGGTACGCCCGGTGTTCCGGCGAGTGGCTATCTGCCGACGCAGCTGTCCCCGAGCCTCGGCGGTGCCGGCTCCAACGCACTGCGGCCGCCTGGCCCGCCTGGCCCGCCCGGCCCTCCGGGTGCCCCCGGTGCCCCTGGTACCCCCGGCGTTCCGCCGCCTCCCGGTCCGCCCGGGGTTCCGGGTACGCCTCCGCGCGGGGTGCATCACGCGGCGACGATGTTCGCGGACCCGGACCAGGCCGGCCGGCCGCCGGGGCCACCACGGCCGCCGGGCGCTCCGCAGCCTCCGGGTCCGCCCGGTCCGTCCAGTCCTCCGGGGCCTCCGGGACCTCCTGGTGCGTCTTCGGGCGAGGGACATCACGCGGCGACCATGCTCGCGAGCACGGGACAGGTGGGACCGCAGCCGCCCAACCCGCCAGGTCCGCCGAACCCGCCAGGTCCGCCGGGCGCGCCGTCCGGTCCGCCGGGCGTGGCTCCCGGCATGCCGCCAGGGGGCCCCGGCTCCGGCGGTCCCGGTGGTCCCGTACCGCCGCCGGCCCCGCACCCCCAGCCTCCGGCGTACGGCTATCCGCAGCAGCCCGCCGGTCCGCCGACCGTCGGCCCCGGCTATCAGGCCGTGCTGCGCTACCGCGCGCCCGACGGTTCCGAGGCCCAGCTCATCCGCCGCTCCGCGCCCGGCACCCCGCACCCGGAGTGGCAGTTCCTGCACGAGCTGCGCGCCATGAACGTGCCGCCGCAGCAGGTGCTCGAACTGCACACGGAGCTGGAGTCGTGCGAGCTGCCCGGCGGCTACTGCGCGCGGATGATCAGGGAGACGTGGCCGCAGGTCCGGATCACCAGCGTCGCCCCGTACGGCCAGGACCACGCCAGCAGGCAGCAGGGCATGCAGCATCTGCTCACCCACCAGGGTGAGTTGCACCAGGTCGCGGACGGTCCCGCCCGGCCCGCGCCGGTGCGTGCGCCGCTGCCGCAGATGCCGCCCGCGCCGCCGATCCCTCCCGAGGGAGTCGCGCAGGAGCTGGTGGCGGCGTTCGGTCCGCAGGGCATCTGCCGGTTCGACCAGCGGGCGGTGTCCCGTCAGGGGGTGCCGGAGATCGTGGCGCGCACCCTGGTGTGGGCGGGGCTGCCGTCCGATGTCGGGCCGTTCTTCTGGGCGCAGCCCGCCCAGCCGGTGGTCCCGACACTGGCCGAACTGGCCGCGCAGCGGCAGGTGCGCCCGGCCCCGGACGCGGGTTCGTATCTGGTGATGGGCACGGACTTCGGCCGCGCGCTGTGCGTCCAGTACGGCACGGCGCACATCATGGCTGTACCGGTCGAGGCTGGGCCGGGCGGGCAGTCGGTGCCTCCGCAGTTCGTGAACACCGGACTACCGGAGTTCACGCGTTCGCTGGCGCTGCTCGGGCGGATGTGGCGGCTGAGGTTCGGGCTCAATCCGGAGCAGGCGGGCCGTTGGACCGTCGATTTCCAGGCGCAGCTCTCGGCGCTGGACCCGGCGGCGCTGTCGTCGCCGGAGAACTGGTGGTCGGTGCTGCTGGAGCAGATGTGGGACGGACTGCTCTGACGCCCTGAGCTCTGACGCACTGACGCTCTGACGACGCGTGGTCTCGGGGACGGCCGGGGCGCCTGCCGCACTTCGCGGTGGGCGCTCCGGCCGTTCCGTTTTTCCGATTTTCCACGTTTCCACCTTTTCGGGGTTCATGCCGCATCCTTGACCGGGGTGGCTGGGCGGAGTGTCGTGGTATGGGCGCTTCGGCTCGCTCCAGCAGGATTGTGCCGGATGGCGTTCTGTGTCGTGTCGGAGAAGGGCTTCAAGGATGGCTGCCGCACCGTTGTCGGCTCATGGCTTCGCGCCCGTACGTGGCCGTGGCTACCGCCCCGAGCAGGTCGAGCGGGAGGTCACGGCGCTGTTCCGGGACCGTGACGACGCCTGGGAACGCGTGGCGCGGCTCACCGTCCTCGCCAAGGAGATGGAGGGCGAGGCGGAGCGGCTCCGGGAGCGGGTGGCGGCGCTGCCGCCGCAGACGTACGAGAAGCTCGGCCACCGCGCGCAGCAGATCCTGGCCCTGGCGAAGCAGGAGGACGAGACGGTAAGGACCGAGGCGCGCGAGGAGTCCCAGGCGGTGATCGACACGTCGCGTACGGCGGCCGATCAGCTGCGCGAGGCGGCGCGTCAACGGGCCGACGCCGTACGGGCGGAGGCGGAGGCGTACGCCGGTCAGGTGCTGCGCGCGGCCAGGGGCGCGGCCGAGGCGGCGAGGGCCGAGGCGCGGCGCGAGGTCACGGCGCTCCGCGCGGAATCGCTTGCCGCGCTCAAAGAGGTGCGCCGGCGCACCCAGGGGGTGATCGACGAGCAGGAGCGGAAGCAGGATGACGAGCTGGCGGCGGCGGAGCGCGAATTCGCCGAGCGGGAAGCCGCGTCGCGGGTCCAGCACGACGAACTCACGGCGTATGCCCAGCTCCAGTTGATGGCGGCGCAGCGGGCCTTCTCGGAGGCGGGCGAACAGGCTCGCCATGGCCAGGAGGACGCGGGGGCGCGGGCGGAGGAACTGCTCGCGCGGGCGCGCGCGGACGCGGAGGGCGTCGCGCGCGATACGGAACGGCTGATGCGGGAGCACTCGGCGGCGTGCGAGGAAATGCGAGCGCACATGGCTCACGTACGGACCACTCTGGCGGCGCTCACGGGTCGTGCGCCGACGGAGGAGTGACGCGGGCGGGGGCGTGGCGCGGGCGGACGAGAGGCGCGGGCGGACGAGTGGCGGGGCGTGGCGCTGGCGGAGGGCGTGGCGCGGGCGCGGGTGGAGGCGTGGCGCGGGCGGTGAGGGATCCTTGAGTACCCCTTCCGGGGCCGGTCCTTGAGTACCTATTCGGGATCCTTGAGGACGGGGAACCGGCGGGGGGCCACGAATATGAGCACCAGCAGGGAGACGGCGGCCGCCCCCGCGGCACCTACGTAGACGTACTCCACCGCGCTGTCCATCGCCCGGCGCAGATAGTCCGCGGCCTCGGCGGTGAGTGTGGCCGGGTTCTCCAGGGCTTTGGAGACGGAGTCGAGGTCGTCGGGGAGTCCGGGGGTGGGGGCGTTGGTGAGGCGGGCGGCCAGTACGCCGTTGGCCACCGCACCGAAGAGGGCGGCGCCCACGCTCTGGCCGACCTGGCGGCAGAACAGTATGGACGCCGTGGCCGTTCCCCGTTCCGACCAGCCCACGGTCGACTGGACCCCGATGATCAGGGGCAGTTGGAAGATCCCGAGCGCGGCGCCGAGCAGCAGCATGATCAGCGCGGGTTGCCAGGCCTGGCCGGGATAGGGGAGGAGCGGGAAGGCGAGCAGCACCAGCATGGCGAGGGAGATCCCGATGACGGCGGTCAGCCGGAAGCCGATGCGGTTGTAGAGGCGGTTGGCGAAGGCCGCGCTGACGGGCCAGCTCAGCGTCATGGCGGAGAGGACGAAGCCGGCGGCTATCGGGCCGAGTCCGAGCACGGACTGCGCGTACGTGGGCAGGAAGACGGTCGGGGCGATCATCAGCAGGCCGAGCGCGCCGAGGGCGAGGTTGACGGCCGCGATGGTACGGCGGCGCCAGACCCAGCCGGGGATGATCGGGTCCGTGGCGCGGCGTTCGATGACGACGGTGACGGCGGCGAGAACCGCGCTGCCGCCGAGGAAGGCGAACGAGGGCGTGGAGATCCAGGGCCAGGCGACGCCGCCCTGGACGAGGGCGGTGAGGAGCAGCGCGCCGGTGGCGAAGACGGCCAGCGCGCCCGCCCAGTCGACGCGGTGGCGCGGCGCCGGGTCCGAGGCCGTGTCGGCGCCCTTGGTGGCGGTGCCGGCGGGCCTGGCGGTGGCGGTGGTTTTGGCGGTGGCTTCGGCCGTGGTTTTGGTGGTGTCTTTCGATTTGGCTTTCGATTTGGCGGTGGTCCGGTTCGGTTCGTGCAGATATCTGACCACCAGCCAGAGCGCGAGCGCGCCCACGGGCAGATTGATCAGGAAGATCCAGCGCCAGTCCGCGTATCCGGCGAGCAGTCCGCCGAGGGCGGGGCCGGCGACGGACGAGGTGGCCCAGACCGTCGACAGTTTGGCCTGGATCTTGGGGCGTTCCTTGAGGGGGTAGAGGTCGGCGGCGATGACCTGCACCGTGCCCTGGAGCGCGCCGCCGCCGAGCCCCTGCACGACGCGGAAGGCGATCAGCGAGGCCATGTTCCAGGCGGTGGCGCAGAGCAGTGAGCCGATGAGGAAGAGGATGATGCCCGCGATCAGGACGGGCTTGCGGCCGAAGGTGTCGGAGAGCTTTCCGTACACGGGCAGGGTGACGGTCACGGCGAGCAGATAGCCGGAGAACAGCCAGGAGAAGACGGCGAATCCGCCGAGGTCGCCGACGATTTGCGGGACGGCCGTGGAGACGACGGTGCCGTCGAGCGCGGCGAGTGCCATGCCGAGCATCAGGGCGGCGACGACGGGGCCGCGACCTCGCGCCGGGCCGGGTGGCGGGGCCGTGGCCCGGGGGGCGGGTGTCGCTTCCGTACGTCCGGAGTCCTCGGTACTTCCGCCGGCGCCGCTCACGGGATCCCTTCCCTATGCATGTATCTCCAGGAGGCCACCCTCTCACCCGGGCCTCGCGCGGGGGAGGGCCCGGGGCGCGGTCCCCTAGGGGCTCCTCCTTACTTCGGGCCAGGGGTCGTTCGTCCCGTCGGAGGACGAGGGGGCGGTGGCTGGTTCTTTATGTTTGCCCTACGTGCTCCTACGTGCTCCTACGGCGGCGAGAGCCCGCGAATGGGGCTCACCGCAGCAGAGGGGTGGGGAAAACCCCAGGTGAAGACTGTGCTGTGCACCAGCGCGCCGGGGCCCCCGAAACCAGCAGACTCAGAACACCGCCAGACGAACACTCGGTGTATCAAGCGAAATAGGAGACTTACCGTGACAACGGCTGTGACCATTCCCAGGCACGGGGGTACTGGAAGGCGTACGGCCGTCGCGGCGCGAGCGCGGCAGGTCGTCAAGGCGTACGGCGCGGGGGAGACCCGGGTCGTGGCGCTCGATCATGTCGATGTGGACATCGACCGCGGGCAGTTCACCGCGATCATGGGCCCGTCCGGCTCGGGCAAGTCGACGCTGATGCACTGCCTCGCGGGCCTGGACACGGTGAGCGCGGGCGAGATCTTTCTGGACGAGACCGAGATCACGAAGCTGAAGGACAAGAAGCTCACCCAGCTGCGCCGGGACCGGATCGGCTTTATCTTCCAGGCGTTCAATCTGCTGCCGACGCTCAACGCGCTGGAGAACATCACGCTGCCCATGGACATCGCGGGCCGTAAGCCGGACGGTCCGTGGCTCCGGCGGGTCGTGGAGACGGTGGGCCTGGCCGACCGGCTCTCGCACCGGCCGACCCAGCTGTCGGGCGGTCAGCAGCAGCGGGTCGCGGTGGCCAGGGCGCTCGCCGCCCGTCCGGAGATCATCTTCGGTGACGAGCCGACAGGGAACCTGGACTCGCGCGCGGGCGCCGAGGTGCTTGGCTTCCTGCGCCGGTCGGTCGATGAGCTGGGCCAGACGATCGTGATGGTCACGCACGACCCGGTCGCCGCGTCGTACGCGGACCGGGTGCTGTATCTCGCGGACGGCCGGATCGTGGACGAGATGCTCCGTCCGACGGCCGACGCCGTGCTCGACCGCATGAAGGACTTCGACGCCCGGGGGCGTACGTCATGACGGTGTTCAGAACCTCCATGCGCAACTTCCTGGCGCACAAGGGGCGGATGGCGCTCTCCGCCGTCGCCGTCCTGCTGTCGGTGGCCTTCGTCAGCGGCACCCTGGTGTTCACGGACACGATGAACACGACGTTCGACAAGCTCTTCGCCGCGACGTCCTCGGATGTCACGGTCAGTCCCAAGGCGGCCAAGGGAGGGGACGAGACCTCCCAGACCGGCAAGCCCGAGTCGCTGCCCGCCTCGGTCGTCGAGACGGTGCGGACGGCGGACGGAGTGAAGTCCGCCGAGGGCGCCGTCAGCAGCATGAGCGTGACGGTGGTGAACGCCGACAACAAGAACGTGGGCGCGAGCAGCGGCGCCCCGACGATCGCGGGCAACTGGACGCGTAACGACCTCCGTTCGATGGAGATCACCTCGGGTCACGCGCCGCGTGGGCCCACCGATGTGATGGTCGACGCCGACACCGCCGAGAAGCACCACCTCGCGATCGGAGACGAGCTGCGCACCATCGCGGTCACGGGTGACTTCCGGGCGAAGATCTCGGGTATCGCCACGTTCACCGTCACCAACCCCGGTGCGGCGGTCATCTTCTTCGACACGGCGACCGCCCAGCGTGAACTGCTGGGGGACACCGGCCGGTTCACCCATGTCAATGTCACCGCGGCCGAGGGCGTCGGCAACAGCGATCTGAAGCGGGATGTGGCGGCCGCTCTCGGCGGCGGCGCGTACAAGCTCCAGACGCAGAAGGAAGCCGCGGACGCGAACCGCGCGGATGTCGGCTCCTTCCTCGACGTGATGAAGTACGCGATGCTCGGCTTCGCGGGGATCGCCTTCCTCGTCGGTATCTTCCTGATCGTCAACACGTTCTCGATGCTGGTCGCGCAGCGGACCCGCGAGATCGGTCTGATGCGGGCCCTCGGATCGAGCCGTAAGCAGGTCAACCGCTCGGTGCTGCTGGAGGCGGTGCTGCTCGGGATCTTCGGCTCGATCGCCGGGGTCGCCGCCGGGGTGGGGCTGGCCGTCGGGCTGATGAAGCTGATGTCCTCCATGGGCATGGATCTGTCCACCCAGGATCTGACGGTCAAGTGGACGACTCCGGCGATCGGGCTGGTGCTCGGTGTCGTCGTGACCGTCGTCTCCGCGTACGTTCCCGCCCGTCGGGCCGGGAAGATCTCGCCGATGGCGGCCCTGCGTGACGCGGGTACCCCCGCCGACGGCCGGGCCGGATGGGTCAGGGCGGCCATCGGTCTGGTGCTCACCGGGGCCGGCGGTGCCGCGCTCTTCATATCGACGCGGGCCGACGAGGCGAGTGAGGGTTCGGTCTTCCTCGGGGCGGGCGTGGTCTGCACGCTGATCGGCTTCGTCGTGATCGGTCCGCTGCTGGCCGGCGGTCTGGTCCGGGCGCTCAGCGCGGTCGTGCTGCGGATGTTCGGCCCGGTCGGCCGGATGGCCGAGCGCAACGCGCTGCGCAATCCGCGGCGTACGGGAGCGACGGGCGCCGCGCTGATGATCGGGCTGGCGCTGGTGGCCTGTCTGTCGGTGGTCGGTTCCTCGATGGTCGCCTCCGCGACCGACGAGCTGGACAAGTCGGTCGGCGCGGACTTCATCGTCCAGTCCGACAACGGCCAGCCGATCATGCCGCAGGCCCAGGCGGCGCTGGAGAAGGCGCCGGACATCGCGCATGTCACCGAGTACAAGTGGGTCGACGTCAAGCTGACCGCCCCGGACGGAAAGACGCGGTCCGACGGCATCGTCGCCGCCGATCCGACCTACGCCCAGGATCTGCGCCGCGAGACTGTCGCGGGTGAGCTGTCCGCGGCGTACGGCGAGGACGCGATGTCGGTGGGCGATACGTACGCGAAGGAGCATGGCGTCAAGGTCGGTGACCGGATGGCGGTCGTCTTCCCGGGCGGGAAGAGTGCCGAACTGACGGTCGCGGCGATCACCTCGGACGACACGAATGTCGACAAGGGCGCGATGTACACGAACATCACGACGGCCCAGCGGTATGTGCCGGCCGACAAGATGCCCAAGAACTTGATCATGTTCGCGGCGGCCGAGGACGGCAAGGAGACGGAGGCGTACGCCGCCCTCAAGGACTCGCTCGCGGCCTATCCCCAGTACACGGTGCAGAACCAGACCGACTTCAAGCAGGACTTGAAGGACCAGATAGGCCAACTGCTCAATATCGTCTACGGGCTGCTGGCACTCGCGATCATCGTCGCGGTGCTGGGAGTGGTGAACACCCTCGCGCTGTCGGTGGTGGAGCGGACCCGTGAGATCGGTCTGCTGCGGGCGATCGGGCTCTCCCGCCGCCAACTGCGCCGCATGATACGGCTGGAGTCGGTGGTCATCGCCCTCTTCGGCGCCCTGCTCGGGCTCGGGCTCGGCATGGGCTGGGGCACCTCGGCCCAGAAGTTGCTGGCCCTGGAGGGTCTCGGCGTCCTGGAGATACCGTGGCCGACGATCCTGACGGTCTTCGTGGCCTCGGCTTTCGTCGGACTCTTCGCCGCCCTGGTGCCGGCCTTCCGGGCCGGTCGGATGAACGTGCTGAACGCGATCGCCACCGAGTAGAACGGTACGGTGGAGGCTCCGGCCTCGGTGGGCGTTCCTCCAACGTCCATCGGGGCCGGAGGGCATTTATCACCGCGCGACGGTTGCTGTCCGTCAGAACGCGCCCGAGTCGGCGAGTTCACCCATACGAGGGGTTGTAGCGTTATGTGGTCAACCGGACACTGAGGGTGACAGGTCCTCTCGATCGGACGATCCGATCGACTTCCCGGGCCCGCTCAGAAGGAGGGCACCGCTGTGTCCACACCCAACGCACCGGAAACCAACGTAGAGGTGGCTGCCCAGACCGACGGGCTCGCGGTGACCGGCGGCAATGTCGCCGATCTGTGGCGAGGCTGGGTCATCTGGGGCGCGTACAACGGCTGGGTCAACTTCCCCATCACCTGGAACGTGATCAACCCGAACTCGACGGTCATCGTCACGGCGTCCGAGGTCGACGCCAACGGCGTCCGGTTCATCGGCGCCGCGCCCGTCACGGTGACGGGGATCGCCCCCGGCTCCGGAATCGTGACGGTCAAAATCAATATCGCCTGGAACAGCCCGCTCCGTATCCGCACGGACGTCGTCGTCCTCAACTGAACGCGTCCCTGACCCGGCGGGATTGCCCCTCGGACCCCCGCCACGAGAGCCCCCGCACCGCGTCCCGCGCAGACGGCCGGGGCCGGAGCCAGCGGCTGCCGCTGTGAGCCGCCGCAGGCCGTCGTGGGTCGTCAGTCCCGGGGTGGGCTGAGGCGCCGCCTCGTCGGCTGATGCTTGACGACTCGTCAGAGAGCCGTGGCCTCAAGCCCGGCGGCCTCGGCAGGAATTACGGCGGGGGCGCGTCCGTTGGTGGCGTCGGCCAGCGGTTTGGCGTAGCAGAGGCTGAGCTCGTGGAAACGGTAGTGGCCGAACTTGGCGCAGGGTTCGTAGCCGCTGGAGGCGTAAAGAGAGATGGCCTCCGGCTGTTTGGTGCCGGTCTCCAGGACCATGCGGGTGCGGCCCGCGGCGCGAGCGTTGTCCTCCAGGGCGGCCAGTATCAGCCGGGCCAGACCCTGGCCGCGCGCCTCCGGGGTCACGTACATGCGTTTGATCTCCGCGTCACCGTCCGCGTACCCGTGGTCGTTCTCGTCCTGGGTGCGCCAGCCACCCGTCGCGACCGCGGTGCCCTGGTCGTCGTAGGCGATCAGATAGAGGCCCCGCGGCGGTTCGAACATGCCAGGTTCGAGAGGCGTGACGTCGCCCTCGTCGCCGTATCGCTCGGCGTACTCCAACTGCACGCGATCGTTGAGTTTGACGGCGTCGGGGTGACCGAAAGAGATAGTCCGAATATTCATGCCGCGAATTGTACTTATATGCGCCGCATGGGTGGATGGTTGCTTCGGCTACCACGCCCCACCGTGCGGTGGCCACGTATGCGGGGCGCCTACCGGTCCGCGGTCCCGGGATCGACCACCCAGCGCATGGTCTGCCCGGTGATCTCACGGATCATGTCGAAGTCGCCGTCATAGTGCAGAACGGTCAGGCCGCGCCGTTCCGCCACAGCGGCGATCAGCACGTCGGAGAGCGAGAGCGCCCGATGGAAGCCCCGGCGCAGGGCCTCGCGCTGGAGCCACAGGGCACGCTCGTGCTCCGCGTCGTTGCAGGGCGCGTAGTCGAAGCCGCGCAGGCTGAGACGGATGCGGGACGCGTCCTGTTTGGTGCGCGCGCTGTAGACCATCTCGTACTCGACGACCGCGCAGGTCGTCAGGAGGCCACGGTCGTTCAGGTCGTCCAGCACCTCACTCACCGCGGGCTGTCCCCAGCGGGCCAGGGCCGACTTGTCCGCGAGGAAGACGCTCACGCGGCGGTCTTCCGGTCCCGGGGACGGGAGCCGGCCGGGCCGGTGTTCTCGATGATCTCGCTGAAGTCGAGTTCCCCCGACTTCACGGCATCGGCGAACTCCTGGCGCAAACGCCGTTTCACGGCATCCTCCATGGCGGCGCGTACGGCTGCCGCTTTGGTCTTGGAGCCGTACAGCCGCATGGCTTCCTCGACGATGTCGTCGTCGAGATCGATGACGGTGCGAGACATGGCCTCCCCTTACTTCCCCCATGCATGAGACTGAAATGATATCGCCGATACGCGCGCGACGGTATCGTTTCCTCTCGGACCACTCATCCGTGGGGTTCGGGACGCCCCCGTGCCCGACGGACCCCGGTGCCCCAGGACCGTTCGGGGCACCGGGGCACCGGGGCAGCCGGTCAGTGGCGGCAAGTGGCGGTCAGTGGGGCGTGGGTGACGGCTCCAGGATGAAGACCGGGATCTCGCGGTCCGTCTTCGTCTGGTACTCCGCGTACGGCGGGAACGCCTCGACCGCGCGAGCCCACCACGCGGCCTTCTCCTCGCCGGTGACCTCGCGGGCGACCATGTCCTGGCGTACGGGGCCGTCCTGGAGCTCCACCCGGGGGTCGGCCGTGATGTTGTGGTACCAGACCGGGTTCTTGGGGGCGCCGCCCAGTGAGGCGACCGCCGCGTAGACGCCCCCGTGTTCCACGCGCATCAGCGGGCTCTTGCGGATCTTGCCGCTCTTCGCGCCCCGGGTGGTCAGGACGATGACGGGCAGGCCGTTCATCGTCGTTCCCTTCGTACCGCCCGAGCTCTCGTACACCTCGACCTGCTCGCGTGCCATCGGCATCGCGCTGGGCTCGTACTCACCCTCAAGAGGCATGGTGATCCATCCCGTCGTCGGAATCCGGCGTCGGACGTCGCGCCCGTCACGGCCCGCGTCCCGTGCTTCCCCCGCGCTTGTCTCAATGACCGAAGCGGGTGCGATCATTCCCGGATCCCGTCGCCCGGCCCGGCTCCGGCCGGCTTCCGGTCCCGGGTGTCACACCGGCGTCGTACGCTGGAGAACCCCCGGCCCGTGAGACGTGTCGGGTCCCTTGCGTTGCCCACGCTGTTCACCCGCTCGATCTCGGACCTGGATGGAACCCCCCTTCATGAGCCTGCACGGTCTGCTGGACGCCGTCGTACGTGACCCGGCGCTCGCCGGAGCGGTGAAGGCCGCCGCCGAGGGTCACCGCCCGCACATCGACCTCGTCGGACCGCCCGCGGCGCGGCCCTTCGCGGTGGCCGCGCTGGCGCGCGAGGCCGGGCGGCCCGTGCTGGCCGTGACCGCGACCGGGCGGGAGGCCGAGGATCTGGCGGCGGCCCTGCGCTCGCTGCTCGACCCGGACACCGTCGTCGAGTACCCGTCGTGGGAGACCCTGCCGCACGAGCGGCTCTCGCCCCGCTCCGACACCGTGGGCCGCAGGCTCGCCGTGCTGCGCCGGCTCGCGCACCCGGCGAAGGACGACCCCACGGCCGGCCCGGTCAGTGTGGTGGTCGCGCCCGTACGCTCCGTACTCCAGCCGCAGGTCAAGGGGCTCGGCGAGCTGGAGCCCGTCGCGCTGCGCAGCGGCGAGAGCGCCGATCTGAACGGGATCACGGAGGCGCTGGCCGCCGCCGCGTACGCCCGGGTCGAGCTGGTCGAGAAGCGCGGCGAGTTCGCCGTGCGCGGCGGCATCCTGGATGTCTTCCCGCCCACCGAGGAGCACCCCCTGCGGGTGGAGTTCTGGGGCGACGACGTGGAGGAGATCCGTTACTTCAAGGTGGCCGACCAGCGCTCCCTGGAGGTGGCCGAGCACGGACTGTGGGCGCCGCCCTGCCGGGAGCTGCTGCTCACCCCCGAGGTACGGGAGCGGGCCGCCGCGCTCGCGGAGCTGCATCCGGAGCTGGGCGAGCTGCTCGGCAAGATCGCGGAGGGGATCGCGGTCGAGGGCATGGAGTCCCTGGCGCCGGTCCTCGTGGACGACATGGAGCTGCTGCTCGATGTCCTGCCCGCCGGTTCGATGGCGCTGGTCTGCGATCCCGAGCGGGTACGGACCCGGGCGGCGGACCTGGTGGCGACGAGCCAGGAGTTCCTCCAGGCGTCGTGGGCGGCGAGCGCCGACGGCGGCGAGGCCCCGATCGATGTCGGCGCGGCCTCGCTGCGGGGCATCGCGGACATCCGGGAGCATGCCCGTGAGCTGGGCATGATGTGGTGGTCGGTGTCCCCGTTCGCCGTGGACGAGGAGCTGGAGGACGCCTCGGGCGAGGCCATCACGCTGGGCATGCGCGCCCCGGAGTCGTACCGCGGCGACACCGCACGCGCGCTCGCCGACACCAAGGGCTGGCTGGCGGACGGCTGGCGTACGGTCTTCGTCACGGAGGGGCACGGCACGGCGGCCCGTACGGTCGAGGTTCTGGGCGGCGAGGGCATCCCGGCCAGGCTCGACACCCCCGGGGCCCGCACCGCCCGCGGTCTGGAGGAGATCGCCCCGTCGCTGGTCCATGTCGCGTGCGGCTCGATCGACTACGGCTTCGTGGACCCGGACCTCAAGCTCGCCGTGCTCACCGAGACCGATCTCTCCGGCCAGAAGGCGGCGGGCAAGGACGGCGCCCGGATGCCGGCCAAGCGCCGCAAGACCATCGACCCGCTCACGCTGGAGACGGGCGACTACATCGTCCATGAGCAGCACGGCGTCGGCCGCTATGTCGAGATGGTGCAGCGCACGGTGCAGGGCGCGACCCGGGAGTATCTGCTCGTCGAGTACGCCCCGGCCAAGCGCGGCCAGCCGGGCGACCGCCTCTACATCCCCACCGACCAACTGGAACAGGTCACCAAGTACGTGGGTGGCGAGGCTCCGACGCTGCACCGCCTCGGCGGCGCGGACTGGACGAAGACCAAGGCGCGCGCCAAGAAGGCGGTCAAGGAGATCGCCGCCGACCTGATCAAGCTCTACTCGGCGCGGATGGCGGCCCCCGGCCATGCCTTCGGCCCCGACACCCCCTGGCAGCGGGAGCTGGAGGACGCGTTCCCGTATGTGGAGACGCCCGACCAGCTCTCCACCATCGCCGAGGTCAAGGAGGACATGGAGAAGACGGTCCCGATGGACCGGCTGATCTGTGGCGACGTCGGCTACGGCAAGACGGAGATCGCCGTACGGGCGGCCTTCAAGGCGGTCCAGGACGGCAAGCAGGTCGCGGTCCTCGTCCCGACGACGCTGCTGGTGCAGCAGCACTTCGGCACCTTCTCCGAGCGGTATTCGCAGTTCCCGGTGGCCGTGAAGGCGCTGTCCCGCTTCCAGTCGGACGCGGAGGCGAAGGCGACGCTCCAGGGTCTGCGGGAGGGCGCGGTCGACATCGTCATCGGTACGCACCGGCTGTTCTCGTCCGAGACCAGGTTCAAGGACCTGGGGCTGGTCATCGTGGACGAGGAGCAGCGGTTCGGCGTGGAGCACAAGGAGCAGTTGAAGAAGCTGCGTGCCAATGTCGATGTCCTCACCATGTCCGCGACACCCATCCCCCGTACGCTCGAAATGGCCGTCACGGGCATCCGTGAGATGTCGACGATCACCACGCCGCCGGAGGAGCGCCATCCGGTGCTGACCTTCGTAGGCCCCTACGAGCAGAAGCAGATCGGCGCGGCCGTCCGGCGTGAACTGCTGCGCGAGGGCCAGGTCTTCTATATCCACAACCGCGTGGAGTCGATCGACCGGGCGGCGGCGCGGCTGCGCGAGATCGTCCCCGAGGCGCGGATCGCGACGGCGCACGGCCAGATGGGCGAGAGCGCGCTGGAGCAGGTCGTGGTCGACTTCTGGGAGAAGAGATTCGACGTCCTGGTCTCCACGACGATCGTCGAGTCCGGGATCGACATCTCGAACGCCAACACCCTGATCGTGGAGCGCGGTGACAACTTCGGTCTCTCGCAGCTGCATCAGCTGCGGGGCCGGGTGGGGCGTGGCCGGGAGCGCGGCTACGCGTACTTCCTCTACCCGCCGGAGAAGCCGCTGACGGAGACCGCCCATGAGCGGCTGGCGACGATCGCCCAGCACACGGAGATGGGCGCGGGCATGTATGTCGCGATGAAGGACCTGGAGATCCGCGGCGCGGGCAATCTGCTCGGCGGCGAGCAGTCGGGGCATATCGCGGGTGTCGGATTCGATCTGTATGTACGGATGGTGGGCGAGGCGGTCGCCGACTACCGCGCGTCCATCGAGGGCGGGGTGGAGGAGGCGCCGCCGCTGGAGGTCAAGATCGAGCTGCCGGTCGACGCGCATGTCCCGCACGAGTACGCGCCGGGCGAGCGGCTGCGGCTCCAGGCGTACCGCGCGATCGCCTCGGCCAACTCGGAGGAGGACATCGCGGCGGTCCGCGAGGAGCTGACCGACCGCTACGGCAAGCTCCCGGAGCCGGTGGAGAATCTGCTGCTGGTGGCGGGGTTGCGGATGCTCGCGCGGGCGTGCGGGGTGGGCGAGATCGTGCTCCAGGGCGCGAACATCCGGTTCGCGCCGGTGGAGCTGAGGGAGTCGCAGGAGCTGCGCCTGAAGCGGCTCTATCCCCGTACGGTCATCAAGGCGCCGGCGCACCAGATCCTGGTACCGCGCCCGACGAGCGGGAAGATCGGCGGCAAGCCGGTCGTGGGGCGTGAACTGCTCGCGTGGACGGGCGAGTTCCTGGCGACGATCCTGGGCTCGTAGGTCCTGTCCGGCCGGCCGGCCGCGATCCGGTGGTCACCGCCGCGCATTAGAGTGCGGCGGTGAGCAGTCTTGAGGAACGAATAGCGCGAACGTGTCGTGGGGGAAGGGCTCTTGCCCTTCCCGTGGTGTCCCTGGTGTCCGCGGTGGTGCTGACGGGGTGTACGGGGGAGCTGGACGCCGACCCCGATGCGTCGGCGTCCGCGTCGGCGCCGAGCGGTGGCGGATCCGGTGCCGGGCCGCTCGGGAATCCCGACGGGACGAAGCCGGGGCTCGCGGCGATCAGTTCCGAGGCCGACCGGGAGAGCGCGCGGCAGCTCATCGAACGGGTACGCACCGCCGGGCGGGGGCCCAAGACCGGTTATGACCGGGACGAGTTCGGCCCCGCCTGGACAGACACGGCGGACGGGGTGCCGCTGGCGCGGAACGGCTGCGACACCCGCAACGATCTGCTGCGCCGCGACGGCCAGGAGCTGCGCTTCCGCTCGGGCTCCGACTGCGTGGTCGCCTCCATGACGCTGCATGATCCCTACACCGGCACGACGATCGAGTGGAGCAAGCAGCGGGCGAGCGAGGTGCAGATAGACCATGTGGTGCCGCTGTCGTACAGCTGGCAGCTCGGCTCCGCCCGCTGGTCCGAGGACAAGCGCCGCCAACTGGCGAACGACGTGCTGAATCTGCTGCCGGTGGAGGGCCGTGCCAACTCGGCCAAGCGCGATTCCGGTCCGGCGTCCTGGCTTCCGCCGGACAAGGCGATCCGGTGCGCGTACGCGGTCCGCTTCGGTCAGGTCGCGCTCAAGTACGAGATGCCCGTGACCGCGGCGGACAAGCGGACGATGCTCCAGCAGTGCGGCGGCTGACCAGGCGGCTGATCAGGCAGCTGACCAGCAGGCCGACCAGGCTGCTGGTCGGCCGCCGCCCCCGCCCCTCGGCCCACCGGGCGGGGGGCGAGGGACGGGGGCGGCGGGCTGACGTCGGTGGGGGGCCCTACGCGGCCCGCGCCCGCAGGAACGCCGACGTCGAGACGCGTCCCAGCATCTCCAGTCGCGACGTGCCGTTCGCCAGGTACTTGTCCGTGGCCTCCTGGACGCCCGGCCAGTGGCCGTCGCCGTAGTCGTCGAGAACGACGATCCCGCCGGGTGCCACGATCTCCTCGACCCATTCCAGGTCGGCCAGCACGCCTTCCGCGGAGTGGTCGCCGTCCACCACGATCACGCCGTACTCACGGTCGGAGACCGCGGCCCGCACCTCGGGGTCGCCGGAGAAGCCCTGCTGTATACGGGCCTCCTCGCCGGACCGGCCGCCCAGCGCGAGGTTGGCGCGTACGACGTCCATCCGCACCGGCGTGCCCGTGGGCTCTGCGGACTGCTTCGCGCCCGGCTGGAGCTGACTGCCGACCAGCGGGTCGACGATCGTGAGCCGCGCCTCCGTACCGGCCCGGTGCAGCATGCGCATCATCGTGGCCGAGAACAGGCCGTACAGCGTGCCGATCTCCAGGACGTCGCGGTTCGGCGGGGCGAGCAGCGGCACGGTGGCGAGCTTGCCGCACACGTTCGAGGTGGAGCCCGCCAGCCGGCCAACGGCCAGCGCCTCCAGGGCGATCACATTGCGGTACGCGATCGTCACGTTGCGCCGCGCGTGCGCGCCGTCCTCGCCCGTGACCTCGGCGATCTGCTTGACGAGCGTGTTGATCTGCGCGGGCGTGGGCACCCGGTGACCGCTGCGCCCCGTCCTGTCGAACAGCAGGCCGAACGCGTACTGCTGAGCGCGCAAGTCGGCGACTTCGCGCTTGAGGGCATCCAGATCAGTACGCAGGGGCGAATGCTTGATGCGCCGGTCAACCATACCGGCGGCCGGCCGCAGAATGCGCTTCGCCAGCCGGTTGCTCAAAAGAGAAGCCATGCGCGGAAACTACGCTCCGACACGGGCACGGCGGGCCACACTCCAGTGCTCAATAGATGAAGGGTTGGTGTCGCGGGGGCGACGCGGGCATGGCGCGACGACGCGCGGCCGTGACGAAAGCCACGCTGACCAGCACGATCAGTGCCGAGGCCCCCACCGCGGAACCCAAACGCGATCCGGGGGGACGAAATGAACAGTCCACGGTGGTTTGGGAGCCGTTCAGTGGTGCCGCGACCAGCCCGAGGTGGGAGGCGGCGGGTTTGCCGTCGCACTTCCAGCCCGCGATACGGGGCGCCGCGAGCACCGCGAGACCCGTGCTGCCGGCCGGGACCTCGGCACGTACACCGCTGTTCGTCACCGTCACCGAGACGGCGCCCGTGTCCGTCAGCTGGTCCACCGCCGCCGACAGCCGCCGCCGGTCGAGGCAGCCCACGCTCCACTCGCGCGGGCGCGCGCCGTCGAAGGTGACCGGGATGCCCGCGCGCTCCGCCGTGCCGAGGGAGACCATCGCCGCCCTGCGCTTGGGCAGTCTGCCGGTGAGCGCGACGGGCGGGTGGTCGCCCAGCCTCGCCCTGCCGTAGTGGCCCGGTGCGAAGAGGAAGACCTCGGTGTTCGCCGGGCACGTGGCGGTGTCCCGGGGGGAGGTGAGGACACGGCTGTAGACCCGGGCGCCGAGCAGGAGTTCCTGGTTGCGGAAGGGCGAACGCCCATAGCGCGGAGCCGGCATGTCCCGCGCTTGCGGCCGTACGGTCACCAGCGGCGGCGCCGGTGCCCGTACGACCACCGGCGCGTGCCCCGGCTCGGTACGCAGACGCGCGCCCACCGCGAAGATCGCGTCGGTGACCGGGTTGTCCAGGCTCTCCATCGCCCGGCCGCCGGAGGTCCAGCCACCGCCGAGCGCGGCCATGGTGCTGGTCAGTACGGCCGGTGTATGGCTGCTGTAGTACGCGCCGCCCTCGCCGCCGAGCAGCAGCGGGTCGTTGGCGGTGATCCGCTCGCGCCCGGGATCCGTGCGGTAGCGCGGCCAGCCGTCGGCCGCCGCGATCGCGGCGGCCCTGGCGCTCTGGTCGGTGCCCCAGGCCGGGTAGTCGTCCAGCGCCGACAGCCGTTTACGGTCCACATAGGCGGTGGTGGCCGCCGCCTGCCCGGTCAGGCTGCCCACCACCAGCAGCGCGGCGAGCACGGCGTAGCCGCGTGCGCGCGCCAGCGCCAGACCGGCCGCCGCCGCGGCCAGTCCGCCGCCGAAGAGTGCCAGCGCCCGCGCGTCGGGGACTCCGCCGGCGCTCGCGGCGAGCGCGACCGCCACGAGCACGCCCGTACCCACGAGCAGGGCGCGACGGCCCGGCCAGCCATGGCTGATGCCCGTCCAGGCGGTGAGGACGAGGATCCCGGCGAATATGAACGTCTGGCGGTAGGTGCTGCCGTTGGGGATCGCGAAGGCGTGCCACGCCAGACTCGTCGGCCCCCACTGCAACGACAGCGCCACCCCCACCGCCAGCGCCGTCCAGCCCACCCGTACGCGCCTGGGCACCGAGCGGTGCGCGAGCAGGGCGGCGGCGGGCAGCAGCACGCACGCGCCCAGGAACAGCGCGGGGGTGAAGAAGCCGTACGTCGCCGGGAGCAGCCGCGTGAACATCTGCATCCAGGGGACGGGTACGAACTCCTTGGTCCAGCCCGGGGACGCGTACCGGGTGCCGAGGAAGACGGGGACGAGAACGGGAGCGGCCAGCCCGATGCCGAGCAGCACGGTGACGGCGGCCCGTGCCAGGCCCCGGACGCGCTCGCGTACGGTCCGTTCGTCGTCCAGCAGCAGCCGCAGGCAGAGCACCAGCGCGGCCCCGAGGGTCGCCATGTAGGCGGTGTAGAAGTTGGCGGTCCAGGCGAGCGCGACGACCAGCGGGCCGAGCACCGGCCGCCGCGCCGTGCGGGCCCACTCGCCGACCAGACAGAGCAGCGGGAAGGCGATGAGGCCGTCCAGCCACATGGGGTTGTACGACGCCTCGGCGACGGACCAGCCGCAGAGCGCGTATCCGGCGCCGAGCACCGCCGCGACCCACCGGGGCGAGTGGCGGGCGCCCCGGGCCAGATGGAGCAGCAGCGCGGTCATGGCGGCTGCCGCCGCCGCCATCTTCAGCAGGGTGATCGCATAGACCGCGAGGTCGATCCGGTCCCGGGGGAAGAGCCCGACCAGTACGGCGAACGGGCTGGTCAGATACGTGCCGAGATCGGGCAGGAAAGCGGCGCCGTACCCCGAGCGCCAGTTGAGCAGAAGGCCGCCCTCGGCCCGTCCGTGCAGCAGGTCCCACAGCTGGGCGTGGAACGGTACGAACTGATTCCCGAGGTCGCTGACGCTGCGGGTCCGCGGTCCGAAGGGGAAGACACGGGCCACGGCGTCACCGGCGACGACGGAGACCAGGGTGATCAGCGCGGCGGAGAGGGCGGGCAGGGCCCCCGCGGCGGACGCGATGCTCCGGCCGCGTAAGTTGTTCAGGGCTGGCATGAAGATTGAATATGCCAGCACAAAGCGGGAAAACAGGTCTCAATTCACTTTGTTCATCGAACGGTTGCCTGTAGGTCGTACGGGATGTCCTTCCGCGACATTCTTCCGGGTTTCTGTTCTCCTGGAGTGAAGCGGCCTCCGCCGGAGCCGTAACCAGGGGGAGCGCGCACGCACATGACGGTCCGGATCCAGATGGTCAGGTTCGCGCTGGTCGGCGTGGCGAACACAGGTACGTACTACGCCTTCTACCTGCTGCTGCTGAGCCGGATGCCGTATGTGGCCGCGCATGTCGTCGCGTCCGTGCTGAGCATGATCGGCTCGTTCTTCCTGAACAGCTGGTTCACCTACCGCACGCGCCCCACCTGGCGGAAGTTCCTGCTGTTCCCGCTCACCAACGCGGCGAACTTCATCATCACCACCGTCGGGGTCTATCTGCTGGTGGACGTCATGCACTTCGGCAGCCGGTACGCGCCGCTGATCGCGGCGGCCGGGGCCATCCCGATCACCTTCGTCGTCTCCCGCGCCATCATGCTCCGCCCGGACCCCCGCCCGCGCAAGGGCGCCCGGAGCCGGCGGAAGGACGCCCAGTCAACGGCGATCCCGCGGACGGACGCCCAGTCACCGCCGGGCCCCCGGGAGGGCGCCGACCACATGGCCGTGGCCGACGCCCCCTCCGTCACTTCGCCGGCGGGGCCGGCAGGGTCCGGCCGGTGAAGACCGGCGCTTCGGCCGGGGAGTCGGCCGCGCCCTGAGCGCTCCGCGCCATGCGCGAGAAGCCCAGGTCCAGGTGGTACACCCGGGTCTGGTTGTCCGCCGTACGGAACATGTAGGCCCAGGTCGGCCCCGACGCGTTGGTGTACTCGAACGCGGTCGGCTCGGTGGCCGCCTGCTCGCTGGTCGGCTGCTGCCAGGGCCGCCAGACCCCGGTGCCCTGGAGCGTCTCACCGGTGTTGTGGATCGTGCCGTCCGTGCCGAGCACCAGTACCTCGGTGACCCCGTTGACCGGGCTGATCACGGCGGTGGGCGAGCCCTTCGCGGTGACCCCGTCGATCGTGGACCACTCCCCGTAGGCGCCGCCCTCGGCGGACTGGGAGGTCGTGACGACCGTACCGTTGCCGTCGGTGGCGAAGACCCGCAGACGGTAGCCGGGGTAGACGACGACCGCCGGGGTGCCGGTCACGCCCTGCGCGCCGAGCGCGGTCCACGCGGACAGCGTGCCGGCCTCCTTGAACAGCGCCGTGCTCAGTACGCCGGAGGCGTTCCGACCGAAGAGCTGGATCCCGTCCCGGACGGTGACCGCGGTGAACGGCCCTTCGAAGCCGCTGCCGCCGAGCGGCATCCAGCCCATGAAGTCCACGTTGGCGCGCTGCTGGATGCGGTACCAGGGCTTGCCGTCGGCGTCCGAGGCGAACTGGACCAGCAGCCCGGTCGGGGTCTTCGCGGTGACGGCGTGCTGGGCCATCGCCCCGGCGAGGTTGATCCAGTTGCCCCAGTCCTCGGCGGACACGGCGGTCTGGTTGCGCTGCCAGACGCTGCCCGAGGTGTTGTGCGCGCTCACCACGACGCGGCCGTCGCTGTGCGTGGCGAGGGACGGCTGCCCGGAGAAGGCCTCGTTGCCGGAGATCGTCGTCCACTTGACGCCGTTGAAGTCCGACGGGTCGGACTGCCTGCCGTACACCAGCCGGCCGATGTTGTCGGTGTACGCGTACTCCAGCGCGCCCGAGGGGGAGCGCATCGCGGAGCCGCGGCTGTAGGTCTCCAGCGGCACGGCCGGTGAGGCCGGCGTGTGGTTGGAGTCGAGCCGGCAGGCGTCGGGGGCCGTGGACACCGAGGTGTACGCCGCCCAGCCGCTGCTCTCCACCAGCTTGTTGTAGACGGGGAAGTTGCCCAGCGTCTCGTCGTAACGGTAGTAGCGGACCTCGCCGTTGCCCTTGACGCGGAACAGCGTGTCCCCGCCGTACGAGCTCATGTACTTGGTGTCGCTCCAGTCCGCGGCGGACACCTGGACATGGCGCTCCACCCAGCGCTGGCTGGTGAAGTCGTAACGGGACCGGTAGAGCTTGCCGTCGGTGGCGGAGCGGGCGAACAGCACGCCCTTGTCACCGGCGTAGATCGCGTCGTAGCGGTCCCATCCCATGTCGATGATCTTGCCGCCCTCGGCGACGAAGTCATCGGCGGCGGCGTCGTAGCGCCACCAGCGCAGCTGTCCGGTGTCGGGGGAGAACGTCCAGAGGTTGCCGCCGCGGTCCATGGTGATGTCGTCGGCCCTGGCGCCCGTGCGGTACTCGCTGAAAGCGCTGCTGATCTTCCTGTGGTGTACGTCCCAGGTGGCCGTCGCGCTGATGCGGTGGCTGTAGTAGAGGCCGTCCGACTTGATCCCGTAGAACGCGGCCGCGGGACCGGCGAGCAGCCTGCCGTAGCCGGACCACCCCGTGTCGATGGTGCCGGCCGCGGGCAGGGCGTTGCCGACGCCCGGCGACGGCATGTCCTGGCGCAGCAGCTTGCCGGCCGAGTCGATCGCGTAGGTCGCGCCACCGGGGTTGCAGGTGAACGGGACGGCCGCCTGCGCCGTGCCGGGAAGTGCGATCAGCAGGGGCAGGGCGGCCGCCGCCGCCGTAACGAGTGCCGTCCAACGCCCGGTTCTTCGGGGCGAATTGAGAGTCATGCGCTGGACGCTAGGCGTCCCTGGGTGAACGGTGCGGTAGCGGTCAGGTGAACAACACCCCTACGAAGGAAACCAGTAGATGAACCCTGCGTGCGGGTCTCGACATGTCCATCACATGCTCCTCATCATCTGGTTGATCGTTTCGTCTCGGATCGGTGGGGGGACCGTGCCGGCATACCGAAGGCATGTGCGGACATTTCTGATGGCCCGTCTGTGCCGCACAGGCTGGGCCAAGTTGATCGCGCTCGTCGCGATCGGGGTCGTCGCCGTCGGCACCGTGGCGGTGGCCGGTGTGGGGTTCCCGCTGTTCCCCGAGCCGCTGCCCGGCGCGAAGGGTCCCGGCCAGCGCTGGGGCAGCGCCGAGGGCCGCGACCATCTGGTCGCCGACGGGACCAACCGCACCACCGGACAGTCGCTGCGCGCCAAGTACCCGCTGCGCGCGCCGTCGGTGCGCAAGCCGGCCGAGGGACGCAACACCGCCTCCGTCGCCACGCCGCCCGCCCCCGCCGACACCGTCACCGGCTTCGACCGCGCGACCAGCAAGGAGATCGTCTCCGAGCGCGCCGCGCACAGCCGTACGTACGCCAACGCCGACGGCACCGAGACGACAGAACTCTCCACCACCCCGCTCCACTACCGCGACCGCGCGGGCGCCTGGCGGCCGGTCGACCCCGCGCTGGTCGCGTCGGACGGCGGCTGGGCGGGCGCGGCCGGCTCCGTGGGCGTACGGCTCGCCGACCGGGCGGACGCGGACCGGCTCGCGGCCGTCACCTTCCCCTCCGGCGAGTCCTTCGCGTACGGGCTGGACGGCGCGACCGCCGCCAAGGGAGCCGCCACGCCGGAGAACGGCGACGGGAACGGCGCGGCGGACAGCCGTGTCAGCTACCGCGAGGTCCTGCCAGAAACCGATCTGTGGCTGGACTCGCGGGCGGGCGGCGTCAAGGAGACGCTTGTCCTGCGCTCCGCCGACGCCCCCACCACCTTCGACTTCCCGCTCACACTCACCGGCCTCACCGCGAAGCCGGGCACCGCGGGCTCCGGCGGCGCGGGCTCCGTCGTCCTCGCCGACGACCAGGGGCGCACGAAGGCCGTCATCCCGGCCGGCTTCATGGAGGACGCCAACGGCGCGCTCTCCCACGCCGTCCGCTACGAACTGATCGCGCGCGACGGCGGCGGCCAGGCCCTGCGGGTCAGCGCCGACCGCGACTGGCTCACCGATCCGGCCCGCGCCTTCCCCGTCCGGGTCGACCCGTCCGTCGACACCACCGCGTCCTCCCGCTCCATGTACGTCACGGAGAACGGACCGGTCGCGGGCTCGAACGAACTGCACGTCGGCAAGGGCACGGCCGGCTCCACCGCCTCCTATCTCGGCTTCCCCGGCCTCGACACGGAGCTGAAGAACCACAAGATCTTCGGCGCGCAGCTCCAGGTCGTGAACTACGACGCGGCCTCCTGCAAGCCCCGTTCCGTCTCCGTCCATCCGGTGACCCAGTCCTGGACGGTCGCGAACGGCGGCTCGTACCCCGGCCCCTCGGTCGGCGGTTCGCTGGCGTCCAAGTCCTTCGCGTACGGGCATATCGCCGTCGGCTCCTCGAAGTCCGGCTGCCCCGCCGCCGGTGAGCTGTTCGACCTCGGCAAGAGCGGCCGTGACCTGGTGCAGCGCTGGGTGGACGGCAGCCAGCCCAACTACGGGCTCTCGCTGCGCGCTTCGGCCAGTGACCCGCTCGGGTTCAAGAAGTTCACCGGCGACACCACCGCCAACCCGCCGAAGCTGTTCGTCACGCACTCCCCGTACAACGCGTCCTACTCCTTCCCCAAGCCGGTGCCCGACCCGCCCGTCCTCCAGAACCAGGCGGGCAAGGTCAAGGTCACCGTCACCAACAAGGGCGCGGAGACCTGGACCGCGGGCGGCTACTACCTCGCCTACCGCGCGTACGACTCCAAGGGCAAGCTCGTCACCCAGCAGCGCGCGGCCGATGTCACGGGACAGGTCGCGCACGGCGGCAAGATCACCTTCGACGCGACCATCAAGGCGCTGCCGCCGGGCACCTACATGCTCGACTTCACGATGGTCCGCACCGGCGGCAAGGTCTTCACCGACGAGCAGGTGCCGCCGGGGCGGCTCGTCCTCCAGGTCTTCGACATCGCGCCGGTGGTCAAGGAGCAGTTCCCGCCCAACGGTTACCAGGCGCAGACCCTCACCCCGCAGCTGTGGGCGGCCGGGGTCGACATCGACGCGCCGCCCGGCCTGGCGCTCCAGTACAAGTTCGAGATCTGCGAGGCGGACAAGGACGGCAAGCCGACCGGCTGCACCACCTCCGCGTATCAGCCGGGATCCGCCTACACGGTGCCCGCCGGGCGGCTGAAGTGGGGCACGACATATCTGTGGCGCGGCTTCGTCAAGGACGCGTCGAACGAGGTGCCGACCGCGCAGGTCGCGCTGGTGGCGGCCGTCCCGCAGCCCGAGATCACCTCGCGGCTCGCCGAGGCCCAGGGCAAGGAGTTCGACCCGAACGTCGGCAACTTCACCACCGCCGCGATCGACGCCTCCGTGGCCGGGGTGGGCCCTGACCTCACGCTCGTACGGACGTACAACAGCCTGGACCCGAGGCGTGACGCCGCCTTCGGCGCGGGCTGGTCGACGCGGTACGACATGCGGCTGACCTCCGACGATGACGGCACGGGCAATGTCGTCATCCGCTACCCGGACGGCCAGGACGTCCGCTTCGGCAAGAACGCGGACGGTACGTTCGCCCCGCCGCCCGGCCGGTTCGCCAAGCTGACGGCGGACGCCGCGGCCGGTACGTACAAGCTCCAGGACAAGTCGGGCACGGTCTACGACTTCAGCTCGTCCGGCCTGCTGGTGAAGGTCACCGACCCGTTCTCCACGGTCGTCAACTACACCTACTCCGGCGGGAAGATCTCGACGGCGGTCAACGCCCGCTCCGGCCGCTCCCTCACCTTCACCTGGACCGGCGCGCATGTCACCAAGGTGGCCACCAACGCGGTCAACGGAGCCGCGCTGAGCTGGAGTTACACCTACACCGGGGACCGTCTCGACAAGGTGTGCGACCCGGCGGCGGGCTGTACCCAGTACGGCTACGGCGCGGGCAGCCACTACCGCTCCACCGTCCTCGACTCGCGCCCCGAGTCCTACTGGCGCCTCGGCGAGGCGGAGGGCACGGCCGCCAACAGTGCCGTCGAGGTCAACCTCGGCAAGGACCGGGGCACCTACACCGATGTGACGCTGGGCGCGGCCGGCGCGATCACCGGCGACCCCGGTACGGCGGCCACCTTCAACGGCACCACCTCCCGCGTCGACCTGCCCTCCGGCACGCTCAAGAAGAGCCGTGACGCGGCGGTCGAGGTGTGGTTCAAGACCATCGCGTCGGGGGTCGGCGGTCCGCTCGTCGGCTACCAGAACAAGGCCTGGGGCACCGCCCCGACCAGCGGGGCACCCCTGCTCTACGTCGGTACGGACGGCAAACTGCGCGGCCAGTTCTGGACCGGCACCGCCGCGCCCATCACCGACATCACCAAGAACGTCAACGACGGCAAATGGCACCACGCCGTGCTCTCCGTCTCCGGCTCCACCCAGAACCTGTATCTGGACGGCAAGCTGTCCGGCACCCTCACCGGCGCCCAGCTCGCCCAGAACGATCTGACGTACAACCAGATCGGCGCCGCCCGTCCGGTCACCCCGGCGTCCTGGCCCGGCTGGGGCGCCACCGCCGCCAAGTCGTTCGCCGGCACCATCGACGATGTCTCCGTCTACCACCACCCGCTGGGCGCGGCGGCCGTCGCGGGCCACTACCGCGAGGGCGGCCGGGCCGCCGATCTGCTCACCTCCACGACACTGCCCTCGGGCCGTACCGCCGCCGAGGTGCGCTACGACACCTCCCTCGACCGGGTCGAGGAGTACACCGACCGCAATGGCGGCACCTGGAAGGTCGGCACGCCCGCGGTCTTCGGCAACGACAAGGACCTGCGGCGCACCGTCGAGGTCCGCGACCCGATGGACGCCCCCTACTTCTACGAGTACGACGGTCTGACCTCGCGAATGCTGCGCTACGGCGAGCCGATGGCGCTGGGCGCCCGCGAACCCGCGATCCCCTCCTCCCCGGGGCCGACGGAGCCGCCGGCCGAGATCTGCACCAAGCCCGACCCGGGCGACCCGGCCTTCTGCACCAATCCACCGGGGGACGGCGGCAGCGAGCCCGACTTCATCCGGCACCCCGCGGACGGCGTGGCCATCCGTACGTTCGGCTACGACGACAAGGGCTTCCAGACCTCGATCACCAGCGAGAACGGTGACACCGTCGCGCTCGGCTACGACGACCGCGGCAATGTCGTCCGCCGTACGACCTGCCGGTCCAAGGACGACTGCCAGACCACGTACACCACCTATCCGGTGCCGACGGGCGACTTCGACCTGCGGGCCGACCAGCCCTCCGAGACCCGAGACGGACGCTCCACCGGCGTCACCGACAACCGCTACCGCACGCAGTACCAGTACAACGACAAGGGGGCGCTGCTCACCCAGACGGCGCCCGACGGCGGGGTCGTGCGCCATACGTACACCACCGGCGCGGAACCGGCGGTCGACGGCGGCAACACGGCCACCGGACTGCCGCTGACCACCACCGACCCGCTCGGCAAGGTCACCCGCTACCGCTACTTCAAGAGCGGTGATCTGGCCCAGCTGACCGAACCGTCCGGCCAGATCACGAAGTACACCTATGACACGCTGGGCCGCAAGCTCACCGAGACCACCGTCTCGGACGCCCAGCCGGCCGGGGTCACCACGACCTTCACCTACGACAAGCTCTCCCGGGTCGCCACCGTCACCGACCCGGCCGCGACCAACGTCGTCAACAACGGCGCCAAGCACCAGCAGCAGACCAGCACCAGCTATGACGCCGACGGCAATGTGACGCGCACCGAGGTCAGCGATCTGCTCGGCGGCGACGCGACGCGGGCGATGACGTTCGCTCTCGACGACCGGGGCCGCCCCGAGACGGTCACCGACGCCGAGGGCAGCGAGACCACGTACACCTACGACGTCTTCGGCAACAAGACCTCGATGGTGGACGCCAACGGCAACCACTTCGACTACCTCTACACCGCGCGCAACATGATGGCCGAGACCCGGCTGCGCGACTGGGAGGACGACGGCGGGGACGACGACTACACGGTCCTGGAGTCCTTCGCGTACGACATGGGCGGCCGGGTCGCCAGGAACACCGACTCGATGGGCCGCACCGTCGTCTACCAGTACTTCGGCGACGATCTGGTCAAGTCCATCACCCTCAAGGACTTCCACAACCCCGACGGCACCAAGCGCGACATCGTCATCGAGGCGAACACCTACGACGGCGCCGGCAACGTCCTCACCGAGACGGCGGGCAACGGCAAGCTCGTCACGCAGTACACCTATGACGAGGTGGGCCGTACGAAGTCGACGGTCTCCGACCCGAGCGGGGTGGCCCGCCGCACCACCCTGACCTACGACCTCGCGGGCAATGTGAAGACCTCCGCCTCCAGCGGGCTCGCCTCCAATGTGCCGTGGCCGGTGAGCGTCAACGCCGAGACCGTCACCTACAAGTACGACGACGCGGGCAACGCGATCGAGGAGACCGTCCAGAACGGCACCGAGTCGCGCACCACGAGCTACGGCTATGACCAGCGCGGACTGACGACCTCCCGGACCGACCAGGGCGGCAGGACCACCGAGTACACCTACGACGAGCTGGGCCGGCCGCAGTCCATGAAGGCGCCGGAGGTACGCACGGAGTCCGACGGCGCCGCGCCCGTCACCACCCGGCCCGTCACCTACACCGGCTATGACACCTTCGGCGCGGCGACCGAGTCGGTGGACGCCCTCGGCCGGATCAACCGCTCCGCCTACGACCGGCTCGGCCGGGTCGTCTCCACCACCGCGCCCGCCTACACGGCGCCCGGCTCCGACACGCCCGTCACCCCGACCGTCACGAACACCTATGACGCGCTGGGCAATGTGACCGAGTCGACCGACCCGCTGGGGCGGGTGACGCGCTACGAATACGACCGGCAGAACCGTCTGACGGTCAGGGACGAGCCGACCGGTTCGGGCACCGGCGACGACCGCGCCCGCTGGTCGTACACGTACACCCGCACCGGCGAGGTGCTCTCGGTCACCGACCCGAACGGGGCGCGGGCCGAGACGACATACGACGACATGGACCGGCCGGTCACCACCACCCAGATCGAACGCAGCCCGCAGCCGGGCTCCTTCACCACCCGCAACGACTACGACGACGCGGGCAATGTGGTCAAGCAGACCGCACCGAGCGGCGCCGCCACCCTGTTCGTCTATGACGCGCTCGGCCAGCTGACGCGGCTGACGGACGCGGCGGGCGTGGTCACCCAGTTCGGATACGACATCGCCGGGCGCGAAGTACGGCGCACGGACGGCAAGGGACGGACGTCGTCGAGGCTGTACGACGGGCTCGGCCAGCTGGTCAGGGACGCCGACCTGGACGCCACCAACAGCGAGCTGCGCAAGGTCGGTTACGGCTATGACCAGGCGGGCAACCTGATCAGCGCGACCGACTCACTGGGCCGCAGCACCACCTACGCCTATGACGCGCTGGACCGGCTGACCAGCCAGACGGAACCGGTCACGGACACCAAAACGATCACCACGTCCTTCGGCTACGACGCGCTCGGCAACCGCACCCGCTACACCGACGGGCGCGGCAACAGCACCATCTACACCGTCAACACGCTCGGCCTGCCCGAGTCCGTCATCGAGCCGTCGACCGCGCGCGACCCGTCGCCCGCCGACCGCACCTGGACGACGGCGTACGACGCGACCGGCCAGGCCGTGAAGGTGACCGCGCCGGGCGGGGTCACGCGCGAGCGGGAGTACGACAAGGCCGGCAATCTGATCCGGGAAAGCGGCGCGGGCGCCGAGGCCGCCACGGCGGAGAAGCGCTACGGCTACGACGCGGCGGGCCGGCTCACCAAGGCATCGTCCCCCAAGGGCGACAACGGATACGAGTACAACGACCGGGGCCTGCTGCTGAAGGCCGAGGGCCCGTCGGGCGACGCCTCCTACAGCTACAACGGCGACGGCCAGCTGACCGAGCGCACCGACGCGGCCGGAACCGCGACCTTCACCTACGCGCGCCAGCAACTGGCGGGCGCGAAGGACCCGTTGACGGGCGTCCAGCAGAGCTACGACTACGACGGCGCCGGGGCGGTCGAGCGGGTCGACTACGGCGCCGGGCAGTCGCGCGCGTACACCTATGACGACCTGGGCCGTCTCGACACCGACACGGTCAGAAGCAGCGGCGGCGCGGCCGTCGCGTCCACGGACTACGACTACGACACGAACGACCAGCTGACCGGCAAGACGAGCACCGGCACCGCCAAGGCTGGCGAGAACACCTACGGCTACGACCAGGCGGGCCGGCTCACCTCCTGGACAGCGGACGGCGCGACGACCGAGTACGGCTGGGACGACAGCGGCAACCGCGTCAAGAACGGCGCCAAGACGGCCACGTTCGACGAACGCAACCGGCTGCTGTCCGACGGGGACTACACGTACGACTACACCGCGCGCGGCACCCTCGCCTCCCGTACCAGCTCGGGGCTGGCGGAGGAGTTCACCTTCGACGCGTTCGACCGGATGACGAAGGCGGGCGAGTCCGGGACGACCTACACCTACGACGCGCTGAACCGGGTCGCCGACCGCAACGGCGTCGACTTCACCTACGCCGGTTTCGCCCCCGACCCGGTCAAGGACAACTCGGCCACCTACGGCCGAGGGGCGGCGGACGAACTGCTCTCGGTCGCCGAGGGCGGCGCGGCACAGCTGTCCGTGACCGACAAGCACGGCGATGTGGTCGGCGGCATGTCGCCGACGAACGGCGCGCAGACATCCCTGGCGTCCTCGACGGCGTACGACCCCTTCGGCGCGACGATCGGCACGGCGGGGGCGTCCGACGAGGCGGGCAGCGCGGGCTTCCAGGGGGACTACACCGACCCGGAGACCGACCAGGTCAACATGGGCGCGCGCTGGTACGACCCGGGCACGGGCACCTTCGACTCGCGCGACGCGTACACCTACGCCTCGGGCGCCTCGATCCTCGCCAACCGCTATACGTACGGCGCCGGTTCACCGACGAACTTCACCGACCCGGACGGCAACTGGCCCAGCTGCGGCTGGTGCAAGAAGACCTGGAACAAGGTCAAGAACAGCAAGGCCGCGAAGTTCGTGGTCAAGACCGCGAAGACGGTATGGAAGGCGGCGGTCTACACCGTGCGCCATCCGCTCTCCGCACTGAGGATCGCCAAGAACGCCCTGGGCAACGCCGCGAAGTGGGTGTACGAGAAGTCGGGCCTGAAGACGGCCGTCAACGCCGTCGTCAACGCGACGAGATGGGTCGGCAACAAGATCAGCTCGGCGGCCTCCTCGACGGCCGACTGGGCCAGACAGAAAGCGGCGGAGGCCAGAGCCCAGGTCCAGGCGGCCCGGGAGGCCGTCACCCGCAAGGCCAAGTCGGTCGCCGCGTATGTGGCCAAGCACAACCCGATCCCCGACATCGTGGCGGCGGCGAAACCGCTGATGGCGGTGGCCGGCGCGATCGTCACGGCCAACCCCAACCTCCCGGCGATCATCGTCTCGGCCACCCGCGATGTCGTCGCGGACGTCGCCAAGGTCACGAACGCCATCCGCGACGCGGCGGTGGAGCAGATCGGCATCGTGGTCGAGTCCGTATCGGCGGCGGTGGACTACGTGATCGAGGTCGCCCCGGCGGTCTGGGAGGGCGTGAAGACGGTCGGCAATATCGTCGGAGAGGTCACCGGCTTCAACGACATCAAGAACTGCGTCACCAAGGGCGACATGGAGGCCTGCGCCTGGGCCGTCGCCACGGTGGGCGGCCTGGCCCTGGGCGGAGTGGGCGCGGGCGCGGTCCGGGCGGCGAAGGCCGGCCGGATGGGCATGAAGGCCGTGAAGTACGCGGACGACATCGCGAAGGCGGCCGACAAGATCGGCGATGTGGCCGAGAGGGTCGATTCGGCCGTGTCGTGTCTCCAGCTCGCCGCCGACCTGACCGGCAACAGCTTCCTGCCGGGCACGGAAGTGGTGATGGCCGACGGCGGCAGAAAACCGATCGAGGACGTGGAGGCAGGCGACAAGGTCACGGCCACGGACCCGACGACCGGGAAGACCTCGGCGCAGGAGGTCACCGCGACGATCGAGGGCAAGGGCCTGAAGAACCTGGTCAAGCTCACGGTCGACACGGACGGTGCCAAGGGTGACGCCACGGACACGATCACGGCGACGGAGGGCCACCTCCTCTGGAGCCCGGACCTCAAGAAGTGGCAGAAGGCCGGCGAACTGAAGCCGGGCCAGTGGCTCAGGTCGGGCAACGGCAGCTGGGTCCAGATCGAGGCGGTCCAGGCGTGGACGCAGCGGGCGGCGGTCTACAACCTGAGCGTCGACACGGCGCACACGTTCTTCGTGCTCGCGGGTGCCAAGCCGGTTCTCGTCCACAACTGTGCCGCGAAGAGCAAGAAGAGTGGAAGTGATGGAGCCGACGGCGGTGACTGGACGCCGGATGAGAATTATTCACCGGCGGCCATCGCCGAGCGAAGTGCGGAGTGGGCCGCGCAGGCGGGTCTGACCAAGAAGCACGACCGGCTCGCACGTTCCGTGGCATCGGACTCGTCCTATCCTCAGCGAGTCACCAATGCTGGGGCCGACTTCTGGCGGAACGAAGGGAATGTCCGAGGGTGGGGCGACTGGAAGGACTCGCCGATCTTCGATATGGAGCACCTTGGTGAGTACAATCAGATAAGGGTGATGGTTCATCACCGAACCGGGGAAATCGCCTGGTTCCCGCTCAAGAACGGCGTGCATGACTACAACAATCCGACGTACTACAAGTACGCCAAGCGCTAGCGGTCGATCGACAAGTGAGTGAGGAGGGGCGGGGCGTGGTGGGTGAATTGCACCCAGAGCTTCTGGGCAAGTTCTCCGATGCCGGATTCAGGGTTCATGAAGTGATCGGAACCCGCGACGACCTCGCCCCGGTTCTCGTGGCCCGGTATGTGACGCAGTTGCATGCGGACGAGGGGCGGCGGGACGTCATCATCGATCATGCCGAGCAGGACCTTCACTCCAAGATCAATGAGGAGTGGGAGAGGACGGCTCGGGAATGCGGTCTGTTCTCGATGGCGGGGGACGGGTGGCCCGAATTCCTGGTCGGCGTGGACGTTTCCGTCGATATGCCGGACGAGTCGGAATTCAAGGCGTACCGCTGGGTGCGCGTATCGCTTTCCGACGGGTGGGACGTCGCAGGGGCCGGCTGCGAGAGTGGGCTCCTCGGGTCCGGCCGGGACAATCCGACGTTCGTGATGATGTCAGTGACCGGGGATGTGGTGATGGTTGCCGGATACTGGCAGATCGGTATTGGATTCTCCGTGGCATCCCATCCTGAGCGGATTTTGAAGCTGAGGGAGCATGCGCGGCGCATCGCATCCTATGAGCACATCGAGAGTGCGCAACGCGATTGGGCCGAGCGCTGGGTGATGAACGTGAACGCGTGAAGGCGCGGACCATTGCCCCCGCTCCGGGCACCGGGAGCCCCCCGGCCCGTCGCCTTCGCGGATCGCGCACCCCGATCCGCCCGTGAATCGTTGGTCGAACCAGTGGCCCAGACCACGTCCACTGCCTACCATCGATCTCTGCAAGGCCTTGTGCATCGCCGCACAATCACGCCGGGAGGCCCCCTTTGCACCGCCGTCGTCGCACCGCGCTCTCCGTCTCCGTCGCGCTTCTCGCCGCGGCCCCACTCCTCACCGCCTGCGGCAACGAAGCCCACCCCGGAGCCGCGGCCGTCGTCGGCGGGCAGCGGATCGAGGTGTCCGCGCTCCAGGCCCAGGTACGGGACGTACGGGACGCGCAGCGCACCGCGCCCGAGGCCGAGGCCGAGGAGCTGATCAAGAACACCGGGCAGCTCAGCCAGGCCAAGCTGAACAGCATGATCTTCGACCGGGTGCTGGAGAAGGCCGCGGGCAACGCCGGGGTCACGATCAGCCGCAAGGAGATCCAGACCACCCGGCAGCAGGCAGCCGCCCAGTCCGGCGGCGAGGCGCAGTTCGCCGCGATGCTGCTCCAGCAGGGCGCGCTCGCCCCGGACCAGATCGAGTCGGCGATCCGCCGCGAGGTGCTGCTGACCAAGCTGGCCGTGGCGCTCGGCGCCAACACCACGACGCCGCAGGGCCAGCAGACGGTCCTCGCCGAGCTGACGAAGACCTCCGAGAAACTCGGTATCGACGTCAATCCGCGCTACGGCAGCTGGGACAACCAGCAGGTCAGGCTGGGCGAGGCCAAGACGCCGTGGATCACCCAGCTCACCAGCGAGGCACCGGACCAGGAGCAGCCGGCCGGAGCCTGATCGGAAACGGCCGGGCGGGGGCGCCCGGCCTCGGCCCGCGCCCGGCTTCGGCCCGCAGGCGGCCTCGGCCCGCAGGCGGCCTCGGCCCGCGGGCGGGGCGGCCGGCGGCCGGAGGTAGGTTCGAGAGGTGACAGACGAAGCTCCCGCCACCCCCGGCCGTATCGTCCTGCTGACCGCCAGCCACCGGGTCGCCCCCGGGCTGCTGTCCTGGCCCGCCTGGCAGCTGCTGCGTGCCGCCGACGCGGTGCTGTGCGCCGACCCCGGCCATCCGCAGCTGCCCTATCTGCGCGAGGCGGGCATCACCGTCGAGCAGGCCGCGCCCACCGCGCGGGAGCTGGTCGACGCCTGCGCGGGCGGCCGTACGGTCGTGGTCATCCCCTCCGGCGAGGGCGACGGCACCGACGCCCGGCTGACCGACGGCCTCGCGCGGCTGGCGGGCTCCGGCCGGGTCCCGATGCCCGACCTGGAGCTGCTTCCCGGCTCGTACGACCTGCCGGGCGCCCGGCTGCTCGACCTCGTCCAGGTCATGGACCGGATCCGCGTCGAGTGCCCGTGGTCATCGACCCAGACGCACCAGGGTCTCGCCAAGTACGCCATCGAGGAGGCGTACGAACTCGTCGAGGCGATCGAGGAGGGCGACGCCGTCGAACTGCGCGAGGAGCTGGGGGACGTACTGCTCCAGGTCGTCTTCCACGCCCGTATCGCGGAGGAGCGTGCCGTGGCGGAGGAGGGAGAGGAGGACGCCGGGCCGTTCTCCATCGACGACGTCGCCGGCACGATCGTGGAGAAGCTCATCCATCGCCACCCCCATGTCTTCGGCGACGAGACGGCCGAGACCCCCGAGGACGTCAAAACCCACTGGCTCCGGATGAAAGCGGTCGAGAAGCAGCGCGACTCGGTCACCGACGGAGTCCCCCTGGGCCAGCCCGGCCTCGCCCTCGCCGCGAAACTCGCGGGCCGCACCCGCACGGCCGGCCTCGACGTCCCGCTCCCGAAGGCCGACGGCGTCGGCTACGAACTACTGGCCCTGGCGGTACGCGCGGAAGAGGCCGGCGTCGACCCGGAGGCGGCACTGCGCGCGGCGGCCCGCGTATACCGGGACGCGATCCGCACGGCGGAGGGCCACGCCGTATAGCCGCACGGCCCGGGGCCGGGCCGTACAGCCCGAACGGCCGCCGAGGGTGGTGGTACGGCGTCGTCGGTCCGTTCCCCGGCGGCCCGTACCCCGGCGGTCCGTTCCCCGGCGACGCCGACGGTTACTGTCGGGGGATGCGTCACCAGCCCGCCCCCATATCCCCGGCCGCGCCCGCTCCCGCGCTGTTCACCTGGGAGTTCGCCACCGATCCGTATCCCGCCTACGCCTGGTTGCGCGAGCATTCGCCCGTGCACAGGACCGCGCTGCCCAGTGGCGTGGAGGCGTGGCTCGTGACGCGGTATGTGGATGCCAGGCAGGCCCTCGCCGACGCGCGGCTCTCCAAGAACCCCGCGCATCACGCCGAGCCCGCGCACGCCAAGGGGAAGACGGGCATACCCGGTGAGCGCAAGGCCGAGCTGATGACACATCTGCTCAATATCGATCCGCCCGACCACACTCGGCTGCGCCGGCTCGTGTCCAAGGCGTTCACGCCCCGTCGCGTGGCCGAATTCGCGCCGCGCGTACAGGAATTGACCGACCGGCTCATCGACGGCTTCGCCGCGAGGGGCGAGGCGGACCTGATTCATGACTTCGCGTTCCCGCTCCCCATCTACGCGATCTGTGACCTGCTCGGGGTGCCGCGCGAGGACCAGGACGACTTCCGCGACTGGGCGGGGATGATGATCCGGCACGCCGGCGGACCACGCGGCGGAGTCGGGCGCTCGGTCAAGAAGATGCGCGGCTATCTCGCCGACCTCATCCACCGTAAGAGGGCCGATCCCGGCGACGATCTGATCTCCGGACTCATCCGGGCCGGCGACCACGGGGAACATCTCACCGAGAACGAGGCCGCGGCGATGGCCTTCATCATCCTGTTCGCCGGTTTCGAGACGACCGTGAACCTGATCGGGAACGGCATGTTCGCCCTGCTGCGCCATCCCGAGCAGCGCGCGCTGCTCCAGCGTTCGCTCCGGGCGGGGGAGACCGGACTGCTCGCGACAGGGGTCGAGGAACTGCTGCGGTACGACGGTCCCGTGGAGCTGGCCACCTGGCGGTACGCGACCGAGCCCCTGACGCTCGGCGGACAGCTGATCGCGGCGGGCGATCCGGTGCTGGTCGTCCTCGCCGCCGCCGACCGTGACCCCGAGCGCTTCGCGGATCCGGACACGCTCGACCTCTCCCGGCGTGACAATCAGCACCTCGGATACGGACACGGCATCCACTACTGCCTCGGCGCACCGCTCGCCCGGGTGGAGGGGCAGACCGCGCTCGCCACCCTGCTGACCCGGCTGCCCGATGTGCGGCTTGCGGGAGATCCTGCCGATTTGCGCTGGCGCGGAGGGCTCATCATGCGTGGATTGCGCACGCTTCCGGTGCAGTTCACGCCATTGTCCGACTGACGATTTCTGACGGACCGTCAAGACTGTGACTTTCGCGTGATCTCCGCTGCATCGACTTGTGACAGGAGTTCGAGTACCGCTACGTTCTCGAAAACTCAGCCGCCACACGCACCAGTCGAAACATCAGTCACACGGAAGGCAATCACATGCGCTCCGGGAACGGCCGACACCGTCGACCTCGCCAGGCCCCCGCCCTGATCGTCGCGGCAGGGGTGACCGGCTCGGCGATCGCCATTCCGCTGCTCGGTGCCGCCGGTGCCAGTGCGGCGGACGCGTCCACCTGGGACCGTGTCGCCGAGTGCGAGAGCGGCGGCATGTGGAGCGCGGACCTCGGCAACGACTTCTTCGGCGGACTCCAGATCTCCCAGGAGACCTGGGACGACTTCGGCGGCGCCGAGTACGCGGCCAGAGCCGACCTCGCCAGCCGCTCGCAGCAGATCGCGATAGCCGAGAGGATCCTCGAAGCGCAGGGGCCGCGGGCGTGGGCCAGTTGCGCCGCGGTCGCCGGGCTGACGGAGGGCAGTCCCGCGCCGCGCGTGGATCCCGGTACGACGCCGGGGACGGCGACGGAGGCGACGCCGGAGAAGACATCTGAGGCGACTCCTGAGCCGTCCGGGACATCCGGGAAGGCCGGGTCCCCGTCGGACGGCTCCTCGGCCTCGCCGGACGCCTCGGCCTCCAACGGTGACGGTACGAAGGAGCCCGCTCCCGCCGAGTCCTCCGGCTCCGCCGGGTCCGCCGGGTCCGGTCAGGGCGCCGCCAAGGGCAAGCACCGCGGCGACGCGGCCCCGGACGACTCCGCACCGGGCAATTCGGGCGAAGAGCGTGAATCCGGCCGTCATGCCTCGCGCGGTGACGGATCGACACGTAACGCCAACGCCGCGGCGGATGGCGCGACGAGTGGTGCGACGGGCGGCCCGGCGGATGGTTCGGCGGGCGGCTCCGCGGGCGAAACGGAAGGCGCGGGCGCGCTGGATGGTGAGTACACCGTCCGCGCCGGTGACTGTCTTTGGCTCATCGCCGACGAGCGCGAGGTGCCCGGCGGGTGGTCCGCGATCTACGAGGCGAACAAGGACACCGTCGGCGCCGACCCTGACCTGATCTTCCCTGGCCAGACCCTTGATCTGGGCGTGAAGTAGAGGCAGTTAGAGGCCCTATGTCCACTTCTGCGAAAGTGAGACAAGGGTCTCTTCGCCGCAACTGGGGCCTTTTGCTCCGGCGGTTGGGTCGTTTCGTCTCTCACCTGCGTAAATGGGGTCATCCAAGGGGGAGGTAAGGGCGATTTTTCCTTGATGTTCTCCTTTGAACAATGGGCGGACCTGTGATTACGGTCTGAACCGCTCGCACCGCGGGCCCCGTCGACCGTCACGCCGAATCCTGCCGTCGGTCGGGGGGAGCAACCGACGCGTCATGCGCCGTAGGCAGGAGCGGGGGACCCAAAGGTTCGCGCCGGGCTCCGGCCGTCGACAGACGACCGAGGACCGGCTTGGGGTGAAGCCGTGTGCGACAGAGCACACGGCCGGGCAACTCACTTGGCCCGAACCCGACAGCTGACCTCGTAGGCGTCGGTGAGGGAGATGTTCCATGCTGCTGCGTTCCAGCAAGGGCAAGCACCGCCGCCCGTCGAAGGCCGTCCGCTATGCCACGCTCGCCGGGGTCACCGGCGCAGCCGTCGCCGCCCCGCTGATCGGTGCGACCTCGGCCTCCGCCGCGACCGCCGCAGAGTGGGACCAGGTCGCGCAGTGCGAGTCCGGAGGCAACTGGTCGATCAACACGGACAACGGCTTCTACGGCGGCCTCCAGTTCACGCCGTCCACCTGGGCCGCTTACGGCGGTACCGCGTATGCCGCCCGCGCCGACCAGGCCAGCAAGTCCCAGCAGATCGCCGTCGCCGAGAAGGTCCTCGCCGGCCAGGGCAAGGGCGCGTGGCCGAACTGCGGCGTGGGCCTGTCCAGGGCCGCGTACGACGGCGGCTCCGCCACCGAGAGCACCCAGCCCAGCCGGCCCACCCAGAAGAAGTCGCAGCCGACGCAGCGGCAGGCCCCCAAGCAGCAGGCGCAGCCGAAGCAGCAGGAGACCACGCGCGGCGCGGCCCAGCCGGCCTCGCGCGGCGAGAGCCGTCCCACCACGATCAAGAAGGGTGACGGCGAGTACAAGGTCAAGCCCGGTGACTCCCTCTCCAAGATCGCCAAGGCCGAGGACGTCGAGGGTGGCTGGCAGAAGCTGTACGACCTGAACAAGGACATCGTCAGCGACGCCGACGTGATCTACCCGGGCCAGCAGCTCCACCTGAGCTGACCCACCCGGCCTCGTCCGGGCCGTATCCGGAACCGGGACCGCTCTCCCCTCGGGACCGTCCCCAGCGGAGCCCCCGGGGACCGTCTCCACCGGAGTCTCCGGGGACCGTCCCCAGCGGAGCCCCCCCGGTCAGTCCCCACCGGAGCCCCTCGGGACCGTCCCCACCCGAGACCGCCCCGGCCCGGCGCGTAATCCCCCGTACGCGCCGGGCCGGGGTTTCGCCTGTGGCCCCCGCTCACCCGCGGACGCGGCTCCCGCTCACCCGCGGACCCGGCGCCACCCTCCCGCGTACCCGGCCCCCGCGGGCTCCGGCGTGGGGGAATCGGGCCCCATTCCGTCTTAGGTGGCGGGCACCGGCCGACCGATGACCCCGCGCCGGATAGTCTCGTGTCGCAAGGCCAATGAGACCCTGCACTCCAAGCGTCACATCCCAGAAGGAGATGCTCGTGCCGTCCATCGACGTCGTCGTAGCCCGGGAAATCCTCGACTCCCGAGGCAACCCCACGGTCGAGGTCGAGGTCGGCCTCGACGACGGCAGCACGGGTCGTGCTGCTGTCCCCTCCGGTGCCTCCACCGGTGCGTTCGAGGCCCTTGAGCTCCGCGACGGTGACCAGAACCGCTACCAGGGCAAGGGCGTCGAGAAGGCCGTCCTCGCCGTCATCGAGCAGATCGGCCCTGAGCTGGTCGGGTACGACGCCACCGAGCAGCGCCTGATCGACCAGGCGATGTTCGACCTGGACGCCACCCCGGACAAGTCGTCGCTCGGCGCCAACGCCATCCTCGGCGTCTCCCTCGCCGTCGCGCACGCCGCCTCCGAGGCCTCGGACCTCCCGCTCTTCCGCTACCTCGGCGGCCCGAACGCGCACCTGCTGCCCGTTCCGATGATGAACATCCTGAACGGCGGCTCGCACGCCGACTCCAACGTGGACATCCAGGAATTCATGATCGCCCCGATCGGCGCGGAGTCCTTCTCCGAGGCCCTGCGCTGGGGTGCCGAGGTCTACCACACCCTCAAGAAGGTCCTGAAGCAGAAGGGCCTGTCCACCGGCCTCGGCGACGAGGGCGGCTTCGCGCCGAACCTGGAGTCGAACCGCGCCGCGCTCGACCTCATCCTCGAAGCGATCAAGGAGGCCGGTTACGTCCCCGGCCGCGACATCGCGCTCGCGCTCGACGTCGCCGCGTCCGAGTTCTACAAGGACGGGTCGTACGAGTTCGAGGGCAAGTCGCGCTCGGCGGCCGAGATGACCGAGTACTACGAGGAGCTCGTCGCCTCGTACCCGCTCGTCTCCATCGAGGACCCGCTCTTCGAGGACGACTGGGCCGGCTGGAAGGTCCTCACGGACAAGCTCGGCTCCAAGGTCCAGATCGTCGGCGACGACCTGTTCGTCACCAACCCGGAGCGCCTGGCCCGTGGCATCGAGGAGGGCTCGGCCAACGCCCTGCTCGTCAAGGTCAACCAGATCGGTTCGCTGACCGAGACCCTGGACGCCGTCGAGCTGGCCCAGCGCAACGGCTTCAAGTGCATGATGTCCCACCGCTCCGGTGAGACCGAGGACGTCACCATCGCCGACCTCGCCGTCGCCACCAACTGCGGTCAGATCAAGACCGGCGCCCCGGCCCGCTCCGAGCGCGTCGCCAAGTACAACCAGCTGCTGCGCATCGAGGAGATCCTCGACGACGCGGCGGTGTACGCGGGCCGCAGCGCGTTCCCGCGGTTTCGCTCCGCGAACCAGTAAGAACCATTAAGAGGATGCGTTCTTCCTGATCCTGTCGGTACGAGGGCGAGGGGCGGCTCCGCCCGTCGTCCGTACGTCCCCGGCCGCGGTCCCGTACCGTGTCCGGGGACGTACGTACAACAGGGGACGTAAAAGGGGAGGCGAGCCATGGCCGGGAACCGGGACCGGTTCTCCACCGCGACCAGGCTGCGACTGCTCGGCGAGCAGACGGCCGCCCGGGTCTACCGCTCGCAGAACCGCAGGCAGGACCGCCGCTCCCGGCTCACCGGCCGGGCCGCTTTCCTCGCCCTGGTCGTGTGCACACTGGTGGTGGCGCTCGCGTATCCGATGCGGCAGTACGTGTCGCAGCGGAACGAGATCGCCGACCAGGAGCGGCTGGCCCGCGAGGCGAAGCAGCGGGTCGAGGAGCTGCGCGACGAGAAGGCGCGGCTCCAGGACGACGCGTACATCCAGCGGCTGGCCCGGGAGCATCTGCATTACGTGATGCCTGGGGAGACCGGCTACACCGTGATCGACCCGGATGTGCGCGAGCAGCGCCGCGAGGAACGGGGGGCGACGGGTCGCCCCTGGTACTCGAATGTGCTGGACGGCGTGGACAACGCGGACCGCCAGGACAGATAGCCGGGGACGGCCCGCGACAGAGTACCGAGGACACCCAAGAACACCCGAGGCGCTCAAGAACTCCCAGAACACCTGAGAAAACCCGAGAACACCCGAGAACGCCCGAGAACCGCAGAACATACCTAGGCAGGCATGGACACGCCCCCTCCGCAGACCGAACGCACGGAACCCACCGAGGCGGACGTCGCGGCATTCGAAGAACAGCTGGGCCGCCCGCCGCGCGGGCTGCGCGCCATCGCGCACCGCTGCCCCTGCGGCCTGCCGGACGTGGTCGAGACCGCCCCGCGGCTCCCCGACGGCACCCCCTTCCCGACGACGTACTACCTCACCTGCCCGCGCGCGGCCTCGGCCATCGGCACGCTGGAGGCGAACGGCGTCATGAAGGAGATGACCGAGCGCCTCGCGACCGATCCCGAGCTGGCCGCCGCGTACCGCGCGGCCCACGAGGACTACATCGGGCGCCGTGACGCCATCGAGGTCCTGGAGGGCTTCCCGAGCGCCGGCGGCATGCCGGACCGGGTGAAGTGCCTGCATGTCCTGGTCGGCCACTCGCTGGCGGCCGGGCCCGGGGTGAACCCGCTGGGCGACGAGGCGATCGCGATGCTGCCGGAGTGGTGGGCGAAGGGCCCGTGTGTGACGCCGTGCGTGTCCGGCCCGTCCGACGGTCCGGGCCCTTCCGACGGTCCGTCCGGCGGTCCGTCCGGCGGTCCCTCCGACGGTCCGTCCCACGACGAGAGGGAGAAGGCATGACCAGGGTCGCCGCCATCGACTGCGGTACGAACTCGATCCGCCTGCTCGTCGCGGACGCGCACCCCGAGACGGGTGAACTGGTCGACCTCGACCGCCGGATGAAGATCGTCCGCCTCGGCCAGGGCGTGGACAGGACGGGCCGGCTCGCTCCCGAGGCGCTGGCACGTACCTTCGCCGCCTGCCGGGAGTACGCCGCCCTCATCAAGGAACACGGCGCCGAGCGCGTACGCTTCGTCGCCACCTCCGCCTCGCGGGACGCCGAGAACCGCGCCGAGTTCGTCAGCGGGGTCCTGGACATCCTGGGCGTGGAGCCCGAGGTGATCACCGGCGACCAGGAGGCGGCCTTCTCCTTCACCGGCGCGACGAAGGAACTGGGCCCGGCCGACGGGAACAGCTACCTGGTCGTGGACATCGGCGGCGGCTCGACCGAGTTCGTCGTCGGCGACGATCACGTGCGCGCCGCGCGCTCCGTGGACATCGGCTGCGTACGGCTGACCGAACGCCACCTCGTACGGGACGGCGTCCCCGTCGACCCGCCCACCGATACGGCCATCGCCGCGATCCGCGCCGACATCGAGGCGGCCCTCGACCTGGCCGAACAGACGGTCCCGCTGCGCGAGGCCCGCACCCTGGTCGGCCTGGCCGGTTCCGTGACCACGGTCGCCGCGATCGCGCTCGGCCTGACCGAGTACGACTCCGCCGCGATCCACCACTCCCGGATCCCGTACGACCAGGTCCAGCGCATCGCCACCCGCCTGCTCCACGCCACACACGCGGAACGCGCCGCGATCCCCGTCATGCACCCGGGCCGGGTGGACGTCATCGGCGCGGGCGCCCTCGTACTCCTCGCGATCATGGAGCGGACCGGCGCCCAGGAGGTCGTGGTCAGCGAACACGACATCCTGGACGGGATCGGATGGTCTTTGGCCTGACCGCCTACAGGTTGCGGTAAACGTCCCGGCGGTCGCCGAGCTTGACGACGAGGATGACGAGTTCACCATCGTTGATCTGGTAGGCGACCCGGTAGCTTCCGACCCGGAGCCGGTAGAGCCCGGACGGGCCGGTGAGCTTCTTGACGTCGGCGTCCTCGCGGTACGGGTCGTCACCGAGCGCGGTCAGTGCGGTCAGGATGCGCATGGCCTCGGGTCGGCTGACGGCCCGGAGCTGCCGCTGTGCCGCCGTGGTGAATCGGAAGGCGTACTTCACGCCGCTTCGCCGTCCTGCTCGGTGAACAGGTCTGCCAGCAGTTCCGCCATCGTCACTGTGGGACCGCCCTCGGCCAGGACCGCTTCGGCTTCGCGCGCCAGCATGACGTCGGCGGCTCCCTCCAGCGCTTCGAAGTCCGCGATGGGGACTACGGCTGCCACCGGAGCGCCGTTGCGCGTGATGACAGTCGGAACGCCTTCCTCGGCCCGGTTGATGTGGTCGGCGAGGTGCGCGCGGGCTTCCCGTACGGTCACGGTGTTCTCAGTCATGAGACTAGTGTACGCGCTCACGTGTACACGCGACCCGGTTCGGGAGTCGCGTTCGTGAGCGATGCTCGACGTGATCGCGTGGGCGGCGGCGGAGGAGATCCACGCCGCCGGTAACGACGACTGACCTGCGGTGATGCCCTGACGCACAGCGGCCCCGATGCCTCTGCGGCTAGGTCCTGTCCGGTCGATCTTCGCGGGCCCGCGACGCCTGGCACCGCACCTCGCCGCGTTGTCGTCAGTCGCCCAAGTACGTCCAGTACATAAGCGATCCTCCGCCTTGCGATGCACGGCACCAGACGCCGCGGGCTTATCCGCGAAGATCGACCGGACAGGACCTGGCGCGGCCGAGCTGCGTCCGTCAGCCGGCGCTACCTTGAGGCGTTCATTACGCGAAAGCGCAGGGGCTCAACTGTCAGCGTGTCGGCGAACTGCCATGAGCACGCCGTGACTTCCTCCCCTCGCAGCTCGACCATGTCGGCCGTCGTGCGGAACAAGAACCGGAAATCGAAGTGAAGATGCCGCGGCTCCCCCTTCCCGGATTCGCCGGGATCGTGTGTACATCAATGTGGAGAGGCAGGCCGCTGTCCGGCTCGACGCGGTCGGGAGCGATCCCTGTTTCTTCTTCCAGTTCGCGCAACGCGGCGTCTACGAGCGTCGTGTCGCACTCCTCGACGTGCCCGCCGGGCAGCAGCCACTCACGCAGGACACGGTGCTCGATGGTGAGTACGCGGCCGTCGGGGCGCAGCAGCACGGCGCCGGCTGTGACGTGGCCCCGGAACTCCTTGCGTGAGGCGATCGTGTCGCCCGCCTGGTCGAGCGTCCGGATGAGGGCTGACAGGCTGTCGTTTTCGTCAGGGTGCTCGGCGAGGTAGGCATCCACTGTTTCGCGTACGTGCTGTGCGGTGACCGGCATGGGTCGCTCCTGTCCTCTATCGGTTGAAGTAGCTGAGCCACGTGGCTGCGATGGTCGCCCGATCGTCGGCGCCCACCTCGTGCAGACCGGGTCCGAGGTCGCCGCGAGTGAGCAACTGGATTCCGGCGAGAATCTCCGCCTGCACGAGGAAGATGAAGGGTCCGACAGAGGCACCGTGCAGGAAGTTGACGGCGTTACCTCCGTTGAGCAGGTAGAAGTAGTGGCCGGTCGTTGAGTAGCGCGTGACGTGATCGCCTTGGGGCGACCGCTGGTAGACCCTGGGCAGTGCGGCGAGGTCGACTTCGTCCTCGGACGAGGTCACGGTCGCGACGTAAGCACCGTTGCGCAGGCTCGAAAAGTCCTCGCAGCGCAGCGACACCGCGCCGGTCGCGCAGAGGACCAGACCCGCGCCGTGCAGGGCGGCGTCACGATCCCGCGCCACAATGAAGCCCTGGGAGAGCGCGTGTGTCTGCCGGACGGGGTCGACGTCGTACACAGTGACCTGTACGCCCTTGGCGTGGAGCAGGCGGGCGATGCTCGAACCGAGCTTGCCGAAACCGATCACGAGCGCGGGGCGGCCGTGCAGGATGTCGCCGCGGCCACGCATGAGGGCTTCGGCGGAGAACACGACGGACTGCCCTACGAGGAAATCCTCGGGGATCTTCAACGGGCTGCGTGCGACGGAGATCACGGGGCAGGGCAGCTTGTCGCGGTCGGCGTAGCGGCGGTGGCCGTTCTCGGTGTCCTCGACGATGCCGACGATACGCCCGGAGAAGCGGTCGCCCAGCGCGTCGAGCGAGGGGGCGAAGTAGCCGCCCACGTCCAGGAGGACGACGTCCTCGCCGGGCGCGCGCGACTCGATGTACTCGACTGCGGCGTACGCGTCTTCGAACAGGTCGCGCGTCAGGGAGTCGCACGGGATCGTCTTCTCGACCTCGCGCAGTGCGGCCGGGGCGATGGACCTCGGCTTGGGCAGCACGGCCCGCAGGGCGCTGCTCTTTCCCACTGCCTGTACGAACGATGGACGCTCGGGCAGCAGATGAGTGATCAGGAAGGACGACGGGCGCTCGACCGGTGCGAAGTGGTCGGCGATGCGCGCGAAGTAGGCGTCCAACCGGGCGCGCTCGAACTGTTCCATGGACTCACTTCCTTTGACCGGGCGGTAAGGCTCCGGGTGGGTGAGGCGGCACCGCGCGTGGCAGGAGCCGCGTGTCCACTGCCGGCCCCTGCCGTCATGGATGGGGTCAGACCTTGACGGTAGAGAAGTGATGTTCGCCGCTTCCAGCAATGTGCACCAATGTTCACGCCGCGATATTTCCGCTGCCCTTCGGCTATTTGGTGCCCTTGACGCGGTGGCTCCGGAGGGTGAATGTTGTGCACATCCACGCACATCAAGAGTGCCGGAGGCAGCGATGAAATTACGGTTCATCGGGATCGACCCCAACACCGGTACGGGGGAGAGCCCGACCGTGTGGGTCGACGAAAGCACGGGTGAGCTGATCATTCAGGGATGGAAACCGGGGCCGGAAGTCGAAGCGGAGTGCGCCGTGTTCGAGCTGCCCGGGCACGCGATGGGCATCCCCGATCACGAGGCAGTAGTCCGGATTCCGGCCCGCATGGTGCCGCTCTTGAGGAGGGCCTGTGATGTCGCAGAAGGTACCGAGCTTCACTGAACTCCTCGACGGAGCACAGCGGACGGCCTGTCATCTGGAAATGCGCGACGCGTACGGGGTGGACAGCGAGGCCGACGACTTCGCGCGCTGGAGAGCGACGGGGCAACGCGACATCGACCCCGGCTCTCCCTACTGGGGGCCGTGGGTCGAGTTGATCCGACGCGCGGTGACGCGCGGTGTCGTGGTCCGCCGGGTCCGCATCGTCTCCGAACCGCCCAGTGATTACATCCGCTACGAGCATGCCGGAACGCCCGTCAACCTGGGGGCAGGCGAGGAGGTCCGATGGCTGCCACGCCGTCGAGCCTCGGATGTGGCGTTGCCCGGCAACGACTTCTGGCTCATCGACGGGCGGCTGATCCGCTGGAACCACTTCACCGGAAACGGGGCGTCGGCCGGCGGCGAGATGAGCGACGATCCTGCGACGGCGAAGCTGTGTGCCGACGCCTTCGAAGTGGTGTGGGAGCGCGCGGTGCCCCACGAGAACTACACGGTCAACTAACCCAAAGGTAACCACGCCCGCTCATGCCCGAGTCTCCTTCGTCCTCAGCACAGGCGGCCCGCGAGCGCGTCGCCAACCGGCTGCGAGCTCTCCGAGCCGAGGTGGGGCTCACCGGCAGTGAGCTGGCCGCGCGCTGCGGCTGGACCCATCCGAAGACGTCGCGCATCGAGAACGCGCGGACTCCCCCTTCCCCGGACGACATCCGACGGTGGTGCAATGCGTGCGACGCGCCGAATCAGGCGCCGGACATCATCGCGCAATCCCTCAATGCGGAGTCTCAGTTCGTCGAGTGGCAACGCCGGGTACGAGCCGGACTTCGGCACCTGCAAGACAGCTACGTGCGACTGTACGAATCGACCGAACTGTTTCGGGTCTACTCACCGAGCCTCATTCCGGGGCTCTTGCAGACGGAGGGGTACGCGTCTGCTCTCCTCAGCGGCAATGCCCGTCTGCTCGATGTCCCGGATGATGCGAAGCAGGCCGCGGCGGCGCGGGTCGAGCGCTCCAAGATCATCGAGAGGGCCGGGCACCGCTTTGTCCTCGTCATCGAAGAGTCCGCGCTCTACTACCAGTTGGGGGACCACGACGCCATGGCGGCACAACTCGGCTACCTGCTCACCGCCGGGGCCCTTCCGGCGGTATCACTGGGCATCATTCCGAGGGCGACGCCCGACAGGAGCCTCTTCCCGCAGGAACTGTTCCACATGTACGACGACACGCTCGTCTCAGTCGAGCTGATCTCGGCCCGAGTGACACACACGCAGCCGAGCGAGATCGCTCTGTACACAAAGGCGTTTGAGACGCTGCGGAGTATGGCGGTGTACGGGGCAGGCGCCCGTGCGCTGATCGTGCGGGCGATCGACGCGTTGCGTTGACGCGCTCCGCACGTACCACGGCCCCACATACCATGGCCGCCCGGCACACGCCGGAGCGGGGCCCAGGCAGTTCAGCGGTGATGAACTGTCCCTCGTGCGCCCGAGCGCGCGTCGAACCGGTGTGGGAGGACGAAGACCATGTGGGACGCCGACAACAAGAGCACGGCAAGCAAGGGGGGATCAGGCAGCCCCAGCGAGCGCGAGGCCAGTGCCGGTACAGGGGACATGGTCGACGGGATCGCGTGGGCGGCGGCCATCGGATGAAGGACATGCATGAGTTCCTCGACGCGGCGGACCTGCCGTGGAGGGACGTCGACGGGCAGCCCGGCGTCACGGAACGGGTGCTCAGCACGGCCCCGGGCGACGCGGGAGAGCTGACTCGTCTCGCGCGCTGGGCCCCGGGACTGGACACCTCCGAGGCGGGGGTCATTCGGCACGAGTACTACGAAGAGGTCTACCTCCTCGAAGGCGAACTGCACGATCTGACGCTGGGCGTCACATTCACGGCGGGTCACTACGCGTCGCGGCCGCCAGGGATGCCGCACGGGCCGTACCGGACGGAGACGGGCTGCACGATGCTGGAGATCCGCTACTGGCCGGCGTCGTCCGCGTAGGCGGTGGCGTGGGTGGTGGCGAAGGCCACGAAGCTGGTCCAGGCGTGGGGGGTGAGGGTGAGGTGGGGGAGATGGGGGGCTTTGCTGTCGCGGATGGGGACGAGGTTGTGGGCGTGGGCGTGGGTGGGGGACCACTCGACGCAGTTGCCGCCATCACCGTTGCTGTAGGTGGACTTGACCCACGCGGTGGGGACGGAGTTTGGGTTCACAGTTTCTCCATCTGCTTTCTCATGAAGGCAGCGCTGTCCCGTGCTGAAAGCGCCTCGCTGGTCAAGTCATCGTAGGCGCGTACGGCCGTCCGGACATGTTCAGGATCTTCGTTGATGTCCGCCGTACGGAACGCATCAACACAGACTACGGTCACATGATTTGGCGCCGTCAGGAACGTGACGGGTCCATCGATGAGCGGATGCGGTTCGGCGTCGAGTGGCAGCACCTGGAGGCGCGTGGTCTGGCGTTCTGTTTGACCCAGGAGCACCGCCAGTTGCCCGCGCATCGCGTCGCGGCTCACAATGCGACGCGCGATCACAGACGCGCACAGCACTACACGGACGTTCGGTGGAGCGTCGCCCCGTAGTTGGTCCTGCCGCGCGAGTCGTGCACGCAGAAATCCCGCGATCTCATCTTCAGTCGCCCGTGGGTTATTGGCCCGAAACAGCGCGCGGGCATACTCGGCGGTCTGAAAGAGACCGGGGATGATGGTGGGGGACCACTCCCAGATGGCGATGGCCTCGCCCTCCAGTCTCATGCGTCGCCGGTACAGGGCTGGGAACGATCGCGAGACCACCTCTTCGTACAGCCGCTTGAACAGCCCGTCCGTCTCAAAGATTTGATCAAACACAGCGGGCAAGGTGCTGGCGATCGGCGGAACTCCGCGCTCGATCCGGCTGACGGTTGACTTTGACGTACGTGCCATCTTCGCCAGGGCCGACTGCGACAACTTGCCGGCCGCTCGCAATTCACGGGCGTTGCGCAATGCGTCGCCGAATGCCTCCTGGGGACTCCTCACCGTCTCGTCAACATCGCGCTGCTCCGTCATGCGAAACCTCCTTGACCACTGACCTGAGACCCGATGTCACTCGTCGTATCCGTGCAGGTCAGGCGTGTGGAGGTACGCCAGTGAGACCAATGCACAGGTCGGACGGTGAACCGCTTCCCAACGTAGCGCGGTACGTCGCACTCTGAACACGGTTCGTAACTAATCGTAAGAAGGGTGCGACATGGTGGATCCCACCGAAGACGCGACCGAGGACTTCTGGCGACTCGTCCCGGAGTGGGTCCCGCGCGATGGCTACGCGACAGCAACCCCGGAGTTGATGCGGGAAGTTGAGGCCGGACTGATGCGGCGGTTGTCCGATGACGACTAGCGACGCACGGCGTCTTCTGTCCCTGCTGATCGCCACGTTCGGGGCGGACGGCGCGCTTCTCGTGTGGAAGGACCCGGCGGGTGGGGAGGGCGCGGAGCGAACGTCTCGCCCGGTCGGCGACGAGCCCGTCGGCGGGTCGCCCGAAGAACTCAGTGCGCGGGTGGCGGAACGCAACAAGTGGAGCAGCAGGGGTGGGGTATGAAGCGCGTACGGCGCTGGTTCACGGGCGCGCTCGCCGTCGCCTTACGGGTGGTCAGCCCACGTCGGCGGCGTGCCCACCGGGAGTACAAACGCTGGGAGGCGCTGTTCGCCTATCAGGCACCGGACGAAGTCGCCCTGTACGAGCGGATCTTCGGCTGTCCGCCGGCGGGCACGAGGGAACGCGAATGACGCGCCTCGCCGCCATCGCGGTAACCGTCGGCGCGAGCCTGTGGGTGATTGTCGTGGCCCTCATGCTGGGCCGACTGTGACGGTGTCTGCGCGGGAGTTGAGTGGGGCGGCCCGGCACCGGCAAAGCGTCTGACGGTCGGGAACGGGCTGGGCTTCATGCCCCGCTGGTGGCGGTGTGTTGTGGGGTGCGGGTGAGGACCGAGGGGTAGTCGGGGTGGGCCGGTGTGTTTGATGGCGGGTGGGGGCCGCCCCTGGGTTTCAGTTTCGCGGTTGCGGGTTGGGCGTCAAGGGCGCTCCTTCGTCGCGTCGGCAAGCCGATGGGCTGCGCCCACCCTTGACTCCCAACCCTCCACCGCAAGTGCTGCTTTGAGGGGGGCGGCCCGGGGGGAGGGGTCCCCGGGGGGGCTGGGATCGTGGGGCGGCTTCTTTCCCGGCCTGCGGGCCGGTGGGCCCTGCGGGGCTGGGCGGGAGTGGAGTGGGGCGGCCCGGCCCCGGCTCGGCGAGCTGATGCGGGTGGTTGGTGGGGACTCATGCCCCGCTGGTGACAGTCCGTTGGCGGGTGCACCCGTCAGCAGGGGTGGACGGACTCGCCACCCGCCCCCTATGTCCCAGTTTGGCGGGCCATTTCAGGGACCCCGGGCAGGTCGTGCGTCCTGGGTTCGGTTAAGTCGTCTCCACGGCACATCGCCACCCCTGACCGGCCCACTGCCGCCCCATGAGTCACACCCCTCCCTCCGCTCACGTGCCCCAGGGCGGATGTGACTGGTGAGGCGCTGAGTGGGCCTGTCTGAGGGGGGATGCGTCATGGGGCCCGGTTAACCGAACTCAGGACGCATGACCCGCCGGAGCACTCCCCAAAGCCCCTTCCAAAATGGGACATAGGGGGTGGGTGGCAGGCTCTCCGCCCCAGACAACAGGTGTCACCCGACAACGGGCCCGCACAGCGGGGCATGAGTCCCGACCACTCCCCGACCGTCAGTCGCTTTGCCGGTGCCGGGCCGCCCCACTCCACTGCCGCGCAGCCCCGCAGGGCCCACCGACCTGCGGTCGGCAACAGACCCCGACGGAAAGGAAGCCCCTC
>NZ_JBEOUD010000035.1:0-88027 GCF_040303865.1 Streptomyces sp. NPDC094034 | reverse complement strand
GGTAATGGTCAACTCGGCGTCGCCCGCCGCCAGTCGGATGCTCTCTTCGCTGCTACTCACACCACGACATTACTTGCGCCGACGCAGATGATCGACCGGACAGGACCTGGGCGAAGCCCGCCCAGCACAGCCACGGAGGCTCCCGTGACGTCGACACCGCGACCGGGTCTCACCCGGTTCAACACCTCACCCGACGATGTGGCGCTGGCCGCACTGCACGAGGTGTGCGCCGGCCGGGCGTGGGGGGCCAAGGTCCTCGCCCGGCGCCCGTTCCCCGATCTGAACGCTCTCCTCGCCGCCAGTGACACCGCGACCCGTGAGCTGGACGGCGCGGAACTGGCCGAGGCGCTGGCGGGACACCCGCCGATCGGCCGGCCGAAGCCGGAAGACCCGGCCTCCGCCCGTGAACAGCGCGGGATGGCGGGCGCGTCGCAGGAGCTGAAGGCCGAGATGCTCGAACTGAACCTCGCCTACCAGGAGCGGTTCGGACATGTCTTCCTGATCTGCGCCACCGGAGCCACCGGTGAGCGAATGCGCGACGCGCTGAAGAGCCGGATGGGCCACACACCGGAACGGGAGCGTGCGATCGTGCGCACCGAACTCGGCAAGATCAACCGGATCCGGCTGACCCGTCTCGTAGCGGAGGACGACGACTCATGAGCACCGCCACCACGGCCTCGGTGTCCACCCACATCCTGGACACCAGCATCGGACGCCCCGCCGAGGGCGTCGCCATCGCGCTCGCGGCCCGTGGCGGCCCCGGCGCGCGGTGGGAGGCGCTCGGCGGTGCGCGTACCGACGCAGACGGGCGGTGCGAGGATCTGCCGGAATTGCCGGTGGGCACCACGCGGGTACGTCTCGACTTCGAGACCGAGGCGTACTTCACCAGCAGGCAGGAAGCCGAGGCACGGCAGGACGCCCCCCGCGCGAGGGACCGCGGTGTGTTCTTCCCGGAGGTGGCGATCACCTTCACCGTCACCCCCGGCGAGCACTATCACGTACCGCTGCTGCTCAACCCGTTCGGCTACTCCGTATACCGAGGGAGCTAGGACATGACCGATCAGCCCCGCCCGAGCCGCCCGAGCCGCCCGAGCCGCCCCGTGACGCTCGGTCAGAACCAGTACGGCAAGGCGGAGAACCGCGTCGTCAGGATCACGCGGGACGGCGGCACCCACCACGTCAAGGACCTCAATGTCTCCGTCGCGCTCTCCGGCGAGATGGAGGACGTCCACTACTCGGGCTCCAACGCGCATGTACTGCCGACCGACACCACCAAGAACACGGTCTACGCGTTCGCCAAGGAACACGGCGTCGAATCGGCCGAGCGGTTCGGTATCCATCTCGCCCGGCACTTCGTCACCAGTCAGGAGCCGATCCGGCAGGCGCGCATCCGGATCGAGGAGTACGCCTGGGAGCGCATCGAGACCTCGGGCGGCGACTCCGGGCACGTCGGCGCGGACGAGGCCAAGCACTCCTTCGTCCGCAAGGGCCAGGAGACCCGGCTCACCCAGATCACCTTCGACGGTGAGCGCTGGCAGGTCATCTCCGGTCTGAAGGATCTGACCGTGATGAACTCGACGGACTCCGAATTCTGGGGTTACGTCAAGGACAAGTACACCACTCTCAAAGAGGCGTACGACCGCATCCTTGCCACCGAGGTGTCCGCCAGGTGGCGTTACGGCTGGTCGGGCGACGACACCCGCATGCCGGACTGGGAGCGGTCCTACGAGGAGGCCAGGAGGCATCTGCTCCAGGCCTTCGCCGAGACCTACTCGCTCTCTCTCCAGCAGACCCTCTACCAGATGGGTTCGAGGATCATCGACCGCTGTGGCGAGATCGACGAGATCCGGTTCTCGCTGCCGAACAAGCATCATTTCCTGGTGGATCTGGAGCCGTTCGGACTGAAGAACGACAACGAGGTCTACCTCGCGGCGGACCGGCCCTACGGGCTGATCGAGGCGACCGTCCTGCGGGACGGAACCGAGCCGCGGATCCCGGTCGATCTGACCAATCTCTGACCCGTCGTCGGCCCGAACTCAGCCCGAACTCAGCCCGAACTCAGCCCCGGACTCAGGAATCAGGAAGAGGAACCGCCATGGCTGCTTCGCGTATCGTCATCGAGAACTGCGCCATCGCGACGGTGGACGCGCACGACACCGAGTACACCTCGGGACATGTCGTCGTCGCGGACAACCGGATCGAGTCGGTCGGCGCGGGCCCGGCCCCGGTCCGTCCGGAGCGCGAGCCCGAGAACGCGGTCCGCCGTATCGACGGCACCGGCCATCTCGTCACGCCCGGCCTGGTCAACACACACCACCACTTCTACCAGTGGCTCACCCGCGGACTCGCCACCGACCACAATCTGTTCAACTGGCTGGTCGCGCTGTATCCGACCTGGGCGCGGCTCGACGAGCCGATGGTCCGCGCCGCCGCGCAGGGCTCGCTGGCGATGATGGTGCGCGGCGGTGTCACCACCGCGATGGACCACCACTACGTCCATCCGCGCGGCACGGGCGACCTGTCCGGTGCGATCATCGAGGCCGCGGCGGAGATGGGCGTACGGTTCACCCTCGCCCGCGGCTCCATGGACCGCGGCACATCGGACGGCGGACTGCCCCCGGACTTCGCCGTCGAATCCCTCGACAGCGCGCTCGCCGCCACCGAGAAGACCATCGACAACCACCACGACGCTTCCTTCGACGCGATGACCCAGATCGCCGTAGCGCCCTGCTCGCCCTTCTCCGTCACCACCGAACTGCTGAAGCAGGGCGCCGAGTTGGCGCGCCGCAAGGGCGTCAGGCTGCACACCCACGGCAGCGAGACGGTGGAGGAGGCACAGTTCTGCAAGGAACTGTTCGGGATGGGGCCCACCGACTACTTCGAGTCGACCGGCTGGCTCGGCCCCGATGTGTGGATGGCCCACTGCGTCCATATGAACGACACCGACATCCAGGCCTTCGGCCGTACCGGCACGGGCGTCGCCCACTGCCCCTCGTCCAACGCCCGGCTCGCCGCCGGGATCGCGCGGGTCCCCGACATGCTCAGGGCCGGTGTACCGGTCGGCCTCGGTGTCGACGGCACCGCCTCGAACGAGTCCGGGGAACTCCACACCGAACTGCGCAACGCGCTGCTCATCAACCGGCTCAGCGCCCACGGCGAGTCCGCGCTCAACGCCCGCCAGGCGCTGCGGCTCGGTACGTACGGTGGTGCCCAGGTCCTCGGCCGCGCCGACCAGATCGGCTCCATCGAGCCGGGGAAGCTCGCCGACCTGGTCATGTGGAAGCTGGACACCCTCGCCCACGCCTCCATCGCGGACCCGGTGACCGCGCTGATCTTCGGCGCCGCCGCCCCCGTCACACTCTCCCTCGTCAACGGCCGACCCGTGGTGGAGGGCGGTCATCTGACCACGGTGGACGAGGACACCATCGCCCGCCACACACGGACCGAGGCCCAGCGTCTCGCGCGGATCGCCGAACAGGGCTGATCCCGCCAGGGCACACGCCAGGACACACTTCAGGACATCCGGTCGCGGGGGACGGCCCACGACCGGAGGCCAGGGACCCCAGCGGGGTCTCTGGCAGCCGTGCCCGGGAGGTGTCGTACCGCACGCTGCCGGTACCTCACCTCCCGGGACGGTGAGATGTGTCTCGTGCCCGCACGCGAGGGGGAGCCGATGGCGCCGGCCCGGACCGCGCAGCAGGCCCGGCGTCAGATCAGCGGATGGCGAGCAGCTCAAGCGTGTCGATCACGCGGTTCGAGAAGCCCCACTCGTTGTCGTACCACGCGACCACCTTGACGTGGCGGCCGTCGACGCGAGTGAGGGCCGAGTCGAAGATCGACGAGGCGGGATTGCCGGTGATGTCGGACGACACGAGCGGGTCGTCCGAGTACTCCAGGACGCCGGCGAGCGGCCCTTCCGCCGCGGCGCGGTACGCCGCCAGCACATCGTCGCGTGTCACATCGCGGGCCACCGTCGTGTTGAGCTCGACGATCGAGCCCACCGGCACGGGTACGCGGATCGAGTCGCCCGACAGCTTGCCGTTGAGGTTCGGCAGCACCAGGCCGATCGCCTTGGCGGCACCGGTCGTGGTCGGCACGATATTGACGCCGGCGGCCCGGGCGCGACGGGCGTCGCGGTGCGGACCGTCCTGGAGGTTCTGCTCCTGTGTGTAGGCGTGCACCGTCGTCATGAACCCGTGCTCGATACCGGCGAGTTCGTCGAGGACCGCGGCCAGCGGCGCGAGCGCGTTGGTGGTGCAGGAGGCGTTCGAGACGATCGTGTGCACGGCGGGGTCGTAGGCGTCGGTGTTGACCCCGAACGCGAGCGTGACGTCGGCGCCGTCCGACGGCGCGCTGACGAGTACCTTCCTCGCGCCCGCGTCGAGGTGGGCGCGGGCGGCCTTGGCCGAGGTGAAGCGGCCGGTGGCTTCCAGGACGATGTCGACGCCGAGTTCGGCCCACGGCAGCCGCGCCGGTTCGCGTTCGGCCAGCACCGTGATCCGACGGCCGTCGACGAGGAGGGTGTCCCCTTCGACGGTCACCGGACGCCCGAGCCGGCCGGCCGTGCTGTCGTAGGCGAGCAGCCGGGCGAGAGCGGCGGGCTCCGTCAGGTCGTTGACAGCGACGATCTCCAGGGCGCTGTCGCGCTCCAGCAGCGCGCGCAGCACATTGCGTCCGATGCGGCCGAATCCGTTGATGGCGATGCGAGTCATGAGTGGTGTCCCTTCCCTTCGCCACCAGGCTCGCCCGCGGCCAGGGCCGCCGACAGTGGCGGGATCGCCATGGTTCGAAAGGATCCCGTCACGCGGCGCCGGGCGGGTTACTCGCCCCGGGTGAAGGTGCGCCGGTACTCGCTCGGTGTGGTGCCGAGGATGCGCTGGAAGTGCAGGCGCAGATTCGCGCCGGTGCCGAGCCCGACGTCGGCGGCGATCTGTTCGACGCCCCGCTGCGAGCGCTCCAGCAGTTCGCGGGCCAGGTCGATACGGGCGCGCATCACCCACTGCATCGGCGTGTAGCCGGTCTCCTCGACGAAGCGCCGGGAGAACGTGCGCGGCGAGACTCCCGCCTGCCGCGCCAGTGTGCCGAGGGTGAGGTGCTCGCCGAGCCGGTGCAGCGCCCACTCGCGGGTGGCGGCGAACCGCTCGCCGAGCGGCTCGGGCACGCTGCGCGGTACGTACTGGGCCTGCCCGCCGCTGCGGTAGGGGGCGGCGACCAGACGCCGGGCCGCGTGGTTGGACGCGGCCACTCCGAGATCGCCGCGCAGGATGTGCAGACACAGGTCGATGCCGGAGGCGGCGCCGGCCGAGGTGAGCACGCTGCCCTCGTCGACGAACAGCACGTTCTCGTCGACCTGGACGAGCGGATGCCTGGCCATGAGTGCCCGCGTGTAGTGCCAGTGCGTCGTGGCGCGCCTGCCGTCGAGCAGCCCCGTGGCGGCGAGCGCGAAGGCACCCGTCGAGATGGCGGCGAGCCGCGCGCCCCGGTCGTGGGCGGCGATCAGCGCGTCGACGACGGCCCGCGGCGGGTCGTCGCGGTCCGGGAACCGGTAGCCGGGGACGAAGACGATGTCGGCCCACGCGAGCGCGTCGAGGCCGTGGGCGACGTCGTACGCGAGGCCGTCGCCGCCGGTCACCAGGCCGGGTGTCGCGCCGCACACCCGCACCTCGTACGGCATGCTCGCGCGGGTCGTGAAAACCTGCGCGGGAATGCCGACATCGAGCGGCTTCGCACCCTCCAGCACAAGGACGGCGACGCGATTCAGGCGGGAGGCTGACACAGGACGAGGTTACGCGGGGCAGGACGTCGGGCGCCGTTGTCAGACCCCCGTGGCAGCATTCCCGCCATGGATCTCGCACAGGTATTGGCCGACCTTGACGCCCAGCCGTGGGCGGAGCTCGAGCACGCCTACGGCAGCGCCGAAGACGTGCCCGAGGCGCTGCGGGCGCTGGCGGGTGCGGACGAGGAGGCGGCCGGGGAGGCGCTGGGCGAGCTGTACAGCAGCATCCTCCACCAGGGGTCGGTGTACGAGGCGTCCGCGCGGGCCGTGCCGTATCTCGCCGGGCTGGCCGCCGCCGGGGTGCGCACCGACGATCTGCTCGTCCTTCTCGGGGGGATAGCCGAGAGCGAGGCCGTTTATGACGGCACGCCGCCCGGCGAGTGCCAGGCCGCCGTGATCGGCCAACTGCCCCTGATCCTGCCGCTGGTCGACGCCGAGGACAAGGCGGTGCGGCAGGCGGCCGTCTGGGCGGCGGTGCGTACGGGGGCCGCGGAGCCCGTTCTTCCGGTGCTGCTGCGGCGCTGGAAGCGGGAGAAGGAGCCGCTCGTACGGGCCGAGTTGCTGGCGGGGGCGGTACTGCTCGACCCCGCGGGCGCGGCGATGGGCATGGTCATGGGGGCATTGGCGGCGGGGGAGCCCGGGGAGCTCCGGATCGCCGCCGTCTTCGGCACTCTGGACCTGGGGCTGCCCTGGACCGGGAGCCACCATCAGACCGTGCTGTCCCTGCTGCCGGCCGGCCAACTGGTCGCCGACCGCTTCGACACGGAGCGGACGGAACCGCTGCACCACATCGTCGAGGCGCTGCTGGACCGCGACACCCCCGCGGATCGCGAGGCGGCGTTCGCGCTGCTCGATTTCGCGCTGCGCGTCCCGGACGACGAGGTGCGCGCGGAGGCCCTGTGGGCGACGGAGCAGGCGTGTGTGTCCTCGCGGAGCGCGCCCGCCCGGCTGGCGAACCCGCTGATCGCGCTGTTGGACGACCCGGCGTCGGCGCGCCCGGCGCTCAGCGCCCTGGACAAGCTCGGACCGTACGCGCTCGCCGCGGCGCCCGCGCTGACGGCGCTCGCCTCCGGGGGCGGCGATGTCGCGGACCGCGCGCTCAAAGTCCTGGTGGTCGTGGACCCCGAGCGGGCGGCCCCGCTGCTCGCGCGTGATCTGGCCGGGCGCCCGGCGGCCCTCGGCGCCGCCAGCGGCTTCCCCCGCACCGACCACGACAGGCCGTTTCCGTACCACCCGGAGCTGCTGGACGCCGCCAGAGTCAGACTGACCGTGCCGGAGCTCCACGGGAACGAGCCGAACCGGCTCATCCGGCTGCTCGCCTCCTGGGGCGAGCGAGCCGCGCCCGCTTTTCCCGAACTGGCCGCGCTGCTCGGCGAGTTTCCCGCGTTCGTGCCCGCCGCACTGGCGGCCGTCGATCCGGGGAGGGCTGTCGTGCCGCTGGCGGAGGCCGCCGCCGAGGGGCCCGAGCCCGGCCGGTTCGCCGCCGCGCGTGCGCTCCACTCCCTCACCGGCGACCTTGAACCACTGCTGACCGTTCTCGCCGCGGAGCTCGAGGCGGCCGACCTCCACCGCGTACGGCAGGCCGCCCGGGCCACGGCCGATCTCGGTAAGGACGCCGCCGTGCTGATTCCGCGTCTGCGGGCGGCGCTCGGTACGGACGACGATCGTGTGACGAGCCCACGGCTGGACGCGGACGTGGACATCGCCCTCGCCCTGTGGCGGCTGACCGGTGATCCGGGGGAGGCGTTGCCGGTGATCGCCGCCGTACTGGAGGCGTCGGGCAGCGAGTGGATGCGCTGGACAGCCGTCCACGCCGCCCGCGCCGCCGCCCGGCTCGGCCCGGCCGCCGCGACGCTCCGTCCGGCCCTGGAACGGGGACTGGCCCACCCCGAACGGGCCCCGTCGATGGCCCTGGCCCTGCTCGCCACCGGAACCGCGGCCCCGGACGACGCCGACCGGACCCACGACGCCGACCATGCCCACCTGGCCGATCACGCGCGTCTCGCGGACACGCTCCTGAGCTGCGCCGAACGCCACGCGGACCCAATGAGGGCCCTGGAAGCCCTCGCGGCGCTCGGCCCGGAATCCCTGACGGAGTCCGCACTGCACCGGCTGACCACCCTGGCGGAACGGGACCACCGGATATGGGGCACGGGCCTGGAACCGGATGTCGTCTCCTCGGACACACGCTTCCAGGAGGCGGCCCGCGCACTGCTGCGCACCGCCACCGCCTCCCGGCGCACCGACGCCCGGGCCGCCGCCGACTGACCGCGTTCGGGCGGGCCCGCGGACGACCCGGGCGTCGGTTCCGGGCCGGCCGACCGCAGAGCCCCCCGGACCCTCGGGCGGCCGGCCCCGCTCACGCCCCGCTCACTCCCCGGGCCGCCAGTCGGGGCGGCGACCGCTCAGGCCGATCACCCGGTCCAGCAGTGGGGCGTCCTCGGGGACTTCGACCGGCGGCCCGAACACGCCGTCCGGAGCCGGGCCCGAGCCGCCAGGATCATCGGACCCGCCGGGTCCATCAGGCCCGCCGGACGCATCGGATCCATCAGGCCCATCGGATCCGTCGGACCCGGCCGCCGGGGGCGGTGCCAGCACCGCGAGCGACGCCCGGAGCGACGCCTCGGCGGGGGCGTACGGCAGCCCCGTGCTCCGCGCCAGGTCCCAGCCGTGGATCTGCACTTCATTGAGGGCCACCAGCCCGGCCACCGCGCCCGGCAGATCGACACCACCGACCCGGGTGCCGCCCTGCCAGGCGGCGGGCGAACGCCAGGATTCGGCCAGTTCGTCCAACTGCCGGGGGAGCACCTCACGCCAGTCGTCGGGCAGTACGGGAAGGGCGGCATCCGGCGGTGTGTCCGTCGTCGGCCCGGACTTCTTCGCCGCGGCGTCGCGGAACGCCACCGTCAGCCCGACGAGATGCGCCAGCACGTCCCGTACCGCGTAGTCGGGACAGGGCGTCGGGCCGGCGAGCTGATCATCCTTGATACCGCCCAGCAACCGCGCCGTCTCGTGGCACGCGGGGCCCAGGTCGAAGGGTTGCGTCTCGGTCTCTGTGTCCATACCAAGCAGACCGGCCCCGCCGCCAAAACTCATCGCTCCGGAACACATCGACCGGGCCCGTGGTTACACCCTGTTGTCCCGGGCGCGAGACAACCTGTCTCGAAGGATGGTCAATCATGGCTGGAAATAACCCTACGTATGTACGATCCAGTCGTTCCAGACCCCACTGCGACGCCGCGCGGGATCGAACCATTCCCTCAGACCGGAGCGAGTCCCGCATGTCCGTGCACACCCGTTCTTCCGAGCCGACCGAGGCCGCCGCGCGGCGGGCCGAGGAGGCGCGGGCGGCGCTGGAGACCTGGCGCGCCGCGCGGCAGGCCGCCGTGACCGGCCCCACAGGCAACTTGGCGCTGGTGGAGACCCGTTGGCTGGAGCCCGGCGTGGACGCCGCCGAGGAGCGGGCCGGGATCGCGGTCCCGGACGGTGTGACCGTAACCACCGTGCGGCGCGCCAACCTCCATACCGGCGAGCCGGAAGAGGCGCTGCGCTTCTGGGACGCGGACGCTCCGGCCATCCGGCATTTCTCGCATATCGCCGCATATCCGTTCCATCCGGACTGGGTGGTCGAGGCCACCTTCACTCCGGTATCCACCGACCGACGGGTGCCGTTCGAGCACATTCGCGACAGCGGAGGCAGTCGCGAACTGGTTGTGCCCGGCGATATCCACGTCACACTGGACGGCGTGGACTACACACTGTCGGCCTTCGACGACGACGGGACACTCCTCCTGGTCTTCGGTGACCCGACGAACGGCGGCGACACCTACGGCGCCGGCCGCTTCCTGTTCGTCCCGCACGAGGCCGGCGGCGAAACGGTCGTACTGGACTTCAATCGCGCGTTCGTGCCGCCGTGCGGATTCTCCGCTCAGTACAACTGTCCACTGCCGCCGCGGCAGAACCGGCTGCACCTGCCCGTCGAGGCGGGCGAGAGGCTTCCGGTCTTCCGCGACGGCTACACGGTCAACTGAGCACACCCAAGGCACCACAGCCGGCACCCACCGCCCCTCCCCGCGGCCCCGTCCGGCAGTCGATCAGGAGTAGAAGTGATGAGAAAGTCCGTACCGCTGCTCGGCGGCACCCTGGTGGTCACCCTGTCCCTCGCCCTCACCGCCTGCGGCTCCGGGACCGGCACGAACAGCAAATCGCCCGCCGGCTCGTACGACAAGAACGCGACCGTCGGGATCGGCTCGCTCTACGAACCGCAGAATCTGGACAACACCGGAGGCGGCGGGCAGGGCGTGACCGAGGCGCTCAACGGCAATGTCTACGAGGGGCTGTTCAAGCTCACCGACAGCGGCAAGGTCGAGAAGCAGCTCGCCAAGGACTACACTGTCAGCCCGGACGGCCTCACCTACACCTTCACCCTGCGCGACGGCGTGAAGTTCCACTCGGGCAAGGCCCTCACCTCCGCCGATGTGAAGTACAGCATCGAGAAGGTCCGGGCCGAGAACTCCCAGTCGGCGCGCAAGAGCAGCTTCGACATGGTCAAGTCGATCGCGACCCCGGACCCGGCCACCGTCGAGGTGACCCTGTCGTCCAAGTCGATCTCGTTCGTCTACAACCTCAGCTATGTGTGGGTGGTCAACTCCGCGGCCAAGGACCTCAAAACCTCGGAGGACGGCACCGGCCCCTACACCCTGGACAAGTGGACCCGGGGCTCCGCGCTCAGCCTGGCGCGCTTCCCGGGGTACTGGGGTACGGCGGCGACCAACGCGAAGGTCGTCTTCCACTACTACAAGGACGCGACCGCCCTCAACAACGCGCTGCTCACCAACGCCGTGGACGTGGTGACCAGCGAGCAGAGCCCGGACGCCCTCGACCAGTTCAAGAACAACCCGAACTACAAGGTCAACGACGGTAACTCGACCACCAAGCTGCTGCTGGCCTTCAACGACCGCGTCAAGCCGTTCGACAACGTCACGGTGCGCAAGGCCGTCAGCTCCGCGATCGACAACAAGAAGCTGCTCCAGTCGGTCTGGGGCGACCACGGCACACTGATCGGCTCGATGGTGCCGCCCACCGACCCCTGGTACGAGGACCTCACGAAGGTCAACCCGTACGACGTGACGCTCGCCAAGAAGCAGCTCGCCGAGGCCGGCTACCCCAAGGGCTTCAGCTTCACGCTCGACACCCCCAACTACGACCCGCACCCGACGGCCGCCACCTTCATCAAGTCGGAGCTGGCCAAGGTCGGTATCAAGGTCGACATCAACGTCATCACGCCGGACGAGTGGTACACCAAGGTCTACAAGAACCACGACTTCAGCGCGACGCTCCAGGAGCATGTCAACGACCGCGACATCGTCTGGTACGGCGACCCGGACTTCTACTGGGGCTACGACAACAAGCAGGTCACCGAGTGGGTGAAGCAGGCCGAGCAGTCGGACACCACCGACCAGCAGACCGCCCTGCTGAAGCGGGTCAACCGGCAGATCGCCGAGGACGCGGCGAGCGACTGGCTCTACCTCTACCCGCAGATCGTGGTGGCCAGTACCAAGCTGTCGGGCTACCCGCTCAACGGTCTCAACTCGCAGTTCCACGCCTACGGCATCAAGAAGAGCTGACGCCTCACCCCGCCGTGCGGGCCCGGTCGCCACACCCTCCCCGGACCCGCACGGCGCGGTCCCCGCCTCCGTCGATCGGTCCCCCGCCTGATGATCTCCTATCTGCTGCGACGGCTGGCCTTCCTGGCCGGCTCACTGTTCCTGGCCAGCGTGGTGCTCTTCCTGCTGCTGCGGCTGCTCCCGGGCGACCCCGCGAACTCCCTGCTCTCGGTCGGCGCGAGCCCGGAGCAGATCGCCGCCGCCCGCCATGAGATCGGCTCGGACCGCCCCGTACCGGAACAATTCGTTCAGTGGCTCCGTCAACTGGCCACCTTCGATCTGGGGAACTCGTTCGTCAGCACTCTCCCGGTCGGCCCGGAGATCACCTCCCGGCTCGATGTCACCGTCCCGCTGACGCTGCTCTCCTTCCTGCTGGCCGTGGTGATCGCCGTCCCCGTCGGCTTCATCGCGGCGCACCGGTCGGCCACCTGGTACGGGACGCTGATCAGTGGAGTCTCCCAACTGGGGATCGCCGTACCGGTCTTCTGGATCGGGATGATCCTCATCACCGTCTTCGCGCTGCGCCTCGGAGTACTGCCCGCCGGAGGGTTTCCACAGGACGGCTGGGCGCGGCCGGGGGAGGCGCTCACCTCGCTGGCGCTGCCGGTGATCACCGTCGCGCTGGTGATGCCGGCCTCCCTCGTCCGGTACGTACGGTCGGCCGCGCTGGATGTCCTCGGCAGCGACTATCTCCGTACCGCGAGGGCCCTGGGCTCGTCGTTCAACCGGGCGATGTGGCGGCACGGCATGCGCAACGGCGCCGTACCCGTCGTCTCCGTCCTCGGGATCGAACTCGCCACCACCCTGCTGGGCGCGGTGGTGGTCGAGACGGTGTTCGCGCTGCCCGGCCTTGGCAGCCTGCTCGCCCAGGCCGTCGCCCAGCACGACTACCCCACGGTCCAGGGAGTCCTCTTCGTGAGCACCTTCGCGGTACTGGTCATCGGATTCCTCAGCGACCTCGCGCAGCGGCTGATCGATCCCCGGCTGCGCGGCCGACTGTCGGGAGGCGCACGATGAGCGAGCGGACCGACCTGAACCCCGGCCCGAGCGGAGAAGCGGACTCCGCGCCGGCCGCCACCCCCACCGTCGAGCGCGCGAAGACGCCCCCGGTCACTCGGCGCCGTCGCTCCCCGGCCCTGGTGAGCGGCTGCGTCCTGCTCGGGCTGATCGTCGTGACCGCGCTGGTCTCGCTGTTCTGGGTGCCGTACGCCCCCGAGGACACCACGGGCGGCCGGCTCACCCCGCCCGGACTGCCGCATCTGCTCGGCACCGACAAGCTCGGCCGCGATCTGCTGACCCAGCTCATGGCGGGCGCCCGTATCGCGCTGGAGGCCGGCCTCGGTGCGACCGCGATCGGGGCGGTGCTCGGTGTGTGCTTCGGTCTCGCCGCGGGCTTCGCCACCCGATGGCTCGACGACACCCTCTCCACGCTGCTGGATGTTCTGATCGCCTTCCCCACCCTCCTGCTGGCGATGCTGATGGTCGCGGCCCGCTCCGCCTCGCTCAGCTCCGCGATCCTCGCCATCGGGCTCGCGATGACGGCCGTGGTGGCCCGGCTGACCCGGATCCTGGTCAAACGGGTGCTGGCGCAGGACTACATCACGGCGGCGCGCACCTCGGGCACCTCCTGGCCCCGTGTGATCACCGGCCATGTGCTGCCCAATATCTGGCCCACCCTGGTGGTGAACCTCGCCCAGCAGTTCGGCCTCGCCGTCATGGCCGAGGCGAGCCTGTCGTTCCTCGGGCTCGGTGCCCCGCCGCCGAACGCGTCCTGGGGGCGCATGCTCCAGGAGGCGCAGGCGACCGTGTTCACCGCCCCCACCGGGGTCATCGCCCCCGGAGTACTGCTGGTCATGCTGGTCGTGGGCGTCAATCTGATCGCCGACGGACTGCGCGACACCCTCGACCCCACCCGGCGGAGGACCCGATGAACGCGCGCGATCCGCGGGTGCTCGATGTCAGCGAACTGACGATCCGCACCGACCAGGGCCGGACCCTCGTCTCCGACCTGACCTTCTCGATCGACGCGGGCTCCCGGCTCGGGCTGGTCGGCGAGTCCGGCTCCGGCAAGTCCCTCACCGCGCTCGCCGTGCTCGGCCTGCTGCCACCCGGTATGAACGCCTCGGGCAGCATCGTGCTGAGGACGGCCCCGGACGCGCCGGGCACCGAAGTCGTCGGCGCGAGCGAGCGGCGGCTGACCGGTCTGCGCGGCCGGGCCGCCACCGTCGTCTTCCAGGAACCCCTCACCGCGCTCGACCCGCTGATGCGGATCGGTCGTCAGATCGCCGAACCGCTGCGCCGGTGGCGCGGGCTGCGCGGACCGGCGCTGCGCCGCGCGGTGGCGGAAGTCCTCGATCAGGTACGGCTGCCCGACCCCGAGCGGATCACCCGCGCCTATCCGCACGAGATCTCGGGTGGACAGCGTCAGCGGGTCGCGCTCGCCATGGCGCTGGCCTGTGAACCGGCCCTGCTGATCGCGGACGAGCCCACCACCGCCCTCGATGTCACGGTCCAGTCCGATGTGCTCGCGCTGCTGGACGGGCTGGTCGCCGAGCGGGACATGGCGCTGCTGTTCGTCAGTCATGATCTGGCGGTGGTCTCGTCCGTCACCGATCATGTCCTGGTGCTCAAGGACGGGTCGGCCGTGGAGTCCGGCAGTGTGGACGACATCGTGCGGCGCCCCCGGCACCCGTACACCCGGGACCTGGTGGACAGTGCCAGGCACCTCGAAAGCGCTCTGGAACGGATCGTCCGATGACCACTCCGATTCCGGCCACCCCGGCACCCGCCCCGGACCACCGGGCCGCGGCCCCCTCGATCCTGACCGCGCGGGAGGCGGGGTTCGCCTACCGGGGCGCCCCGCCCGTACTGCACGGCGTCTCCCTCGACATCACCGCGGGCCAGAGCCTCGGACTGGTCGGCGAGTCCGGCGCCGGCAAGACCACGGTGCTGCGGCTGCTGCTCGGACTCGCCCGCCCCACCAGCGGGCGGATCCTGTTCGACGGGGACGAGCTCAGGCTCCGCGACCGCGCGCTGATGCGCCGCTTCCGGCGGGGCGTGCAGAGCGTGTTCCAGGACCCTTACTCCTCACTCGACCCCCGGCAGCGGGTCAGCGGTATCGTCGCGGAGCCGCTGCGCTCGCTCGGTCTGAGCCGGCCGGTGGCGCGTGGGGAGGAGGACCCCCGGGTGGCCGCCGCGCTGGAGGCGGTCGGTCTTCCCGCCGACGCCGCCCGCCGTTATCCGCACGAGTTCTCCGGCGGCCAGCGCCAGCGCATCGCCATCGCCAGGGCCACGGTGTGCGAGCCCCGGGTGCTGCTGGCCGACGAGCCCGTCAGCGCGCTCGATGTCACCACCCGGGTCAGGATCGTCGATCTCCTCGTCGAGTTGAAGGAGACGCGGGGGCTGACCATCGCGATGGTGTCGCACGACCTGTCGGTGGTGGCGGCGCTGTGCGAGCGGACGGCGGTGCTGGAACACGGGCGGGTCGTGGAGCAGGGCGACACCGCGTCGGTCCTGGGCTCGCCCTCGCACCCCTACTCGCGACGGCTGATCGCGAGCGTACCGAGGCTTCCGTCGGCCAAGACTCTTTGAGACCAGGACCGCGACCGGGACCGCGACCGGCACCGGCACCTATACCGGCAGCGCGACCGGGACCGGGGGCGTCGGGCACGCGAAAGCCCCCGGCGCCGTGCGGGGCACCGGGGGCGGTTCCCGCCCGGGGAGGCGTCAGCCGCGCAGCTGCTCGTACGCCGGGAGCGTGAGGAAGTCCGCGTAGTCGTCGTCCAGCGCGACCGTCAGCAGCAGATCATGGGCCTGCTGCCAGCGGCCGGCGGTGAAGGCCTCCTCGCCGATCTCGGCGCGGATCGCGGCGAGTTCGTCGGCGGCGAGGCCCCTGGCCAGTTCCGGGGTGGCGCGTACGGTGTGGCCGTCGTGGTCGAACTCGACGCCCGCGTTGATCCACTGCCAGATCTGCGAACGCGAGATCTCCGCGGTCGCGGCGTCCTCCATCAGATGGAAGATCGCGACCGCGCCCATGCCGCGCAGCCACGCCTCGATATAGCGGATGCCGACCTGGACGGCGTTGCGCAGGCCCTCGTACGTGGGCCGCGCGTCGAGCGAGTCGATGGCGATCAGATCGCCCGCGGCGACGGAGACGTCCTCGCGCAGCCGGTCCTTCTGGTTCGGGCGGTCGCCGAGGACCGCGTCGAAGGAGGCCATCGCGATCGGGACCAGATCGGGGTGGGCGACCCAGGAGCCGTCGAAGCCGTCGTGCGCCTCGCGGTCCTTGTCGGCCTTGACCTTCTCGAAGGCGACCTTGTTGACCTCGGCGTCGTGCCGGGACGGGATGAAGGCGGCCATGCCGCCGATCGCGTGGGCGCCGCGCTTGTGGCAGGTGCGGACGAGCAGTTCGGTGTACGCGCGCATGAACGGCGCCGTCATCGTGACCGCGTTGCGGTCCGGCAGGACGAACTTGGCGCCGCCGTCACGGAAGTTCTTGACGATCGAGAAGAGATAGTCCCAGCGGCCCGCGTTCAGCCCGGAGGCGTGGTCGCGCAGCTCGTAGAGGATCTCCTCCATCTCGTACGCCGCGGTGATCGTCTCGATCAGCACCGTCGCGCGGATGGTCCCCTGTTCAATGCCCAGACGGTCCTGCGCGAAGACGAAGACATCGTTCCAGAGGCGGGCCTCCAGATGCGATTCCGTCTTCGGGAGGTAGAAGTAGGGGCCCTTGCCCAGCTCGATCAGGCGTGTGGCGTTGTGGAAGAAGTACAGCCCGAAGTCGACCAGCGCGCCGGGCACCTGTTCGCCGTTCAGCTGGAGATGACGCTCCGCCAGATGCCAGCCGCGCGGGCGCATCACGACGGTCGCGAGTTCACCGGCGTCCTTGAGGGCGTACGACTTGCCGGAGCGCGGGTCGGTGAAGTCGATACGGCGCTGGTACGCGTCGCTCAGATTGAGCTGACCGAGAATCACATTCTCCCAGGTGGGGGCCGAGGCGTCCTCGAAGTCGGCGAGCCAGATCCGCGCACCGGAGTTGAGCGCGTTGATGGTCATCTTCCGGTCGGTGGGACCGGTGATCTCCACTCGGCGGTCCTCCAGCGCGGCCGGTGACGGAGCGACCCGCCAGCTGTCGTCCGCGCGGATCGCCGCCGTCTCCGGCAGGAAGTCCAGGCTTGAGGTACGGGCGATCTCGGCGCGGCGCTCGGCGCGGCGGGCGAGAAGCTCGTCACGGCGCGGGGTGAAACGCCGGTGCAGCTCCGCCACGAAGGTGAGGGCCGCGTCGGTGAGCACTTCGTCCTGGCGGGGCAGCGGTTCGGCGTCGACGACGGCCAGCGGGGAGGGCGCTGGTGCGGACATGAGCTGTCACTCCTTCACGGGCGGTGCCCGGGACCGCCGGCCGGCCCGGGACGGCACGGAGTGCCATGGCAGGGGGTACGGTCGCGGGCGCCGTGCGGGGGGTCGGGCGCTTCTGACCTGTGGATAATAGTTTCCTCATGGTGGAAGTTCAATGGTTTGTTGATATCGAGATTCTCCTGGTCGAGCGACCGTGGCGCCGAGTGCCACCGTCCTCACTCAAGGTGCGACAGATCTTCCTCCGTGTCGATGTCATACGCCCGCGCGACATCCCCGCACTCCACCCGCACGATCTCGCTCTCATGCGCCCGCAGATACGCGCGCGCCCCGCGATCGCCCTCCGCGTCCGCCGCGATCTCCGCCCATCGGCGGGCGCCGAACAGCACGGGATGGCCGCGCGTCCCGTCGTACGAGGCCGCCACGAGCGAATCCGGGGTGCGGTACGCGCCCACCACCCGGGCCACCGCCGCCGCGCCGATCCCCGGCTGGTCCACCAGCAGGACGACCACCGCCGCCGCGTCCGTGTCCGCCAGCGAGGCGAGTCCCGCGCGCAGCGAGGACCCCATGCCCTCGGCCCACCGCGGATTGTCGACCAGTTCGCCGCCCGGCAGCGCGGCCCGGCTCCGTACCTCCTCGGCCGCCGCCCCCAGCACCACACGCACCGGTCCACAGCCCCCTTCGCGCAGCGCCCGCGCGCCGTGCTCGACCAAGGGCCGCCCTCGATGCGTCAGCAACGCCTTGGGCCGGCCCCCGAGCCTGCGCCCGCCACCCGCGGCGAGCAGCAGTCCCGCGATCACGGGAGGGGGCGGGTCGGGCGGATTCATCTCGTCCTGTGTGCCTGGCATGGGTACTGCGTACCTCATTCCGTCCCACTTGGGTCCGTGGAGTGGCGCGTACCACGCGTAATGGCGTTAACTTGCCCGCGAACCTTGGCGCTTGACCACCGTCCGAGGAGTCGGCCTTTTGGCATATACCGGTACAGGAACGTGCCCGGCGCAGCGGTGTGTGCGGGCGAGGGGCAAGGGGGACAGCTTTGTTGCGGAGCGTGGGGCAGACGCCGGTGGCAGAGAAGGGCGAAGACCCGAGGATCGCGGAGCTACGTGCCGCGGTGTCCCGGCTCAGACGTGAACTGGCCGGTTATCAGGCAGAGTTCAGGGACCGCGCCATCGCGGAGGACGAGCTGGCCGCCCTCGCCGAGATGGTGGCGAGCGGTGCTCCCGAGGCGTCCCGTATGCGCCGTTCGCTGCTGCTGATCGTGGGCTCGATCGGTTCGGTCAGCGCGCTGGGGCAGGCACTGATGGGGGTACGGGCAGCCGTCGACCTCTTCGGGGACGCGCCCCGCCGCCCCTGACCGGCCCCATCCGGGGGCTCAGACGTGCGGCTGGGCCTGTGCCGTGTTCGCCAGCGCCTCGGAGAGATCGCGCGCGACCTCCTGGAGCACCGGGACGATCCGCTGTGTGGCCTCCTCCGTCACCCGGCCCGCCGGACCCGAGATGGAGATGGCCGCGGCCGTGGGGGAGTCGGGGACCGGAACCGCCAGGCAGCGGACGCCGATCTCCTGTTCGTTGTCGTCGACCGCGTACCCCACTCGGCGCACCTGCTCCAGAGCGTCCAGGAAGCCGTCGGGTGTCGTGATCGTCTTCTCGGTGGCGGCCGGCATCCCCGTACGGGACAGCAGCGCGCGGACCTCCTCCGACGAGGTGTGCGCGAGCAGCGCCTTGCCCACGCCCGTGGAGTGCGGCAGCACCCGTCGGCCGACCTCGGTGAACATCCGCATCGAGTGCTTCGAGGGGACCTGCGCGACATACACGATCTCGTCGCCGTCGAGCAGCGCCATGTTCGCCGTCTCGCCGGTCTCCTCGACCAGCCGGGCCAGATAGGGCCGCGCCCAGGTGCCGAGCAGCCGTGACGCCGACTCGCCGAGCCGGATCAGCCGGGGGCCGAGCGCGTACCGGCGATTGGCCTGCTGGCGCACATAGCCGCAGGCCACCAGCGTGCGCATCAGCCGGTGGATGGTCGGCAGCGGCAGCCCGCTGCTCGCCGAGAGCTCGCTGAGCCCGACCTCGCCGCCCGCGTCCGCCATTCGTTCGAGCAGGTCGAAGGCGCGCTCAAGGGACTGGACGCCGCCGCTGGCGGAGGCGGATTTGGTGGCGTCGGTGGTGCTGGCGCTGGACGACGGCACGTCAACGGTCCTTTCGAGGCGGGCGGGGCAGGCAAGCAGCCTACCGGGCCGGGTGACCGGGTACCTGATCAATCGTGGAGCGTATCTGCCGGTCAGGACGTTTCTGTCCGGTGTCCGCGGTCAATTGTGTGCGATGAGTCCATTCTATCTGGCGAAATCAGAGTTTCACTCTGTGGAAACAATCAAGCTCGGTCCGGTCTTGACTCGCCAGGGTTCGGAGTGAAGACTCCTTCAACAGTTCGTTGAATTTCGCTCAGTGAGGGGCACCTGTGTCCGATGTGAGCCTGGTACTGCGCTCGACGCGCGTCATCACCCCCGAGGGCGCGCGGGCGGCCTCGGTCGCCGTCGCCGACGGACGGATCGCGGCCGTTGTGCCGTACGACGCGCAGGTGCCGCCCGGCGCCCGGCTGGAGGACGTCGGGGACGACGCCGTACTCCCCGGCCTCGTCGACACCCACGTCCATGTGAACGACCCGGGGCGCACCGCCTGGGAAGGCTTCTGGACCGCCACCCGCGCGGCGGCGGCCGGCGGGATCACCACGCTCCTCGACATGCCGCTGAACTCCCTGCCGCCCACCACCACGGCCGCCCATCTGCGCACCAAGCGCGACGTGGCCCGGACGAAGGCCCATGTCGACGTCGGCTTCTGGGGCGGCGCCGTCCCGGACAACGTCACGGACCTGCGCGCGCTCCACGACGCCGGGGTCTTCGGTTTCAAGAGCTTCCTGTCGCCCTCCGGAGTCGATGAGTTCCCGGAACTCGACCAGGAACAACTCAGCCGCTCGCTCGCCGAGATCACCGGCTTCGGCGGGCTGCTGATCGTGCACGCCGAGGACCCCCACGAACTCGCGGCCGCGCCCCGCCGAAGCGGCCCCGGCTACGCCGACTTCCTGGCGTCCCGGCCGCGCGCCGCCGAGAACACGGCGATCAGGAGCCTGATCACCCAGGCCCGGCGGCTCGACGCCCGGGTCCACGTACTGCATCTGTCGTCGGCCGACGCGCTGCCGCTGATCGCCGAGGCCCAGCGGGACGGCGTACGCGTCACCGTCGAGTCGTGTCCGCACTTCCTGACCCTCACCGCCGAGGAAGTCCCGGACGGGGCGACGGAGTTCAAGTGCTGCCCGCCGATCCGCGAGGCCGCGAACCAGGACGCGCTCTGGCAGGGCCTCACCGACGGCACCATCGACTGCGTCGTCTCCGACCACTCGCCCTGCACCACCGATCTCAAGACCCCCGACTTCGCGACCGCCTGGGGCGGAATCTCCTCGCTCCAACTGGGCCTGCCCGCGATCTGGACCGAGGCCCGCCGACGCGGCCTGCCGCTGGAGGACGTCGCCCGCTGGATGTCCACGGCCCCCGCCGCGCTCGCCGGACTGACCCGCAAGGGCGCCATCGAAGCGGGACGCGACGCCGATTTCACGGTCTTCGCGCCCGACCAGACCTTCACCGTCGACCCGGCCCGCCTCCACCACCGCAATCAGGTGACGGCGTACGCGGGCAGGACGCTCCACGGCGTGGTCGGATCCACCTGGCTGCGCGGCACCCGGATCTACGACGGCGCGTTCACGCGACCCATCGGCCGACTGCTCGAAAGGAACGACTGACCGTGCCCGAAGCCCTGTTCACCGGTGACGCCCGCCCGTACCCCGGCGGCGACCCGTACGCCGACTACCGCACCACCGACTTCCCCTTCGCCCAACTCGCCGATCTCGCCGACCGCCGGCTCGGGGCCGGGGTCATCGCCGCCAACGACGAGTTCTTCGCCGACCGCGAGAACCTGCTGAAGCCCGGAGCGGCGGAGTTCGACCCGGAGCGGTTCGGGCACAAGGGCAAGATCATGGACGGCTGGGAGACCCGCCGCCGCCGCGGCACCGACGCCGACCGGCCGCACCCCACCGACGAGGACCACGACTGGGCACTGATCAGGCTCGGCGCGCCCGGGGTGATCCGGGGGATCGTCGTCGACACCGCCCACTTCCGCGGCAACTACCCCCGCGCGGTCTCGGTGGAGGCCACCTCGCTGCCGGGCGCCCCGTCACCGGGGGAACTGCTCGGCGACGGCGTGAAGTGGACGGTCCTGGTGCCCCGTACGGCCATCGGCGGCCACGCCGCGAACGGCTTCGCGGTCGACGTGGCACAGCGCTTCACCCATCTGCGGCTGAACCAGCATCCCGACGGCGGGATCGCCCGTCTCCGCGTCCACGGCGAGGTCACGCCCGACCCGGCGTGGCTCGGTGTCCTCGGTACGTTCGATCTCGTCGCACTGGAGAACGGCGGCCGGGTGGAGGACGCCTCCGACCGCTTCTACTCGCCCGCCACGAACACCATCCGGCCGGGCCGCTCCCACACGATGGACGACGGCTGGGAGACCCGGCGCCGCCGGGACAGGGGGAACGACTGGATCTGTTACCGCCTGGTGGAGCAGGCGGAGATCCGCGCGATCGAGATCGACACGGCGTATCTGAAGGGCAACGCGGCGGGGTGGGCGACGCTGTCGGTACGGGACGGGTCGACGGGGGCGTGGACGGTGCTCCTGCCACGGACGAGGCTTCAGCCGGACACGAACCACCGGTTCGTGCCGACGGCGGCGGTGGTGGCGACGGATGTGCGGCTGGACATCTTTCCGGACGGCGGGATCTCGCGGCTGCGGGTGTTCGGGGGGTTGACCGAGGGGGGCGCGGCGAGTTTGCGGGCGCGGTATGGGGAGCGGTAGCCGCGGGGCGCATCCGGCGGTGGGTGAAACACACCGGCACCGCCACGAGTCGTGGCCGGCCGGACCAACGTCCACGTCCTGGTGACTTTGGTAGCTTCCACCCCGCCGAGGGACCCGGCTCCCACCCTCGCTGCGTAACTTTGTCGATATGACACGCACGGACTATCCCTGGCTGCTCCCCTCGGAGATGATCGACCCGCGAGGCCCCGAGCTGCCCGGCGACCGCGGCAGAGCCCGGCCGCGGCGGACCGTGCGCGACTGGATCATCGACACCCTGATGTTTCTGATCGCGGCCGCCATCGGGCTGATCGCCCTGGAGGCCGGCGAGAAGGCCGGTAACTCGGACAACATCGTCCTCGTCGACACGATCGTGGGTGTGCTGGCCTGCTGCGCGCTGTGGACGCGGCGCCGCTGGCCCGTGGGGCTCGCGCTGGTGCTCGCCGTGGTCAGCACGGTGGCCCCGGTCACCGGCGGGGCCACGGTCGTGGCGCTCTTCTGCGTGGCCGTGCACCGGCCGTTCAAATATGTCGCTCCTGTCGCCGGGCTGTCTCTGGTGGCCGGGTGCCTGCAAACCTGGATCAGGCCCGATCCGAGTACGCCCCTGACGACCGGGCTCATCGCGACCGTCGTGCTGATCCTGATGGTCACCGGCTGGGGCATGCTCGTACGGGCCAGGCGCCAGCTGGTCGTCGCGCTGCGCGAGCGGGCGACGCGGGCGGAGGCCGAGGCCGAGCTGCGGGCCGAGCAGGCGCAGCGGCTCGCCCGGGAGGCCATCGCGCGGGAGATGCACGATGTGCTCGCGCACCGGCTGACGCTGCTCAGCGTCCACGCGGGCGCTCTGGAGTACCGGCCGGACGCGCCGGCGCCCGAGGTGGCCAGGGCCGCCGGGGTGATCCGGGACAGCGCGCACGACGCGCTCCAGGATCTGCGCATGATCATCGGGGTGCTGCGGGCGCCCGGTGACGAGGGCGACCGGCCGCAGCCCACCCTGGTCACCCTGGACGCGCTGGTCGCCGAGTCGCGTGAGGCCGGCATGAGCGTGACTCTGGACAGCCGGATCGATGACCCGTCGGCGGTGCCGGCCGCCACGGGCCGTACCGCCTACCGCATCGCCCAGGAGGGCCTGACCAACGCCCGTAAACACGCGCCGGGCACGGAGGCCACCGTCGAGGTGACCGGGGGACCGGGGGACGGGCTCACCGTAGAGGTGCGCAACCACGCGCCGCGGGGGGAGGTCCCGAAGGTGCCGGGTTCCGGCCAGGGGCTGATCGGGCTGACCGAGCGCGCGCTGCTGGCCGGCGGCCGGTTCGAGCACGGAGCCACCGGCGACGGCGGATTCGCCGTCCGCGCTTGGCTACCGTGGGCCGCATGAGTATCCGGCTGATCATCGTCGACGACGACCCCCTTGTCCGCACGGGACTGACGTTCATGCTCGGCGGCGCCGACGACATCGAGATCGTCGGGGAGGCCGCCGACGGCGCCGAGGTCCCGGCGCTGATCGAGCGGACCGCGCCCGATGTGGTGCTGATGGACATCCGGATGCCCGGCGTGGACGGTCTGACGGCCACCGAGACGCTGCGCCGCCGCCCGGGCGCCCCGGAGGTGCTGATCCTGACCACGTTCCACGCGGATGAACAGGTGGTGCGGGCGATGCGCGCGGGAGCGGCCGGATTCGTTCTCAAGGACACCCCGCCCGCCGAGATCGTCACCGCCGTGCGGCGGGTGGCGGCTGGGGATCCGGTGCTGTCACCGGCCGTCACCCGCCAGCTCATGACCCATGTGGCGGGAGCGGCCACCGGCACCCGGCGGGACACCGCGTCGGACCGGCTCGGCTCTCTCGCCGAGCGCGAGCGGGAGGTCGCGCTCGCCGTGGGCCGCGGCCAGTCCAACGCCGAGATCGCCGCCGGGCTCTATATGAGCGTCCCCACCGTCAAGGCCCATGTCTCCCGGATTCTGGCCAAACTCGGCCTCAACAACCGCGTTCAGATCGCCCTGTTGGTGCATGACGCCGATCCGGCCACGGAGGCGGAGGGCGCCCGGAACGGCGACCCACGCTGATGCGATCGCGGTGATCGAACCGGCATGGTCTCCCCGGCCTCCGTGGTGCGAGGGCCGCCGGTGCGCCGGTAGGGACGGGGGGCTCCCCGCTCAGCCGTCCTGGGCGGGGATCTCCGACAGCGGCACCGGGCGTCGCTCGCGCCGGGACCGCTCGCACGCCTCCGCGATCCGCAGTGCGTGCAGCGCCTCCCGGCCGTCGCACGGGTTCTCCAGCTCGCCGGAGACGACCTGGAGGAACGCGTCCAGCTCGGCCTCGTACGCCGGTGCGAACCGCTCCAGGAAGCCGGGCCAGGGGTTGTCGGAGGGCGGCGGGCCCTTCGGCTCGGTCGAGGTGATCGGCGTACGGTCGTCCAGTCCGACCGCGAACTGGTCCAGTTCGCCCGCCAGTTCCATCCGTACGTCATAGCCCGCGCCGTTGCAGCGGGTGGCCGTGGCGGTCGCGAGTGTCCCGTCGTCCAGGGTGAGGACCGCGGCGGCGGTGTCCACGTCGCCGGCCTCGCGGAACATGGCGGGACCCGCGTCCGAACCCGTCGCGTACACCTCCACCACCTCGCGTCCGGTCACCCAGCGCATGATGTCGAAGTCATGCACCAGACAGTCGCGGTACAGGCCGCCGGAGAGCGGCAGATACGCGGCGGGCGGCGGCGCCGGGTCGGAGGTGATCGCCCGTACGGTGTGCAGCCGGCCGAGTCGGCCCGACCGTACGAGCTCGCGCGCCGCGCCGTACCCCGCGTCGAAGCGGCGCATGAAGCCCAGTTGGAGCACCGTGCCCGCCGACTCCACCGCGCGCAGCGCGCCCAGTGTCCCCGGCAGGTCCAGGGCGATCGGCTTCTCGCAGAAGGCGGGGAGCCCGGCCCGGGCGGCGCGGCTGATCAGATCGGCGTGCGAGGAGGTGGCCGAGGCGATCACCACGGCGTCCACGCCCGAGGAGAAGACCTCGTCGACGGAGGGGGCGGCGGTCGCTCCCGTACGTTCGGCGACCCGCGCCGCGCGGGCCGCGTCGGTGTCCGCGACCACCAGCGAGCCGACGTCGCGATGGCGGCCGAGTACATCCGCGTGAAAGGTGCCGATACGGCCGGTTCCGATGAGTCCGATGCGCATGGCCCCCAAGGTGGCCGGGGGCCCCTCGTCATGTCAAGCGTTTGTCCTGACAATCGAACGTATCGACTTCCCGTCAACATGCCGTGCGGTTACGCTCACCCCGTGCCCCAGCAGCCGAGATCAGCCCAGCCCGGACAGGACACGCCCGGACCGGAGACGGATCACGCCACGCCGCTCCAGCTCAGCGTCGACCGCACCAGCCCGGTCCCGCTCTACTTCCAGCTCGCGCAGCAGCTGGAGGCGGCCATCGAGCGGGGCGGACTGGCGCCGGGGAGCCTGCTCGGCAATGAGATCGAGCTGGCGGGCCGGCTCGGACTGTCCCGGCCCACTGTCCGGCAGGCCATCCAGTCCCTGGTCGACAAGGGGCTGCTGGTGCGCCGTCGGGGCGTCGGCACCCAGGTCGTACACAGCCAGGTCAAGCGCCCGCTGGAGTTGAGCAGCCTCTACGACGATCTGGAGGCGGCCGGTCAGCGCCCGGCCACCCGCGTGCTGCGCAACACCGTCGTGCCGGCCACGGCCGAGGTCGCCGCCGCGCTGGGGGTGGCGGAGGGCGTGGAGGTACGGCTCGTGGAACGGCTGCGATACGCGCACGACGAGCCGATGGCGTATCTGCGCAACCATCTGCCGATCGGGCTGTTCGAGTGCGACACCGCGCGTCTGGAGACGACCGGTCTCTACCGGATGATGCGCTCCGCCGGGATCACCCTGCACAGCGCCCGGCAGACGGTCGGGGCGCGGGCCGCCACCGAGGAGGAGTCCGAGCGGCTCGGGGAGCCCGCGGGGGCCCCGCTGCTCACCATGGAGCGGACCACGTTCGACGACACCGGACGGGCCGTGGAGTTCGGCTCGCACATCTACCGCGCCTCGCGATACTCCTTCGAGTTCCAGCTGCTCGTCCGCCCGTGACGGCCCCGACGCCTTCGTCGCTTCGTAAGAATGTACGGACAAAGTATTGACGCCTCCATGGAGGCCCGGCTAGAACTCCCCCCAGCCGCAACGGGGCGGCCGGGACAGGAGGCGGATCCATGGCGCGAACCCCTCGCAGGACGCGAACCACCGGAAACGGCGGGCGGGAAGCGGGCCCGGCTCGCCCGGCAGCGCACCCGCCCCGGCACCCGCCGACCGGCCGCCGAGCGGGCATGACCGATACTTGGGCGGCGGCGGGACCGAACGGGCCCCGGCCGCACCGAGGAGTACGGCAAGAAGGGCGCGGCGTCGTGGCAAGGGTTCGGACAGGAGTACGCGCGACGAGCGCCGTGCTGGCGGCGGTACTCGCGGCCTCGGTTCTCGCGGGATGCAGCAGCACCGGCGGCAAGCGCGCGGAGGACCGGGCCAAGCAGGCGGCCGCCCAGGGGCGGGCCGCGGTGGACACCCCCGAGTGGACCGTGGCCATGGTCACCCACTCGGGCAGCGGCGACACCTTCTGGGACATCGTGCAGAGCGGCGCCAAGCAGGCGGCGGCCAAGGACAACATCAAGTTCCTCTACGCCAACAGCGACGAGGGCCAGCAGCAGGCCCAGCTCGTCCAGTCCTACATCGACAAGAAGGTCGACGGACTGATCGTCACGCTCGCCAAGCCCGACGCCATGAAGGCCGTCGTGGAAAAGGCGGTCAAGGCCGGTATACCGGTGATCACCGTCAACTCCGGCGCGGCGGAGTCCGCGTCCTTCGGCGCGCTCAGCCATATCGGCCAGGACGAGACCATCGCGGGCGAGGCCGTCGGCGACGAGCTGGACAAGCGCGGCAGGAAGAAGGCCCTCTGCGTCATCCACGAGCAGGGCAACGTCGGCCATGAGCAGCGCTGCGCCGGAGCGAAGAAGACCTTCGACGGACAGCTCCAGAACCTCTATGTCGACGGTACGAACATGCCCGACGTCCAGGCGTCCATCGAGGCCAAGCTCCAGACCGACAAGAGCATCGACGCCGTCGTCACCCTCGGCGCCCCCTTCGCGGACACCGCCGTCAAGGCCAAGGAGTCCGCGGGCAGCCAGGCCGAGATCGACACCTTCGACCTCAACGCCAAGGTCGCCTCCTCGCTCACCTCCGGCGCGCTCGGCTTCGCCGTCGACCAGCAGCCCTACCTCCAGGGGTACGAGGCCGTGGACCTGCTCTGGCTCTACCGGTACAACGCCGATGTCCTCGGCGGCGGACGCCCCGTACTGACCGGCCCGCAGATCATCACGGAGAAGGACGCCGGCGCGCTCGCCGCGTACACGAAGCGGGGCACCCGATGACCACGACCGCCCCACCGGTCGACGACCGCCCCGGCGGGAGCGCGGGCGCCGACGAGCGGCTGCTGCACGCCTCCCCGCTGCGTAAGCTGCTCGGCCGGCCCGAACTGGGCTCGGTCGTCGGCGCGCTCGCCGTCTTCGTCTTCTTCTCGTTCGTGGCGGACTCGTTCCTCCAGCTGTCCAGCTTCGGCACCGTCCTGTACGCGGCCTCCACGATCGGGATCATGGCCGTCCCGGTGGCGCTGCTGATGATCGGCGGCGAGTTCGATCTCTCCGCCGGTGTGATGGTGACCAGCTCCGCGCTGGTCTCGTCGATGTTCAGCTTCCAGATGACCGCGAACGTATGGGTCGGCGTCCTGGTGTCGCTGCTGGTCACGCTGGCCTTCGGGGTCTTCAACGGCGTCATGCTGACCCGTACGAAGCTGCCGAGCTTCATCATCACGCTGGGCACCTTCCTGATGCTGACCGGCCTCAATCTCGGACTGACGAAGCTGATCAGCGGCACGGTCTCGACCAAGAGCATCGGCGACATGGAGGGCTTCCCCTCCGCCAGGAAGCTCTTCGCCTCCCAGCTCACCCTCGGCGGTGTCGAGCTGAAGGTCACCATCCTGTGGTGGGCCGGTCTGGTCGCGCTCGCCACCTGGATCCTGCTGCGTACCCGCTTCGGCAACTGGATCTTCGCGGTGGGCGGCAACGCCGACGCCGCCCGCGCGGTCGGTGTCCCGGTCCTCAAGACGAAGATCGCGCTGTACATGGGCGTGGCCTTCTGCGCCTGGATCGCGGGCCAGCATCTGCTGTTCTCGTTCGATGTCGTCCAGTCGGGCGAGGGCGTCGGCAACGAGCTGATCTACATCATCGCGGCCGTCATCGGCGGCTGTCTGATCACCGGCGGCTACGGCTCCGCGATCGGCTCGGCGGTCGGCGCGTTCATCTTCGGCATGACCAGCAAAGGCATCGTCTACGCGGAGTGGAACCCGGACTGGTTCAAGTTCTTCCTCGGAGCGATGCTCCTTCTGGCCACCCTGCTCAACGCGTGGGTGCGCAAGCGTGCGGAGGCGACACGATGACGGACGGCACAACGGCGGACGGGACAACGACGCACGGGACAACGACGCACGGGACAGCGACGGACCGCGCCTCGGCGGGCACCACGAGCGGCGCGCTGGTCGAACTCGACAACGTCAGCAAGTACTACGGCAATATCCGCGCCCTGGAAGGCGTCTCGCTGGAGGTCCACGCGGGCGCGATCAGCTGTGTGCTGGGCGACAACGGCGCGGGCAAGTCCACCCTCATCAAGATCATCGCCGGGCTGCACCGGCATGACGCGGGCGACTTCCTGATCGAGGGCGAGAAGACCGCCCTCGCCTCCCCGCGCGAGGCCCTGGACCGCGGGATCGCCACCGTGTACCAGGACCTCGCCGTCGTACCGCTGATGCCCGTCTGGCGGAACTTCTTCCTCGGCTCCGAGCCCACCAAGGGCTCCGGCCCGTTCAAACGGCTCGATGTCGCCCTGATGCGCGCGACCACCCGCGCCGAACTGCTGCGGATGGGCATCGATCTGCGCGATGTCGACCAGCCCATCGGCACGCTGTCCGGTGGTGAGCGCCAGTGTGTGGCCATCGCCCGGGCCGTCTACTTCGGCGCGAAGGTCCTCGTTCTGGACGAGCCGACCGCGGCGCTCGGGGTGAAGCAGTCCGGAGTGGTGCTCAAGTACGTGGCAGCCGCACGTGACGCGGGACTCGGAGTGGTGCTCATCACCCACAACCCGCACCACGCGTATCTGGTCGGTGACCGCTTCGTCCTGCTCAAGCGGGGCGTGATGGCCGGCAGCCACACCAAGGACTCCATCACTCTCGATGAGCTGACGCGGCAGATGGCGGGCGGTTCCGAGCTGGAGGAGCTGAGTCATGAACTGGAGCGCGCCCCCGCGCCCACCCCTGTCGGCGGCCACCCCGCCGCACGCCCCGGTGACGGCCCCGAGAGCGAGGACTGAGCCCGGAGGCGACCGTCACCGCCGGACCCCCGCCGGGCCGCACAGCCAACCAACCCGCCACGGATGGCACAATCTGGCACGGCGGACACCGTCCGCCGCCGCCGCCCGTCCGGGCCCGGCGGCTCCCGACCCCGCAGGGACGACACGACTCGTGCGCGTACGCAGCCGCCCACTCACCCGGCACGGCGAACCGGAGCCGCTCGCGCCCACGGACGAGGCCGGGGAGCCCGGCCGATGAGCACATACCGCGACTTCGCACACCGCGGCACCGCCCGCGCCACCGTCCTGCGGACCGCCGGCACCCGTGAGCGCCGTTCCCTCCTCACCGCGCCCCGGGTCCCGACCGTCGGCATCGACATCGGCGGTACGAAGGTGATGGCCGGCGTCGTCGATCCGGACGGCAACATCCTGGAGAAGCTCAGGACCGAGACGCCGGACAAGTCCAAGAGCCCCCGGGTCGTCGAGGACACCATCGTCGAGCTGGTACTCGACCTCTCCGACCGCCACGATGTGCACGCCGTCGGCATCGGCGCGGCCGGCTGGGTCGACGCCGACCGGTCCCGCGTGCTGTTCGCGCCGCACCTCGCCTGGCGCGACGAACCCCTCAGGGACGCGATCTCCTCACGGCTCGCCGTCCCCGTGATGGTCGACAACGACGCCAACGCCGCGGCCTGGGCGGAGTGGCGCTTCGGCGCCGGGCGCGGCGAGGACCATCTCGTCATGATCACGCTCGGCACCGGTATCGGCGGCGCCATCCTGGAGGACGGCCGGGTCAAGCGCGGCAAGTTCGGCGTCGCCGGTGAGTTCGGCCATATGCAGGTCGTGCCCGGCGGCCACCGCTGCCCGTGCGGCAACCGCGGCTGCTGGGAGCAGTACAGCTCGGGCAACGCCCTCGTACGGGAGGCCAGGGAGCTTGCCGCCGCCGACTCGCCCGTCGCGTACAACATCATCGACCGGGTCAAGGGCAACGTCCATGACATCACGGGACCGCTGATCACCGAACTCGCCCGCGAGGGCGACGCCATGTGCATCGAGCTGTTCCAGGACATCGGCCAGTGGCTCGGGGTCGGCATCGCCAACCTCGCCGCCGCGCTCGACCCGTCCTGCTTCGTCATCGGCGGCGGGGTCAGCGCCGCCGACGATCTGCTGATCGGCCCCGCCCGTGACGCCTTCCGCCGCCATCTCACCGGCCGCGGCTACCGCCCCGAGGCACGGATCACCAAGGCGCAGCTCGGCCCCGAGGCGGGCATGGTCGGCGCCGCCGATCTCGCCCGGCTGGTGGCCCGCCGCTTCCGCCGCGCCAATCGCCGCCGGGTGGAGCGCCACGAGCGGTACGAGAGATACGCCCAGGCCATCCGCACCGCCCGCCCGACGCAGGAACCCCGTACGACCCAGGAACCGCCCTCATGACCATCGAGCTACCCGTGCCGGTGCGCGACGAGGGCGGCAAGCCGCCCGAGGACCGCGGGCACCGCAACCGCCGCCGCTGGCTGACGGCCATCGTCATCGTCCTGCTCATCGGCATCCCGGCCGGCTACCTCGTCATCTCGGCCGGGCAGAGCCGCGACAGCGGCCGGAACAAGGAGGCCGAGTCCTCGGCCACCGGTCTCCAGCAGCTGCGCCCGTCCAAGATGAAGCGCCGCATCTTCGAGGTGCCGATACCGCTGGGCGCCACCCGGGTGCGCTACTTCGAGACGAGCAACTGGAAGACCAGCAGGCTGTACGTCCAGTTCGACATCACCTCGGGACGGCTCGACACATTCCTGACCGAGATGGGCACCAGCCGCTCCGCGCTCCAGGACGGCGCCATCACGATCACGCCGCGCGACCGCCGCACGGTCGGCTGGAACTTCGACCTCCCCGGCCACGACTGGGCGGGCACCAGCCACCACCAGAAGAGCCCGCGGCCCAGTCAGGACGTGGTGGTGGACCTGACGGAGCCCGGCTTCCCGAGGGTGTACGTGGTCTCCACCACGACCCCGTGACGGCCGCCACGGCGAGCCGCTCCATCGTCACGCGGGGTGATCCGTACCCGCCGGGACAAGAGGTCCCAGGCCGGGACAAGACCCCCTGGGTCGGGACCGGCCATAGGAGATCTCGTGAGGGATGAGAGGGTCTGAGGGTGAGCGAGACACTGCCGAAGACCCTGCAATACCGCATGGACGGGCCGGAAGACGCACCCATTCTGATCCTGGGCCCCTCCCTCGGAACGACCTGGCACATGTGGGATCGCCAGGTGCCCGAGCTGGCCCGCCAGTGGCGGGTGTTCCGCTTCGACCTGCCCGGTCACGGCGGCGCCCCCGCGCACCCCGCGACCAGCGTCCCCGAGCTGACGGAACGGCTGCTGGCCACCCTCGACGAGATCGGCGTGCAGCGGTTCGGCTATGTGGGCTGCTCCATCGCCGGAGCCATCGGCGCCGAGCTGGCGCTGCGCCGTCCCGACCGGATCGCCTCGCTCGCGCTGGTCGCGGCCTCGCCCCGGTTCGGGACGGCCGACGAGTTCCGGCAGCGCGGGGTGATCGTCCGTGCGAACGGGCTCGACCCGATGGCCCGCAGCGCGCCCGAACGCTGGTTCACCCCGGGCTTCGCCGCCGCGCAGCCCGCCATCGTCGAATGGGCCGTCCAGATGGTCCGTACCACCGACCCCGGGTGCTATATCGCCTCCTGTGAGGCGCTGGCCGCCTTCGACATCCGGGCGGAGCTGGGCCGTATCACCGTACCGACCCTGGTGCTGGTCGGCGCCGAGGACCATGTCACCGGGCCCGCCGAGGCGCGCACGCTGGTCGCGGGGATACCGGACGCCCGGCTCGCGCTGGTGCCCGGAGCCTCCCATCTGGCGCCCGTCGAGCGGCCCGCCGCCGTCACGGATCTGCTCGTCCACCACTTCTCCACCGCCTGGTACAACCCGTCCGACACCTCCACCGGCCTCACCGTCCTGCCCGACCGGGGCCCCGTGCCCTCACTCTCGGCGACGGTCGGCCCGATCGCCGAGATCGCCCCCGTCGAGCAGCCCCAGGCCGTGACCGCCGGGCGGCCCGACCCGTACGAGGCGGGCATGCGGGTGCGCCGACAGGTCCTGGGCGACGCCCATGTGGACCGTGCCATGGCCGCCGACGACTTCACGGGCGACTTCCAGGAGCTGATCACCCGCTACGCCTGGGGCGAGGTGTGGACCAGGGAGGGCCTTGACCGCCGCACCCGCAGCGCCGTGACGCTGACGGCGCTGGTCGCGGGCGGCCATCTGGAGGAGCTGGCCTTCCACACGAGGGCGGCGCTGCGCAATGGCCTCACCCCCGCCGAGATCAAGGAAGTGCTGATCCAGACGGCCGTGTACTGCGGGGTCCCGGCCGCGAACACGGCGTTCCGGGTGGCGCGGACCGTGATCCAAGAGGAGACCACGCCCGAGACGTAGCAGGATGGCGGTGTGCGCTCATGCGCCGGCACCGACACCAGCACCGACAACGCACCTACAGCGGCACCGACAGCGAGGGAGGCGGTCAGCGGTGAGGCTCACCAAGAAGACGCACGCCTGTGTCCGGCTGGAGAAGGACGGCCGTACGCTCGTCATCGACCCCGGTGCCTACACCGAGGACGATGCCACGACCGGCGCGGACGCCATCCTGGTCACCCACGAGCACCCCGATCACTTCCACGAGGGGCATCTGCGGGCCGGCCTTGAGGCCAACCCGGCGGCCGAGCTGTGGACGCTGCGCAGCGTCGCCGACCAGATCTCCGCCGCCTACCCAGGGCGCGTCCACACGGTCGGCCACGGCGACACGTTCTCCGCCGCCGGTTTCGACATCCAGGTCCACGGCGAGTTGCACGCGGTGATCCACCCGGACATCCCGCGGATCACCAATGTCGGCTATCTCGTGGACGGCTCGGTCTTCCACCCCGGCGACGCGCTGACCGTCCCCGACCAGCCCGTCGAGACGCTGCTGCTGCCCGTACAGGCGCCCTGGAACAAGATCTCCGAGGTGATCGAGTACGTACGCGAGGTCAAGCCGCGGCGCTCCTTCGATGTCCACGACGCGCTGATCACGGAGCTGGCCCGGCCCATCTACGACACCCAGATCGGCGGTCTGGGCGGCGCGGAGCACGGCAGGCTCGCCCCGGGGCGCTCCGTCGAACTGTGACTGTCGGACCCCGCCGATAGGCTGTCCCGCATGCGCATCGCGACCTGGAACGTCAATTCGATCACTGCCCGGCTGCCCCGGCTGCTGGCCTGGCTGGAGAGCACCGGTACGGACGTGCTGTGCGTCCAGGAGACCAAGTGCACGGAGGAGCAGTTCCCCGCCGAACAGCTCCGTGAGCTGGGCTACGAATCGGCGGTCAACGCCACCGGACGGTGGAACGGGGTGGCGGTGATCTCCCGGGCCGGCCTGACGGACATCGTCCGGGGGCTGCCCGGCGGACCGGAGTACGAGGGCGTGACCGAGCCGCGCGCGATCTCCGCGACCTGCGGCCCCGTCCGCCTCTGGTCGGTGTACGTGCCCAATGGCCGCGAGGTCGGCCATGACCATTACGCGTACAAGCTGCGCTGGCTGGAGGCGCTGCGCGCGGCGGTGACCGACGACGCGGCGGGCGCGCGGCCGTTCGCGGTGCTCGGTGACTTCAATGTGGCCCCGGCCGACGAGGACGTGTGGGACCTGTCCCGCTTCGAGGGTGCCACGCATGTCACCCCCGCCGAGCGTGCGGCGCTCGCCGCGCTGCGCGAGCAGGGGCTCTCCGACGTGGTGCCACGCCCGCTCAAGTACGACCGCCCGTACACCTACTGGGACTACCGCGAGCTGGGCTTCCCGAAGAACAAGGGCATGCGTATCGACCTGGTCTACGGCAACACGCCGTTCGAGGGCGCGGTCAAGGACAGCTATGTCGACCGCGAGGAGCGCAAGGGCAAGGGCGCCTCGGACCACGCCCCCGTCGTCGTGGACATCGACGTCTGAGGACGGCTCTCCGGTCCGTGCCCTCTCCGGTCCGCGCGTCCGCGCGCTCCGCGGTCCGCACCCTCCGCGGCCCGCCAACCGGTCCGCGCGCCCTATGGTGCGTCGGCAAGCGGAATGGCACGCTGAGCGGTATGAACATCCCCTTCTTGGACAACTGGCGCAAGCGGCACGACGGCGAGGACGCGGCCTCGCTCGCCTCCGTCGTCGACGGCGACCCGGAGGGTGTGGCCGAGTTGCTCGCCGAGTGCGAGCTGCTGCGTGCCCGGGCGGGGGAGAACGGTCTTGAACTGGACGACTCCCCGGCCTCGTTGGAGGCCCTCGACCAACTGCCACCGCGCTGGCGCGACGACCCCGAGGAACTGCCCTGGCTGGGCAACGACGCGGGGCTGTATCTGGGCACGGTGATCGTCCGTACGGTGCCCGGCGCGCTCTGGCACATCTGGCCCGGCGGACATCCCGTGGTGCGCCTCGTCTCCGGGCGCGAGATCCCGGTCGTCGAATCCGGTCTCGACTGGGCGGCGACCGGAGCGCCCGAGCTGTCCCAGGTCTACGCGGAGGCCGCGGAAGCCTGACCCTCGGCCTTCCGCGCGGTCAGTCCTCCGGTGCGGTATGTCGTCCTGTGCAGTAAATACGGCTTATGCCCCACATGTGCGTGTCGAGCACGAAGTCCCTTGTCCGGCTGGATAGTTTGCGCTGACTTCGACACAGCCGGGAGTGGGTGGGGCAGCGTATGGCCGTCGATTCATTGATCGAGCTGCGGGGCGTCAACAAGTACTACGGACCGTTGCATGTCCTCCAGAACATCGATCTGACGGTCGCCCGCGGGGAAGTGGTCGTGGTCATCGGCCCTTCCGGCTCCGGGAAGTCCACGCTCTGCCGGACCATGAACCGGCTGGAGACGATCGAGTCGGGCCTGATCACCATCGAGGGAACGCCCCTGCCGGCCGAGGGCCGCGGGCTCGCCCGGCTCCGCGCGGAAGTGGGCATGGTCTTCCAGTCGTTCAACCTCTTCGCGCACCGGACCGTGCTGGACAATGTCTCGCTCGCGCAGATCAAGGTCCGCAAGCGCAAGAAGGAGGACGCCGACCGGCGTTCCCGGGAACTGCTCGACCGCGTGGGACTCGTCTCCCAGGCCGACAAGCTGCCCGCGCAGCTCTCCGGCGGTCAGCAGCAGCGCGTCGCCATCGCCCGCGCGCTCGCCATGGACCCCAAGGCCCTGCTCTTCGACGAACCCACCTCGGCGCTCGACCCGGAGATGATCAATGAGGTGCTCGAAGTCATGCGGCAACTCGCCCGCGAGGGCATGACGATGGTCGTCGTCACTCATGAGATGGGTTTCGCCCGCTCCGCCGCCAACCGCGTGGTCTTCATGTCCGACGGCCGCATCGTCGAGGACCGCACCCCGGAGGACTTCTTCACCGCGCCGGAGAGCGATCGGGCGAAGGACTTCCTCTCCAAGATCCTCAAGCACTGAGGGGGTGCGGTCCATGATCCCCGGTCGCGTACCGCGTGCAGGTCGCGTACCGCGTACCGGGCGCGCACCGCGTACAGGTCTCGCACCGCGTACGAGTCGCGCACCGTGTACGAGGAGAACCCTCGCGGCGAGAACCCTCATGGCGCTCCTGTCCCTCCTGCTCGCCCTGCCGGCCGCTCTCGCCGCGGGCTGCGGAAAGCCGGGCAGCCCGCCCGTGAAGGGCCCGCGGGCCGACACGCTGCCCCACTATCAGGTGAACACCGAGTTCCGGCTGCCCGAGTCACCGACCTGGACCGCGGCGAAGCGGCGTGGGTATCTGATCGTCGGTGCCAAGGAGGACCAGCCGTACATGGGGGAGAAGGACCCGGCCACCGGCGTCTACTCCGGCTTCGACATCGAGATCGCCAGAATGATGTCGGCGTCCCTGGGCTTCGATCCGAAGACCATCCGCTTCCGTACGATCGCCTCCGCGAACCGGGAGACCGCCCTGCAGAACGGGCAGATCGACTACTACGTCGGCACGTACACCATCAATGAGAACCGCAAGAAGCTCGTCGGATTCGCCGGCCCGTACTACATGGCCGGGCAGTCGCTGCTGGTGAGGACGGACGAGCACGACATCCACGGGCCGCGGGACCTCGACGGCAGACGCGTCTGCTCGGCCGCGGGATCGACCCCGTACCAGCGGATCCAGCGGGACTACCCGCGCATTCAACTCGTGGGCTACGACACGTACTCCGCCTGTGTGGACAATCTGCTGACCTACCAGGTCGATGCCGTCACCACGGACGACACCATCCTCCAGGGCTACGCGGCCAAGGCGCCCGGCGAACTCAAGGTGGTCGGCAAGCCCTTCTCGAAGGAGCCCTACGGCATCGGTGTCCCGCGCGACGACAACGCGCTGCGCCTCGCGCTCGACGACGCCCTCGCGGCCAACGAGAGGAACGGCAACTGGCAGAAGGCGTACGACGCGACCCTCGGCCTCTCCGGGCGCCGGGCCACCCCGCCCCCGCCGATCGACCGTTACCCGGCGAGCTGAGGCAGGAGCCATGGACGTACTCACCGACAACCTCACCCTCTACGGCAAGGGCTTCCTCGGCACGGTCGAGCTGACGGTCTACGCCTCGCTGCTCGCGCTGGCACTCGGGTTCGTGATGGCCTCCTTCCGGGTCGCGCCGGTCCGCGCCCTGCGGGCGCTGGGCACCGCATGGGTCACCGTCCTGCGCAACACCCCCCTGACGCTGCTCTTCTTCGCGGTCGTCCTCGGGCTGCCGCGCTTCGGTCTCGTCCTGCCCTTCCAGCTCTTCGCGGTCCTCGCGCTCGGCTGCTACACCTCCGCGTTCATCTGCGAGGTGCTGCGCTCGGGCATCAACACCGTGCCCAAGGGGCAGGGTGAGGCGGCCCGCAGCCTCGGGATGACCTTCGGGCAGACCCTGAGCGGTATCGTCCTGCCGCAGGCGTTCCGTTCGGTCATCCCGCCCATCGGCTCCACCCTGATCGCCCTCGCCAAGAACTCGGCGATCGCGGGGGCGTTCAGCGTCACCGAGCTGCTCGGCACGTACAAGAGCCTGAACGAGATGGGCTACAGCATCGTCTGGACCTTCGTCTGGATCGCCGTCGGCTATCTGATCATCACCCTGTCCATCAGTGCGCTGTTCCACGTCATGGAGAAGCACTGGGGAGTCGCCCGATGACCTCGACGGCCTCGAAGACACCGGAGCCCGCGCGGACGACGCGGACGACGAAGACGTCCCGGAGCGAGTCGACCGCGCTGTACGACTTCCCGGGGCCCCGGACGGAGCGGCGGCACCGCTGGTACGGCGTGCTGGCGACGGCGGCGGTCGCCGCGCTGTTCGGCTGGCTGCTCTATCTCCTCTTCGCCACCGACCAGTTCACCGCCACCAAATGGTCCCCCTTCGAGTACCAGGGCATCCAGGATCTGCTGCTGCGCGGCCTCGGCAACACCCTCAAGGCCTTCGCGTACGCGGCGGTGCTCTCGCTCGTACTCGGCGCGGCCCTCGCCTGTGGCCGGCTCTCCGAGCATCGGCCGGTGCGCTGGGTGGCCACCGCACTGGTCGAGTTCTTCCGTGCCATGCCCGTGCTGGTGATGATCTTCTTCATCTTCGTGGCGCTGAAGGTGCAGGCGCTGCCCGCGCTGGTGGCGGGACTGACGCTCTACAACGGCTCCGTGCTCGCCGAGGTGTTCCGTACCGGAGTCAACTCGGTGGAGCGCGGTCAGCGGGAGGCGGCGTACGCGCTCGGCATGCGCAAGACGCAGGTCATGACGTACGTGCTGGTGCCGCAGGCGGTCCGCGCCATGCTGCCCACGATCATCAGCCAGCTGGTGGTCGCTCTCAAGGACACATCACTCGGCTATCTGATCACCTATGAGGAGTTCCTCCATGCCGGAAAGCTCATCGCCTCGAATCTCGACTACGATTTGCCGTTCATCCCTGTGGTGATGGTGATTTCACCGATCTACATCGGGATGTGCATGCTGCTCTCCTGGTTCGCCCACTGGCTGGCCGGGCGGCAGCGGCGCAACCCGAGAACCGAGGCCGCGGGCGTCGCCCCGGCCTCCCCAGGGACGCTGCTGCCGGGCGGGCAGTAGCTCAGGGGCAGTGGCCCGTCCGGCGGCAGCCGGAGATCACTTCTCGTACGGATCTCGTACGGACGGGAAGAAGGTCAGCTGCGCGCCGGTCGGGTTGTGCTCCAGCCGGGAGCGCGCCCGGCGGGCGGGCCACTTGGCACGCGAGGTCACTCACCGGCCGCTGTCGCTCACCAGCCCCCGCTGCTCACGCGCCTCCGTCGCTCACCAGCCTCCGCTGCTCACGCGCCTCCGTCGCTCACGCGGCGGCGGGGAGCGGTTCGTGGGCCGCCCGCGTCACATCCGCGACCAGCTCCACCACATCGGGCCCGTACGCCGCCGAGTTGACCACCTTCAGCAGCAGACAGAACGAGTTACCGCCGTGTTTGCGGGCCAGCTTCTCGTGATGGCGGAACAGATAGCGCGTGGCCGCCTGGTTGGTGATCGCCCGCTGGCCGCAGAAGAGGAAGACCGGCCGTGCCCCCTCACCGGCGGTGAGCCGCGCCAGCAGGACGTACTCGGTGACGCCCACCTCCGCGCGGTAGCGCTCGGAGCCGATCTGGAACGAGCCCCGGTCCGGCCCGGATTCGGTACTGGTGTCGACCTTCACACCGGGCAGCAGTGAGCCCAGATGCGCGGCCATCCGCCGATTCGAGTACGGCCCGCCGAGGCAGAATTCCGTACGCTCCCCGAAGCCCTGGCGCGCCGAGTCGTGCTGGACGATCTCCGCGTGCGCCCCGCAGTCCTTGATCAGCGCGGCCAGCTCCAGCAGAGCGGAGACGTCGTAGCGGTGGACGGCCCCGTCGCTGCCCGCCTCACGATTGACGACCAGCAGACATTCGGAGTTTCCGGGCAGACCGAAGAACGCCTGCTTGCGGCGGAGCCTGCGGCGCCAGAGATAGGTACGGGCGAGCCAGCCCAGGGAAGCGCTGACACCGGCGGCGACTACGCCGAGCACGATGTTGCGTATGTCGTCATTCATGGGCGCGCATCGTAGCGGGACGAGGCGAACGCGGTTCGAGACGGTCCTGACGAAGCGGGGGCGTCGGCGTTACGCTGCGCGCACAGTTCTCGACTGGAGGTACGGATGCGTCGCTCCGCTGCGCGGAATGTGTCGTTGTCGGCCGTTGCCGCGGCCTTGCTCTCGGTGGGCGCGTGCGCGCCACCCTCGGTCTCGGGGACGAGCGGCGCACAGGCACGTCCGCCGGCCAAGACACCGGTGGCGACGGGATACGGGGGCGCGGTCGCGAGCGTCGACGCCGATGCCTCGGCCGCCGGTATCGAGGTGCTCAGGAACGGCGGCAACGCCGTGGACGCGGCCGTGGCCACGGCCGCCGCGCTCGGCGTCACCGAGCCGTACTCCGCGGGTATCGGCGGTGGCGGCTACTTCGTCTACTACAACGCCAAGTCCCGTACCGTACACACCATCGACGGCCGCGAGACCGCTCCCGCCTCGGCCGACCGCTCGCTCTTCCTGGAGAACGGCAAACCGCTGCCCTTCGCGGACGCCGTGACCAGTGGTCTGAGCGTCGGTACGCCGGGGACCCCCGCCACCTGGAACAGCGCTCTCGACGCCTGGGGCAGCCGCTCGCTCTCCCAACTGCTGGCGCCGGCCGAGCGGCTGGCGAAGGACGGCTTCGTCGTCGACGCCACCTTCCGCGCGCAGACCCAGTCGAACCAGGCGCGGTTCGCCGACTTCCCCGACACCGCCGAACTCTTCCTGCCCGGGGGACAGCTGCCGGTCGTCGGATCCACCTTCAAGAACGCCGATCTGGCCCGTACCTACCGGGAGTTGGGGCGTACCGGCACCCGCTCGCTCTACGAGGGCGAGCTGGCCCGCGACATCGTCCGTACCGTACGCAAGCCCCCCGTGAACCCGGACTCCGGCCGCAACGCCCGCCCCGGCGATCTGACCACCCGCGATCTCTCCGGTTACCGCACGAAGACGCAGGCGCCGACCAAGGTCTCGTACCGGGGACTCGACGTGTACGGCATGGCGCCGTCGTCCTCGGGCGGTACGAGCGTCGGCGAGGCGCTCAACATCCTTGAGCGTACGGACCTTTCGAAGGCGACCGAGGCGCGGTATCTGCACCGGTTCATCGAGGCGAGCCGGATCGCCTTCGCGGACCGGGGCCGCTGGGTGGGCGACCCGGCCTTCGAGGACGTACCGACCAAGGGGTTGCTGTCGCAGCGCTTCGCGGACGCGCGCGGCTGTCTGATCAAGGACGACGCGGTCCTCAAGAGCCCGCTGGCGCCCGGTGATCCGAGCGATCCCACGCCGTGCGGGCGCGGCGGGACGGCGGCGCCGACCACCTTCGAGGGCGAGAACACCACGCATCTCACGGCGGCCGACAAGTGGGGCAATGTCGTCGCCTACACGCTGACCATCGAGTCGACGGGCGGCAGCGCGATCACCGTGCCGGGCCGGGGCTTCCTGCTCAACAACGAGCTGACGGACTTCTCCTTCGCCCCGGCGAACCCGGCCGTCCACGACCCGAACCTGCCGGGACCGGGCAAGCGCCCGCGCTCGTCGATCTCCCCGACGATCGTGCTGGACTCGAAGGACCGGCCGGTCCTGGCGATCGGCTCACCGGGCGGCGCGACGATCATCACCACCGTGCTCCAGACGCTGACCGGCCGGCTGGACCGCGGTCTGCCGCTCGTCGACGCGATCGCGGCGCCCCGGGCCAGCCAGCGCAACGCGGCGGCCACGGAACTGGAGCCCGGCCTCTGGAACAGCCCGGTGCGCCAACAGCTTGAGGCGCTGGGCCATGTCTTCACCCAGAACCCGGAGATCGGCGCGGCGACCGGTGTACAGCGACTGCCGGACGGCCGCTGGCAGGCCGCGGCCGAGAAGGTCCGCAGGGGCGGCGGCTCGGCGATGGTGGTGCGCCCGGACGGCAAGTAGCAGGGCGTACGGAACGACTCCCGGCCCCTGGGCCCCGCCCCGCCGGCCTACCGGCCGGGGCGGGCCCCGGGGCCGTCGCGCGCCCTTGTTCCGTGCGGTCCGGCGGTTCCGTGCGCCCCATGTGCTCGCGCTCATGTGGCCCGCGCACTCATGTGGCCCGCGCACTCATGTGGCTCGCGCGCTCATGTGCTCAGAGCGCCGTCAGGATCCTCGGTCCCTCGTCGGTGATCGCGACCGTGTGTTCCGCGTGGGACGCGCGGCTGGAGTCCAGGGTGCGGATCGTCCAGCCGTCGTGGGCCGTGAAGTGCCGGTCGGTGCCACTGCTGATCAGCATCGGCTCGATCGCCAGCACCATGCCGTGCCGTAGCGGCATCCCCCGCCCCGGGCGGCCCTCGTTGGGCACGCCCGGGTCCTCGTGCATCGTCCTGCCCACGCCGTGGCCGCCGAAGCCTTCGGGGATGCCGTAGCCCGCGCGGCGGCAGACGCGGCCGATCGCATGGGCGATGTCGCCGATCCGATTGCCGACGACTGCCGCCGCGATTCCGGCCTCCAGTGCCTCGTTGGCCGTGTCGATCAGCCGTACGTCGTCCGGGCGGGGCCGGCCGACCGTGAAGCTGATCGCCGCGTCGCCGACCCAGCCGGCCAGCTCCGCGCCGCAGTCGATGCTCACCAGATCGCCGTCGTGCAGCCGGTAGCCGTCGGGGATGCCGTGCACGATCGCGTCGTTGACCGAGGCGCAGATGACGGCGGGGAAGGGTGTGGGCGCCCAGTCGGGGTGATAGTCGAGGAACGGCGAACCGGCACCCGCCTCGCGCAGGACCGCGCGGGCGGTCTCGTCGAGCGCGCGCAGGCTGGTGCCCACGGCCGCCACTTCCCGTACCGCCGTCAGTGCCTGTGCGACGACCCGGCCGGCGGCGCGCATGGCGTCCAGGGACGCATCGGTCTTGATCTCCACCATTCCAATAACTATACCGGTCGCCGGGGATCCGGGCACCCTTGTGCGGCGGTATTACAATGACGGCATGGTACGTAGTCCACTCACTCCCCAAGAGCACGAGCGCGGCGAGCGGCTCGGTCGGCTGCTCCGTGAGGCGCGTGGCTCGCGCAGCATGGTGGAGGTCGCCGCGGTCGCCGGGCTCTCCGCCGAGACCTTGCGCAAGATCGAGACCGGCAGGGCGCCGACGCCCGCCTTCTTCACCGTCGCGGCGCTGGCCGGGGCGCTGGGGCTGTCGATGGACGAGATCGCCGCGAGCTGCGTGCTGGTGCCGGCCTGATCCCGGTCCGGTCACGGGCCGGTCTCTCGCGCGGTCACGGGTGATCCGGGCTGACGAGGAGGGCGGGGACCGCGTAGTCTCCCGCCCGTGACGACCCTCGACGCACTCGGCCGTAGCCGCTATGTCAGCCTCACCACCTACCGCAAGGACGGCACGGCCGTCGCCACCCCCGTCTGGCACGCGGTGGACGACGGCGAACTGCTCATCTGGACCAGGTCCGACGCCTGGAAGGTCAAGCGGATCCGTAACAACAGCCGCGTCGTGGTGACGGCGTGTGATGCGCGCGGCCGGATCGCGCAGGGTGCGCCGAGCGCCGAGGGCAGTGCGCGGCTGCTTGAGGAGCCGGCGGCGCTGGAGCGCATCCGCAAGCTGCTCACCCGCAAGTACACCTGGCAGTTCTGGCTGATCGACCGGCCTGCCAGGGTCGTTCGGCGCGGCAAGCGCCTCCACACCGGCATCGCCGTCACCTTCTGACCCCGTGGCCCGGTGAGGCACCCGAACCGCGCCGGAAAACAGTCCGTAGCCGCGCTGTAACACGACTGAGGTCGAATGCCAGCGGACCGGAGGGCTCCCTTCGGCGGAGCACGGCGGGGGAGGAACGGGGCCTGCGATGGCGGTGCGTCAACTTCCAGCGGAGATCGGGGCGTTCGCCCGGTACTTAAGGGACTTGACGTCCCTCCTCGATCCGGAGGGTGGCTGGTACGGAGTCTTCCGCCGCCGTGACCCCGATGGTCTGCGAGCCTGCTTCGACGGTGCCGAGGTGCCGCCCTGGGACGTGGTGGATTCGCTGCTCCAGGACTTCGCCTCCGGACGCGACGACCGGATGGTGGCCGCCGAGACCGAGCGGGCGGGTCGGCTCCATACGGCGTCCGCCACCGCTTACGACCGCCGCCCCGGCGGTCCGGAGGCGCTGTCCGAGCGGCTGCGGCTGATGGTGCGTGAGCAGGTGCACGCGGCGGGCCGGGCCGAGGAGTTGGTCCGGCTGCTCGGTACCACTCCGGAGCGCACGCCCCGGGCCGAACAGCTCGCCCACGACCTTGCCTGGATCCGCGACGACCACGCCCGTGCCTCCGCGCGCTGCGCCGAACTCCGGGCCCGGCTGGAGTCGTTGGCGCCACCGGCCCGCGCCACCGGGCCCGTGCGCCCACCGGCCCCGGACAGCTGGTTCCGCGCGGAGGAGCCCTCGGTCTTCGACCGGCCGGCCGTACAGAGGCCCGGCGCGGGGAGGCCGGGCGGGATACCTGATGAGCTGTCCGGCGGGGGGCCCGCCGAGTCGCCCGGCGCCACGTCCACAGGCGCCCCGGCGGACCGGGGCCGACCCGGGGGGAAACCCGACCCCGAGGCCCCCGACCCCGCCGCTTCCCAAGCCGCTCCCCAACCCGCTCCCGAGCCTGGCGGGAAGAAGAAGCGCGCGCCCGCGCCCCGGCGGAGGCCCCGTGGCGCCCGCTTCGCCGGGCTCGAAGTCGACGACACCGACGACATCGACGCGGCGGCGCCCGCGCCCGCGCTCCCCGTACCACCTCCGTCCGCCCCCGCCTCCCCGCGTGGGGCCCGCTTCGGCGGCGCGCCCGCCGCTCCCGTCGCGCCGGCCGCGCCCCGGCACTCCGCGGCGGATCTGCGGGCCGCCGCCGAGACAGTCGCCACGCTGATCCGGCTGCGCGCCGAAGGCAGGACCGGTGAGGCGCATGTCGTGCTCTGCGAAGCCGCGGGCCGGCCCCCGGAGCAGTTCCCGCTGCTCGCCGCCGAACTGCACCGCGCCGGACTCGGCGCCGACTGGGCCGAACTGCTCTGGGAAGCGGCCTTCCTGCCGCCCGCGCGGCTGGCCGCCGCGGCCGGGGCGCTCGCCGCCGCGGGCCGGGACGGTGACTGCGGGCAACTGCTGCGCCAGGGTGTCTCCCGCCCCGCGGAGGAGATCGGCGACGCCGTACTCGCACTCGGCGAGGCGGGCCGCGTGCACGAGTCGCACGCGTTGCTGAGCGCCTTCGTCCAGGCCCGTGCCCCCGAGGACGCGGTGCGGATCGCCGTATCCGATCCGCGCCGGCTGGTCCCGCAGCTGATCGACGCCGCCCGTGCGGTCTCGGTGGCCCGTGAGCGCGATCTCGTACATGCCCTGCGGGTGGCGGGGATCGTCGCCACCTGACCGGCCCCGAAGCGAGCGGACCGGCCCCGGGGGTGAGCGGACCGGCCCCGGCGCTCGACCGGGATCGGCCCCGGAGGTGCGCGGACCGGCCCCGGTCGTCGATCGGGACGGGCCCTGGGCCTGATCGATTGATGCGTCTTGCCCAATGTCGACCGCTCGGGTGTGAAACTTGATCGACTCTGCTGGTTAACGGCGATGGTCTTGCCCCAGTGTGAGACGGGGCTTACGTTCTCCTCCTACGCACCGTGTCTACGTGCGTAGAGCTCATCGACGCCCTCGCCGAAGGAGCAGCTCGTGGCCAGAGTCGTACGCGCCGCACTCGTCCAGGCGACCTGGACGGGCGACACCGAATCCATGATCGCCAAGCATGAGGAGCACGCCCGCGAGGCGGCCCTGCTGGGCGCGCGGGTCATCGGGTTCCAGGAAGTCTTCAACGCGCCCTACTTCTGCCAGGTGCAGGAGCCCGAGCACTACCGGTGGGCCGAGCCCGTCCCCGACGGCCCGACCGTCACGAGGATGCGGGAGCTCGCCCGCGAGACCGGCATGGTGATCGTTGTCCCGGTCTTCGAAGTCGAGCAGTCCGGGTTCTACTACAACACCGCGGCGGTCATCGACGCCGATGGCTCGTACCTCGGCAAGTACCGCAAGCACCACATCCCGCAGGTCAAGGGGTTCTGGGAGAAGTACTACTTCAAGCCGGGCAACGCGGGATGGCCCGTCTTCGACACGGCCGTCGGCAAGGTCGGTGTCTATATCTGCTACGACCGCCACTTCCCGGAGGGCTGGCGCCAGCTCGGGCTGAACGGCGCGCAACTGGTCTACAACCCCTCCGCCACCTCCCGCGGTCTCTCCAGCTATCTCTGGCAGCTGGAGCAGCCGGCCGCCGCCGTCGCCAACGAGTACTTCGTCGCCGCGATCAACCGCGTCGGACAGGAGGAGTACGGCGACAACGACTTCTACGGGACGAGCTACTTCGTTGACCCGCGCGGTCAGTTCGTCGGCGACCCCGCCAGCGACAAGGCGGAGGAACTGGTCGTACGGGACCTGGACTTCGGCCTGATCGACGAGGTGCGACAGCAGTGGGCGTTCTACCGGGACCGCCGACCCGACGCGTACGAGGGGCTGGTGCGGCCGTGACACGTCCGCTCGCGAACGATCTGTACGACCGCCACCGCGCCGTACTCCCCGACTGGCTCGCGCTCTACTACGACGAGCCCATCGAGATCACCCACGGCGAGGGCCGCCATGTCTGGGACGCGGCGGGCAACCGCTATCTCGACTTCTTCGGCGGCATCCTCACCACCATGACCGCCCACGCGCTCCCCGAGGTCACCAAGGCGGTGAGCGAGCAGGCCGGGCGGATCATCCACTCCTCCACGCTCTATCTCAACCGTCCGATGGTCGAACTCGCCGAGCGGATCGCCGCCCTGTCCGGGATCCCGGACGCCCGGGTCTTCTTCACCACCTCGGGCACCGAGGCCAATGACACGGCGCTGCTGCTGGCGACCGCGCACCGCGGGTCCCACCAGATCCTGGCCATGCGCAACAGCTACCACGGCCGGTCCTTCTCCACCGTCTCCGTCACCGGCAACCGCGGCTGGTCGCCCACCGGCCTCTCGCCGCTCCAGACGCTGTACGTGCACGGCGGCGTCCGCAACCGGGGCCCGTACGCCGGGCTCACCGACGAGCGGTTCATCGAGGCGTGCGTCGCCGATCTGGAAGATCTGCTCGGCCACACCCGCACCCCCGCCGCGCTGATCGCCGAACCGGTGCAGGGCGTCGGCGGGTTCACCGCCCCGCCGAACGGGCTGTACGCCGCCTTCCGTGAAGTCCTCGACAGGCACGGCATCCTGTGGATCAGCGACGAGGTGCAGACCGGCTGGGGCCGTACCGGCGAGCACTTCTGGGGCTGGCAGGCGCACGGGGAGAACGGCCCGCCGGACCTGCTCACCTTCGCCAAGGGCATCGGCAACGGCATGTCCATCGGCGGAGTCGTCGCCCGCGCCGACATCATGAACTGCCTTGACGCCAACTCGATCTCGACCTTCGGCGGCAGTCCGATCACGATGGCGGCCGGTCTCGCCAATCTCTCGTATCTGCTGGAGCACGACCTCCAGGGCAACGCGCGCCGCGTCGGCGGACTGCTCATCGAGCGGCTGCGGGCCATCGGCGCCGGGGTCGACTCCGTACGCGAGGTACGCGGGCGCGGACTGATGATCGGCATCGAGCTGATCAAGCCGAGCACCGGCCAGGCGGCCCCCGAGACGGCGTCGGCCGTGCTCGAAGCGGCCCGCGAGGGCGGTCTGTTGATCGGCAAGGGCGGTGGCCACAACACCAGCGTGCTACGGATCGCCCCGCCGCTCTCGCTGACCGTCGCCGAGGCGGAAGAGGGCGCCGCGATCCTCGAACAGGCCCTGCGCGGGGCGTAGTCGGGCTCTCCAGGACCCGTAGCCGGGCTCTCCAGGCCCCGGTAGCCGCGGTCTTCAACAGCGCCGTGGCCGGCTCTGCCGGACCGCGGCGAGCCGACCGTACGAAAGGGAGCGCCACCAGCATGAGCAGTACCCGCACCCTGATTCGCGGCGGACTCGTCATCACCGCCGCCGACGAGATCCACGCCGACGTACTGATCGAGGAAGGACGGATCGTCGCCCTCGCCGCGCACGGGTCCGACGTGGCCGAGGGCTGGACCGCCGGCCGGACGATCGACGCCACCGGCAAGTACGTGATCCCGGGCGGGGTCGACGCCCATACCCACATGGAGATGCCGTTCGGCGGCACCTTCGCCGCCGACACCTTCGAGACCGGTACCCGCGCGGCGGCCTGGGGCGGCACCACCACCATCGTGGACTTCGCCATCCAGTCCCCGGGGCACGCGCTGCGCGCCGGACTCGACGCCTGGTACGCCAAGGCCGACGGCAACTGCGCCATCGACTACGCGTTCCACATGATCATGGCCGATGTCAATGAGAGCTCCCTGAAGGAGATGGACCTCCTCGTCCAGGAGGGCATCACCTCCTTCAAGCTCTTCATGGCCTATCCCGGCGTCTTCTACAGCGACGACGGGCAGATCCTGCGCGCCATGCAGCGCGCCGCGCACAACGGCGGGCTCATCATGATGCACGCCGAGAACGGCATCGCGATCGATGTCCTCGTCGAACAGGCCCTGGCCGCGGGACACACCGACCCGCGCTATCACGGCGAGGTACGCAAGGTCCTGCTGGAGGCCGAGGCCACCCATCGGGCGATCCAGCTCGCACGGGTCGCCGAGGCGCCGCTGTATGTCGTGCATGTCTCCGCCGAGGAGGCCGTCGCCGAACTCGCGGCCGCCCGCGACAAGGGGCTGCCCGTCTTCGGCGAGACCTGTCCGCAGTACCTCTTCCTCTCCACCGACAATCTCGCCGAGCCGGACTTCGAGGGCTCCAAATACGTCTGCTCCACCCCGCTTCGACCCAAGGAGCACCAGGCCGCGCTCTGGCGCGGACTGCGGACCAACGATCTCCAGGTGGTCTCCACCGACCACTGCCCGTTCTGCTTCGTGGGTCAGAAGGAGATGGGCCGCGGCGACTTCTCGAAGATCCCCAACGGGCTGCCGGGCGTGGAGAACCGGATGGATCTGCTCCATCAGGCCGTCGTCGAGGGGAAGTTGACCCGCCGCCGCTGGATCGAGATCGCCTGCGCCACCCCGGCCAGGATGTTCGGTCTCCATCCACGCAAGGGCACCATCGCGCCGGGCGCCGACGCCGATGTCGTCATCTACGACCCGCACGCCGAACAGACCGTCTCCGCCGAGACCCACCACATGGACGTGGACTACTCCGCGTACGAGGGCAAGCGGATCACCGGGCGGGTGGAGACCGTCCTCTCACGCGGTGAACTCGTCATCGACAACCGGCGGTTCACCGGGCGGGCGGGACACGGGCAGTACACCCCCCGCTCCCTCTGCCAGTACCTCACCTGAGACCTAGGAAGGACCAGGCCATGGACTTCGGACTCGTCCTCCAGACCGACCCGCCCGCGTCGGCGGTCGTCGGCCTCATGCGGCGCGCGGAACGCAACGGCTTCACCCACGGCTGGACCTTCGACTCGGCCGTGCTCTGGCAGGAGCCCTTCGTCATCTACAGCCGCATCCTGGAGCACACCAGCACACTGACCGTCGGCCCGATGGTGACCAACCCGGGCACCAGGACCTGGGAGGTGACCGCCTCCACCTTCGCCACGCTCAACGAGATGTACGGCAACCGCACCGTGTGCGGCATCGGGCGCGGCGACTCCGCGATGCGCGTCGCGGGCCGTAAGCCCCACACACTGGCCCGGCTCGGCGAGGCCATCGACGTCATCCGCGATCTGGGGGAGGGGCGCGAGGCCATGGTCGACGGCCGGCCGCTGCGCCTGCCCTGGGTACGCGACGGGAAACTGCCGGTGTGGATGGCGGCGTACGGGCCCAAGGCGCTGGCCATGGCGGGGGAGAAGGCCGACGGTTTCATCCTCCAGCTCGCCGACCCGTTTCTCACGCAGTGGATGGTCGAGGCGGTCCGCACGGCGGCGTCCGACGCCGGACGCGACCCGGACTCCCTCACCATCTGTGTCGCCGCGCCCGCCTATGTCGGCGACGACATCGCGCACGCGCGCGAGCAGTGCCGGTGGTTCGGCGGGATGGTCGGCAATCATGTGGCCGATCTGGTGAGCCGGTACGGAGAGCACTCCGGGCTGGTGCCCGACGCGCTGACCGACTACATCAAGCGGCGTGCGGGGTACGACTACAGCCACCACGGCCGGGCCGGGAACCCGTCCACGGACTTCGTGCCCGACGAGATCGTCGACCGGTTCTGTCTGCTGGGGCCGGCCGAGGCGCATATCGAGAAGCTGAGGGCGCTGCGCGACCTGGGAGTCGACCAGTTCGCCGTCTATGCCATGCATGACGCGAAGGAAGCGACGATCGACGCGTACGGAGACGGGATCATCCCGGCGCTCCAAAACTGACCCGCACGACGGCGCTCTTGCGCTCTCGTGTTCCGGTCCGCCGCTGCGCGCACGATCGCGCCCTCCTGTTCCGGTCGGCCACTGCGCGCACGATCGCGCTCTCCTGTTCCGGTCGGCCACTGCCCGCACGATCGCGCCCGAGTGTTCCACCACCGCGCGCGCACGATCGCGCCCGAGTGTTCCACCACCGCCCGCACGGCCTCGTTCGACGTCCCCGACATCCGCCCTCGAACGAAGGGTCCCCGCCATGACCGCGACCGTACCGCCCGCCTCCCCCGGAGATCCGATAGCCGCCGCCGCGCGGACCGACCCCGAGGGCCGGGTCGAACTCCCGCCCGGTGCGATCCCCGACGACAGCCGCTTCGCCAACGCGGATCTGTTGCCCGTACCGGTGGCCCGCCGCCGCTGGACCACATACAACTTCGCGGCCCTCTGGGTCGGGATGGCGCACAACATCCCGTCCTGGCTGCTCGCCTCCGGGCTGGTCACCCTCGGCATGGACTGGAAGCAGGCGGTCTTCACGATCGCGCTGGCCAATGTGATCGTGCTGTTCCCGATGCTGCTGACCGGGCACGCGGGGCCGAAGTACGGCATCCCCTTCCCGGTCCTCGCCCGCGCCTCCTTCGGGCTGCGCGGCGCGAATCTGCCCGCGCTGATCAGGGCGGCGGTCGCCTGCGCGTGGTTCGGGATCCAGACCTGGATCGGCGGCCAGGGCATCTTCGTCCTGCTCGACAAAGTCTTCGGCGGCTGGGCGGAGGCGTCGAGGATCGGCGGCCAACCCTGGACCCTCTGGCTCTGCTTCGTCCTCTTCTGGGCGCTCGAACTCGCCATCATCTACCGGGGGATGGACACCCTGCGGCGCTTCGAGAACTGGGCGGCGCCCTTCGTGATCGTCGGCGCGCTGGTGCTGCTGGTCTGGATCACCGTCAAGGCGGGCGGCTTCGGACCGCTGCTCGACCAGCCGTCCGAACTGGGCTGGGGAGCCGACTTCTGGCCGGTCTTCTTCCCGTCCCTGATGGGGATGATCGCCTTCTGGTCCACGCTGTCCCTGAACATCCCCGACTTCACCCGCTTCGGCGCGGGCCAACGCGCCCAGATCTGGGGCCAGTCGCTGGGCCTGCCCACGACCATGACCCTCTTCGCGGTGCTCTCGGTCTTCGTCACCTCGGGCTCGCAGGCGGTGTACGGGGCGGCCGTCTGGGATCCGGTCGAACTGGCCGCGAAGACCGACAACGTCTTCGGCCTGCTCTTCGCGCTGGTGACCGTGCTGATCGCGACGATCTCCGTGAACATCGCCGCCAATGTCGTCTCGCCCGCCTACGACCTCGCCAATCTCGCGCCGAGGCTCATCAACTTCCGTACGGGCGCGCTGATCACGGGTGTGGTCGGGGTCGTCATCATGCCGTGGAAGCTCACCGCCACCCCCGAGTTGTACATCTTCACCTGGCTCGGTCTGGTGGGCGGTCTGCTCGGTACGGTGGCGGGCATCCTGATCGCCGACTACTGGATCGTCCGGCGCACCGTCCTCGACCTGGCCGATCTGTACCGCCCCGGCGGCCGCTACTGGTACGCCAACGGCTGGAATCCGCGGGCGGTCGTCGCCTTCGTCGTCGGTGGCGTACTGGCCGTGGGCGGCTCCCACTCGGCGCCGGAGAAGGGCCCGTTCCCGGAGGACGGACTGATCCCCTTCCTCAAGCCCCTCGCGGACTACGGCTGGGCGGTCGGCCTGGCGGCTTCGCTGGTGCTGTATGTGGCACTGACGCTGCCGGGGTCGGCCAGGCGCCGGGCGGGCCGGGAGGACGGGCTGACGGGGGCCTGACGAGGGACCGACGGGGCCTGCGGGCGGGGATGTCGGGGGACTGACGGGACCGAAGGGGCCTACGGGCCGGGATGTCGGGGGACTGACGGGGCACAGGGCATGGGGTGACCGGGCCTACGAGGCAGGGGCTGACCTGGGCTACGGCGGGCTGACCGGGCCTACGGCACGCGGGCCGTCCACTCCGGGGTGGCGAACTTCGTCGCGACCAGATCCCTGGCCCGTGCCATCTCCTCGTCGGTGACCTTGCCCGTGGTCAGTCCGTACCGGCCGCGGAAGGAGTCGATCATCCGCTCGATGACGGTCTCGCGCGGCAGCCCGGTCTGGCGGCGCAGCGGATCGACACGCTTCTTCGCACTCCGGGTGCCCTTGTCGGAGAGCTTCTCGCGGCCGATGCGGAGCACATCGAGCATTTTGTCGGCGTCGATGTCGTACGCCATGGTGACGTGGTGCAGCACCGCGCCCGTACCGCTCACGATCCGCTTCTGGGCCGCGCCCGCGATCTTGCCGGCGTCGGTGGCGATGTCGTTGAGGGGCTGGTACCAGGCGGTGATGCCCATGTCGCCGAGCGCGCCCAGCACCCAGTCGTCCAGATAGGCGTAGCTGTCGGCGAAGGTGAGGCCCTTGACGAGGGAGTCGGGGACGGAGAGGGAGTACGTGATGGTGTTGCCCGGCTCGATGAACATGGCGCCACCGCCGGAGATCCGGCGGACCACGGTGATGCCATGGCGTTCCGCGCCCTCGGGGTCCACCTCGTTGCGCAGCGACTGGAAGCTGCCGATCACCACGGCGGGCGCGGCCCACTCCCAGACCCGCAGGGTGGGCGGGCGCTGTCCGGCGGCGACCTCGGTGGTGATGACCTCGTCGAGCGCCATATGGAGGGCGGGTGACTCCGGGGCCGAATGGATCAGCTGCCAGTCGTAGTCCGTCCAGTCGGTGGCGCGTGCCAGCGCGCGGCGTACGGCGATGGCGACGCCCTCGGCGCTGAGCCCGTACATCACGGTGCCGGGCGGCAGCGCCGCCTCGATACGGGCTGCGAGCGCGGCGGCGTCGGTGTCGGCGGGGGCGCCCTCCAACGCCCGGTCGATCGACTCGATCGCGTCGTCGGGCTCCAGGAAGAAGTCCCCGGCGACCCGCACATGGCGCAGCCGCCCGTCCTCCGTGTCGAGATCGACCACGACGAGCTTGCCGCCGGGGACCTTGTACTCACCGTGCACCGTCATGCCTCCAGATCCGGCAGGCCCACCCATGAACCGATGCCTGCTCCGCTCACCGAAACGCTCACGCCGAGGCGGTTCATTCCGCCGCGGACCGGGCGTACGCGTGCGCAGTCGGCGGTGAGGGAGGGTGAGGGAGCCCGTCCCGGATCAGTCGCGGGCCAGTCGAGCGGGCTCGGCCACTCGTTGGCGGGCAGCAGCTACCGCAGTCCCGCCGAGACCCGCCTGCCGAGGACCACCTCGGCGTCACCAGGGGCGGGCGTCCTGTAAGACCACGTCTCATACTCCAGTGTGACTTCGTAGTTCTACGTCACGTCGCGTGTGTGGTGGCCGGTGGCCTGTCCGATCGCACGGAGGACATCGGCGAGCCAGACCAGATGGTGGCCGACGGCCCGGCTCGGGTCGCACCGCCAGCGGCAGGCACGTGAGCAGGAACAGGCGGGCCGGGCTTGGCAGGGCGCGGCTACGTCTTCACACGGGTCGACGGACACCCGGTAGAACCCGCCACGCTCACCAGGCATTTCAACGCCCTACTCCGCGACGCGCTACGCACCTCAACTTCATTCACCGCAGGCGGGCCGCCTTGGGCTTGCTGAGAGACCGCAAAGGTGCGCAACTCTCGGACGACGTCCTCAATCGTCGGCGGCAAATCCAAACTCAACCGCGCCTGCTCGGCCAGCCGCATAGCAGCGTCAGAGTAGCCTTCCTCGTGGCGAGAGAAAGCAACGGCCTCCTGCACCCCTGAGCTTGTGACGAGACGCTGGCCAAGAGTCAGGGAGACGACTGGAAACTCTCGGGTGAGAGCATGAATGTGCACCGTCGGGAAGTGCGCATCGCCCGAGGTGGATCGGTCGAGCGTGACCCCTTGAAGCACAGGGCCAATACGCCTCAGCCAGTCTCAAAGGCCGCCAGGCATCGAAACCCGGGTACAGAGTCACCCAATCCTTAGTAACCCGCTTTACGGTCGCTATATCCACCTTGCTCACGGGTTCACGGTGCGGACGTTCGGGGCATCCGGCAGTACCCGTGAGTCCGTCCGCCGGCGGCGCGAGAAACCTGCACGCCGGCCTTGCCGTCAACTACTGCCGTCAAGCCAACGATCCGGCTCATCAACGATGATCGCGCGCTGCTCGTCGCTCCATCCTTCAGGCGATGCAAGGGGTGGATATTCTTGGGCTACCTCGATCCGTGAACCCATGGTCTCGTCCGCCGCAACTAATTCCACTCTGAAGTTGCGCTCGGGATATTCAGTCGCGAGTCGCGCTCGCCATGTTTCGATCAGAATGGAACCAAGCTCTAGATTAGCCTGATCGATAAGTTCGCATGCCCCTCTAGCTTGCCGGAAGATATATTGCACCTCGAAGACATTGAAGCTGTTGACCACGCTCGTCCATGACATCGGCGCCCAGTCTCTACCTACGGAAGAATTATGGAGGCGTTGGAAAATATAAGCTTCGTCATCTCCCCAGAGTGCGACAAATACTGCGCCATTGAACTCTACAAGTTTCGGCCAGAACAAGCGCGAGTACACGAGGGCCTGCACTGCGTCCCCGACTTCGCTGACGTACGAAACTGGGTCGAGCGAGTCAACCTCTGGAAATGAACAATGCAGAATGCTTCCCAGCGAAACATTGTCATTCATAACCGCCTCCTCGATTATTCGAGATATCCTGGAGGAATGTTCTCCGGAACTTCGATGCCCGGAAATGCCTTTCCTCCACCCTTCGGATAGTGCAGTGGGGGATCCATTCCGGAATGAGTCCCCCCAGTTCCACGGAATCGAGGCCCCTGTTGCCATCCGCTGGGAGCCCTATCGTTCACCTTATAGGTCTGATAGCGTGTCACTTTTCCGTCGGCGCCACGCTCAAAGTACGTGTGGAGGTCGTCGACCGTGAGGTTGTGGACCGTTGTGGACTGCGTGCGGTGGGTGATCGCGGTGATCTGGGCCCAGGTGCCGGAGCTCGTGCGGAGCCACTGGCCCGGTCGGAGGTCGCCGGCGTCGGTCCACTCCTTGGTGGCGGGAAGCCAGAAGGGGTGGCCGTCGGTCGCGGTGATCTTGGCGGGTTTGCCGTCGGCGGTGGTGATGGTGATGTCTGTCAGGGATTTGTCACCGGATCCCTGGATCAATGCGGTGACCTCGCGTGGGCCGGTCTCGCCGGTTTCGGGGTCTGTCGCGAGGACCTTGTCGCCGACTCGCACGTCCTTGATGGGTTTGCGCGTGCCCTCGGCCATCAGGACCGGGGTGTCGCCGGTGAAGCTGTTCGCGGTCTTGCAGCCGGTGGAGCCCCCTGAGCCCCCAGATGTGGGTTTGGTGCCGCCTGTTTTGCCGAGGATTTTCGAGGCGACGGCTTTGGCTCCCTTGGCGGCCACCTTGGCCACGCCTGCGCCGACGACCGAGGCGACGGCTCCGACGCCTGCTCCCTTGCCGACGGCGGACGCGTAGGCTGTGGTCGGCCTTGGGGTCGAGGGCGTTGCCGACCGCGCCGGCCGCCGCGCCGGCGCCGACCGCGACGGCTCCGCAGGTCACCCCGACCACGACTTCGGTGACGATGGTGACGACGGTGACGTGCTTCTTCATCCAGCCCTTGGCCTTGCACCACCAGTCACAGGGTGCGGGCTTGGTCACCGTGACCGTCTTGGTCGTTGTGTACGTGACGGTGGTCGTGGTGCCCGAGCTGCCCGATCCGGCGTTGCCGCCCCCGCCTCCGCCTCCGCCTCCTCCTCCACCGCCGCCGGTACTCGACGTGCCGCCGCCGTAGTGCTGCGACGGGTTCGCGGATCCGGTGCCGCAGATGTCCGCCGGGCAGAGACCCGTCGGGTCGCTCGTGCTGACCGGACTGTTGCCCGCGTAGGCGTAGCCGTTCATCTGGAGCGGTTGGGTGATGTCGATGACGGGGTCCGCCGAGAGGAAGCGGCCGGCGGCCTGGTCGTATTCGCGGGCCCCGATGTGGGTAAGGCCGGTGGCCGCGTCGTCGATGCCGACGCCGAGGTAGCCGCGCTTGTTCGGCCAGGTCGACGGCTTGGGGCCGCGCGCCTCTCCGTACGGTTTGAAGGCGCGTCGGGTGACGGGCTGGGTGCTGCCCAGTTCGACGGTGGTGTTGGCGGTGCCGAGTTGGTCGGCGATGAGGACGTTGAGCTTGTGGCCCGTACTGGCGCCGTTGAGGGTGGTGCGGACGACGGTGGGGGCGCCGTCGTGCGCGTATGCGCGGGAGGAGCGGGTGATCTTGCCGGTGGAGTCGGTGGTCAGCTCGGTCTCGCCCAGGTAAAGGGTGGAACCGGTGGGTGAGTTCTCCAGGATGCGGTTGCCGTCGGCGTCGTAGACGTACCGGGTTTTGACGCCGTCGTCGGTGATCGTGTCGAGCTTGTTCTCCGCGGTCCAGTCCAGCGTCTGGGTGGTGTCCGGGAGACTTCTGCCGGTGGTGTTGCCGGCCGCGTCGTTGGTGTAGGAACTGGCCTGCCCCGAGGGGGTGGAGCTGATCGTGGAGAGGGTGTGCGGCTGGGTGAGGCCCTTGCCGGTGACCTGGCGGCCGTATCCGTACGTGTATGTGACGTTCTTGGCGGCGTCGGCGGTGTTGTGTTCGGTGAGAGTGGCGCGGTTGCCGAGCCAGTCGTAGGTGAAGGACTGACGGTAGGCGGTGGCGCCGGTGGAGACCGTCGTGGCGTTGGGGGCGGCGGCGGCCAGTTCCGCGTCGGGGCTGGTGGTGTCCGTGGCCGTGTTGGCGGCGTCGGCCACCGGGCCGCTGGAGGCGGCGCCGTCGGTGCGGTAGCCCCAGGCGCTGCCGCTGGAGGAGCGGCAGCCGGTACCCGAGTTGTTGGGGGTGATGTTCGAGGTCCACGCGTGGACGAGTTCACCCAGTGCGTCATAGGTGTAGCACTGGGTGTCCCAGGTGTCCCAGGTGTCCCAGGTGTCCCAGGTGTCCCAGGTGTCGCCGGTGGCATCGGTGAGTTTGCGGGCATTGGAGGTGATGGTGCCCGCGGTGTTGTAGGAGTAGTAGCTGTCGGAGACCCGGTGTGTGCCAGCCGTCTCACGGTCGGTGACGGAGCGTTGGAGGTCTCCGGAGTGCTGGTCGACGAAGTTGGTCGTCCACACCCGTGACGGCTGTGATCCGCTGACGGTGCGCAGGGCTTCCCCGTACGGGGAGTAAGTGACGTCGGAGGTGTACCAGTTGAGACCCGAGGTCGACTCCGGCAGACCGTCGGCGTCGTAGCGGGTGACGACCTTCTCACGGGCCAGGCCGCCCTTCGCCGGGAGGGTGACCGACAGGGGCTTTCCGGTGGGTGTGTAGGTGTAGGAGTACGCGTAGGTGCCGGACAGTCCGGCGGTCATCGCATGTGCCGGGATGACCGTTTCACGGCCGGTGGGCAGGTAGTCGGTGTCGTAGCCGGTGATCCGGCTGATGTAGTCGCCCGACGCGTCATGACGGATCGAGGCGACGGGCTGACCGACCGCGCCGGGCAGGCTGTCATAGGTGTAGGTCCAGGCGTTGCCGGCCGGGTCGGTGACCTTGGTGCGGTTTCCCCGCGCGTCATAGGTGTAGTTCGTCGTCCGCGAGGCACCGGTGCCTTCAGGGGTGGTGTAGTGCCGGACCGATGTGATCCGCCCCATCGCGTCGGTGTAGCTCTCGGTCGCCGGGGCGGTCGAACCGGCGGGGTCGACATGGACGGAGGTGTCGCGGTACGTGGTGGCTGTGGCGTATTTGTAGGTGCCGCCGTAGTACACCGCCGACTCGACAGGCCGTTCCAGGCCGTCGTACCGCGTTCTGGTCTTGTTCGGTACCAGCGACTCGGATATACGGGCGAACAGCTTGGTTTCCGGATCGCCCTTGGCGAGATAGCCGCTGGTCTGCTCCTGGACCAGGCCGTGGTCGTCGTACTTGGTGTCGGTGATGATCCGGCCGGCCCCATGGGCCTCGCCCTGGGTCTGCACCTCTCGCATCAGGCCGTCGTAGAGCGTGACCTGCCGCGCGTAACTTCCGTCGTCCTTCAGGGTTTTGACGGTGACGGCGGCGGGCGTGGTCTCGTCGTCCGTCGCGACGGCCGTCCGGTAGGCGATCTCGGTGTCCGGGGACTTCCCACCGGACGAACGGGACGGGGACCATCCCTTGGTCAGGCGCCCCAGCGCGTCGTATTCGGTACGGGTGACTCTGCCGTTGGTGTCGGTGACGGTCAGGGCGAGGGCCGACATCTGGACCGTGCCCGCCAACGGCTCCGTACGTCTCTATCTCGGCACCAGAAACGTCCTCCCCGGCAACGGCACCGAAATCATCGGCTCCTACTCCTGGTGGAAAACGCGGCAGACCATCGGCTGACGCCTCGCGCGGCCTTGTGCGGCCTCGTAACGACCTCGTACGGCGGCGAAGGGCCGTCGTACGGCTTCGCGGGACTCCCCAGCGTCCCCAGCGTCTCGAATTTCGTCGGCGCAGGGGATTCCCGTCGCCACGGGGGCACGTGGCAAGCTGGCGCGACCGGCCGACGCGAGCGGATACCGAGGTGAGACATGCGGTTCAGCACCCGACCGACCCTCCAGGGAACCTTCGGCATGGTTTCCTCCACCCACTGGCTGGCCTCGCAGTCCGCGATGGCCGTCCTGGAGGACGGCGGCAACGCCTACGACGCGGCCGTCGCCGCGGGATTCGTGCTGCATGTCGTCGAACCCCATCTCAACGGCCCCGCCGGTGAGGTGCCGATCATTCTCGCGCCCGCCGGCGGCGAGGTACGGGTCCTCTGCGGCCAGGGACCCGCGCCCGCGGGCGCGACCATCGGCCACTACCGCTCGCTCGGCCTCGAACTCGTCCCCGGCACCGGGCCGCTGGCCGCCGCCGTACCGGGGGCCTTCGACGCCTGGATGCTGCTGCTGCGCGACCACGGCACCAAGTCCCTTGCCCAGGTGCTGCGTTACGCCATCGGTTACGCGGAGGACGGCCACGCCCCCGTCGAGCGGGTCGGCGAGACCGTCGAGACGGTCCGTGAACTCTTCGAGACGGAGTGGACCTCGTCCCTCGACGTCTACCTCCCGGGCGGCAAGGCACCGGCGCCCGGTGAGCTGTTCCGCAACCCCGTGCTCGCCGCGACCTGGCGCCGACTGATCGCGGAGGCCGAGGAGGCCGGTGCGGACCGGGTGGCCCAGATCGAGGCCGCCAGAGAGGTCTGGCGTACGGGCTTCATCGCCGAGGCCCTGGTGGCGCACTCCGCCCGACCCACCATGGACACCAGCGGCGCCCGCCACACCGGCACCCTCACCGCCGCCGATCTGGCCGGCTGGTCCGCGACATACGAGGCGCCCGCCACCTACGACTGGGACGGCTGGACCCTGTGCAAGGCGGGTGGCTGGAGCCAGGGCCCCGCACTCCTCCAGCGTCTCGCCCTGCTGCCCTCCCGCGCGGCCGAACTGCCACGGTACGGATCGGCGGAGTATGTGCATCTCCTCATCGAGGGCTGCAAGCTCGCCATGGCGGACCGGGAGGCCTGGTACGGCGACGCCGAGGGCGAGGGCACCCCGCTCGCCGCGCTGCTCTCGGAGCCGTACAACACCGCGCGCCGCGCCCTCATCGGTGAGCGCGCCTCGTACGAGCTGCGCCCCGGCACCCCCGGGGGACGCGCACCCGTGCTCAGCCGCCATGCCACCGCCGTCGCCGCGGGCGAGCCCGGCTTCGACCCGCTCGGGATCCCCGGCGCCGGGGAGCCGACCGTGGCCGGGGACGGCGCCACCCGGGGCGACACCTGCCACCTCGATGTCGTCGACCGCTGGGGCAACATGATCGCCGCCACCCCCAGCGGCGGCTGGCTCCAGTCCAACCCTGTCGTGCCCGAGCTGGGGTTCCCGCTCGGTACGCGGCTCCAGATGGCCTGGCTGGACCCCGGTCTGCCGAACTCCCTGACCCCGGGCCGCAGGCCCCGTACCACCCTCACCCCGTCCCTCGCGCTGCGCGACGGCGTACCGGTGCTGGCCTTCGGCACGCCGGGCGGCGACCAGCAGGACCAGTGGCAGCTGCACTTCTTCCTGGCCCTCGCCCTGCGGCCGCCCGTGCGCGGCGGACTCGACCTCCAGGGCGCCATCGACGCGCCCAACTGGCACAACGACAGCTTCCCCGGCTCCTTCTACCCGCGCGGCATGCGCCCAGGCAGCGTGACCGTGGAGTCCCGGATGGACCCGGAGGTCATCGAGGAACTGCGCCGCCGGGGCCATGAGGTGACCGTCGGCGATCCATGGTCGGAGGGGCGGCTCTGCGCGGTCGCCAGGGACCCGGAGACCGGCATCCTCTCGGCCGCGGCCAACCCCCGAGGCATGCAGGGATACGCCGTGGGCCGCTGACCGTCCGCGCCCGCGTACCCGGCTGTCCGCGCCTTCGGACCTTCCCGTCCGCCGACCGTCCGCCGGCCGTCCGCCTCCTGTCATATGACCTGGCAGGCGGCCGGTCACCCGGACGTGGTTGGCTGGGGGAATGGTCGATGACTCTGTGTACGGAACGGTTCCCCTCCCGGGGGCGGCCCGCGGACCCCGCGTGTCCGCCGTCGAGGAGGTGCTGCGCGCAGCCGCCGCCGCGGAGATCATGCCGCGCTTCCGGCAGCTGGCCGCCCACGAGATCGTCGAGAAGCACGGCCCGCACGATCTGGTGACGGTCGCGGACCGGGGCGCGGAGGAATATCTCACCACCGCCCTCACCGCACTCCTCCCGGGCTCCGTCGTGGTCGGTGAGGAAGCCGTGCACGCGGACCCGTCGGTGTACGACGCGCTGCGCGGTGACGCGCCCGTATGGATCGTCGACCCGGTCGACGGCACCCGCCCGTTCGTCCGCGGCGAGCGGGGCTTCTGCACGCTCGTCGCCCTCGCGCAGGGCGGCGAGGTGCTGGCGTCCTGGACGTACGCGGCGGCGCTGGACGAGATGGCGATCGCCGTACGCGGCCGGGGCGCCACGCTCGACGGTGTCCCGCTGCACTCAGGATCGCCCGCGCCCGGCGCGGTGCTCCGGATCGCGATGTCCCACCCCGACTACACCACGGACGAGCAGAAGCACGCCCTCCTGGGGCTGCGCACCAAGGATGTCGAAGCCCGCCCGTGCGGCTCCGCGGGGCTCGAATACCTGCGCGTGGCGCGGGGCGCGCTGGACGCGGTGGCCTTCAACTGGGAACTCGCGTGGGACCACGCGGCCGGCCTTCTGCTGGTCGAGGAGGCGGGTGGCGCCCAGATGACGCTCGCGGGCGAGCCGTTCCGTATCACCGGCGACAACGCGCTGCCCTTCACGGCGGCCAGGGACACGGTGACGGCCGAGCGGGTGCGGGAGCGGCTGCTCGCCGGAGGCTGAGCGGCATCAGTCCTATAGCACTGCCCGCACGTCCCGTACCAGTGCGTCCGCCGCCTCCAGCGCCGCCGCGTCCAGCCCCTGGAGGGCCGCCGCGACCCGGTGCGCGAAGTCCGGCGGGGTGTCCGGCAGCGTGGCGGCCATCGCGAGCGCGCCCTTCTCATTGAGGCACCAGACCCGGTGATGGGCGAGGAGGGCCTGTACGAGGATTCCGAAGGCCCGGGACAGACAGAGCGACACATACAGCGCGTCGCCCCCGGCCCCACGCGCGCCCCCGGCCCCATGCCCGGCCCCACGCCCGGCCCCGCCCCCGGCCCCCGTCCCGCCGGAGCTTTCGCTCCCCGCCGTACCCGCCGCCTTGCGGGCCGCCGCCACGGAGAAGTCCGCCTCCCAGACCGCCTCCGCGAGCGCGGTCCGCAGCGGCTCCGGATAGTCGCGCGCCGCCGCCCGCAGCGCCGTCAACTCGCCGTCCGTGTCAGCCAGTACGCGGCACAGCGCGACCTCCCCGGCGTACGCGGGTGACCAGAAGCCGAGCGGATGGCCCGGCTGCGTGCCGATCTCGAACCGGCCACGCCGGCACTCCGCCCAGACCCGTTCCACCCGGTCCAGATCCCGCAGGATCCAGTCCACCGCGACCCCGTCGACGGAGAGCCAGGCGCCGCCGTTCACCCAGGGCCCCCAGCCGCCGGGGCCCGCGACCTCCACCGGGGAGCCGGTCACCTCGGCGGCCAGCGCCGCCAGCGCGGCGATGTCGGGCTCGCCGCGGTAGTAGACGCCCAGGTCCCAGTCGGAGTCGGGGCGGTGCGTGCCCCGGGCACGGCTGCCGCCGAGGGCCACGGCGCGTACGCCTCGTACGGTCAGCAGGCGTGTCGCCATCGCTTCGATCGTCGCGTTCATCGTCGCGGACAGTACCCGGGTTCGGGCTGTCAGTGCCCGGGAATATCCTGGGGCTCCTTGCCATCGGCTGACTAAGGAGTCCGAAGGTGACCTCGATGCTCGATGCCGTCGTCGTGGGGGCGGGACCCAATGGGCTGACCGCCGCGGTCGAGCTGGCCAGGCGTGGATTCTCGGTGGCCGTGTTCGAGGCCAAGGACACCGTGGGGGGCGGCGCCAGGACGGAAGAGCTGACGCTCCCCGGATTCCGCCACGACCCCTGTTCCGCCGTCCATCCGCTGGGCGCCGGATCGCCCGTCTTCAAGACGATGCCGCTCGCGCGGTACGGCCTGGACTGGCTCCATCCCGAGCTGCCCATGGCGCACCCCTTCGACGACGGGACGGCGGCTGTGCTGTCCCGCTCCGTCGCCGAGACGGCCATGTCGTTCGGACCGCGCGACGCGGGGGCGTATCGCCGGCTCGTCGCGCCGTTCCTCGGCAAATGGGACAGCCTCGCCCAGGACTTCATGTCCCTGCCGTTGACCGCGCTGCCGCGCGATCCGATCACCCTGGCGCGGTTCGGTCTGACCGGACTGCCGCCGTCCACATGGCTGACCCGTCGGTTCCGCGACGACAAGGCGAAGGCGCTGTTCGCCGGACTCGTCGCCCATGTCATCGCCCCGCTGACCGGGATCGCGACCGGCGCCGTCGGTCTGGTCTTCGCGCTCGCCGCGCACGCGGGCGGCTGGCCGATGCCGCGCGGCGGCTCCCAGTCGATCGCGGACTCGCTCACCGCGTACCTCCGTGACCTGGGAGGCACGGTCCACACCGGATACGAGGTCAAGCGGCTGGACGAGCTGCCGCCCGCCCGCGCGTATGTCTTCGACACCTCACCCACCGCCCTGGCCAGGATCGCGGGCCTCGGCAGGGCCTACGACGGCTACCGGTACGGGGCGAGCGTCTTCAAGATCGACTACGCGCTGGACGGCCCCGTGCCCTGGACGGCCGAGGAGCCAGGACGGGCGGGCACGGTCCAGATCGGGCCCACCAGCGGGGAGATCGGCACCGCGCTGCGCCAGGCCGCGGGCGGACAGGCGCCGCCGACGCCGTTCCTGATCACCGCGCAGCCCAGCCTCGTCGACCCGTCCCGCGCGCCCGAGGGCAAGCATGTCTTCTGGGCCTACGGCCATGTCCCGAACGGCTGGCGGGGCGATCTCACGGATGCGGTCGAACGGCAGATAGAACGCTTCGCGCCCGGCTTCCGCGACCGCGTCCTGGCGCGTGCGACCGCAGGCCCGCCCCAGCTGGCCGTCCGTAACGCCAACTACGTGGGCGGGGACATCGCGTGCGGCGCCGCCTCCGGGCTCCAGCTGCTGCTGCGCCCGAAGATCTCCCTCTTCCCGTACGCCACCCCGCGTCCCGCGGTCTTCCTCTGCTCCTCCGCGACCCCGCCGGGGCCCGGGGTGCACGGGATGTCCGGGCACAACGCGGCGAAGGCGGTGTGGCGCATGCTGCGCGCCGTCTGAGCCGACGCCGGGCCACCGGACCGCCACCGCGCCGCGCCCCGCCCCGCGAGCCGTCGGACCATCCGCCCCCCCCCGCGAGCCGCCGGGCCACCGGGCCGCCACCGCGCCCCGCCCCCCCCGAGCCGCCGATGAGCAGGGCCCGTGCCGGGCCCGAGGAGGTCATGCGTGACGAAGCTGACTCTCGTCCTCGGAGACATCTCCCACCAGCGCGCCGACGCGCTGGTCAACGCCGCGAACTCCCTGCTGGTCGGCGGCTACGGTGTCGACGGCGCGCTCCACGCCCGCGCCGGGCGGGCTCTCACGAACGCGTGCCGTGAGCTGCGCGAATCGAAGTACGGCCGCGGGGTGGCCACCGGACAGTCCGTCGCCACCACGGCGGGCCGCCTCCAGGCCCGCTGGGTGATCCACACCGTAGGGCCGCACTGGGTACGGTACGACGACCGGTCCAGCCTGCTCGCCTCCTGCTACCGCACCTCGCTGGAGGTCGCGGCCGAGCTGGGGGCACGGACGATCGCGCTGCCCGCGGTGTCCACCGGCACCCACCGGTGGCCCCTGGACGACGCCGCCCGGATCGCCGTGCGTACCGTCCGCGAGACCCTGGCGGCCTGGGAAACCACCGGGGCTCCGGAGAGACGGAGCGGGGAGGGAAGGGCCGTAGGGCGGTCCTTCGAGGAAGTGCGGTTCGTGCTCTTCGAACGGCGGGCCTACCAGGCGTTCGAGACGGCGTTGGCCACCTCGGACGGCTGAGCCGTCCGAAGGTTGATGTCGGATTCCTGCCAGCCGAGAGCCCTCGCGTCACCGATGCTGGAGCCATGTACACCGATACCGAGCGCTGTGTGCGGGCCGTCCGGTCCAAGGACGCGCGGTTCGACGGCTGGTTCTTCACCGCGGTCCTGACCACGGGGATCTACTGCCGGCCCAGCTGTCCCGTCGTGCCGCCCAAGGCCGAGAACATGACCTTCTACCCCAGCGCCGCGGCCTGCCAGCAAGCCGGGTTCCGCGCCTGCAAGCGGTGCCGGCCCGACACCAGCCCCGGGTCCCCGGAGTGGAACGCCCGCGCCGACACGGTCGCCCGCGCCGTACGGCTCATCCAGGACGGTGTGGTCGACCGCGAGGGCGTCCCCGGGCTGGCCGGCCGGCTCGGCTACTCGGCGCGCCAGATCGAGCGGCAGCTCCTCGCCGAACTGGGCGCGGGGCCGCTCGCCCTGGCGCGTGCCCAGCGCGCGCAGACCGCCCGACTGCTGATCGAGACGACCGGCCTCCCCATGGCGGACGTCGCCTTCGCGGCCGGCTTCTCCTCGATCCGGGCCTTCAACGACACCGTCCGCGAGGTCTTCGCGCTCTCACCGAGCGAACTGCGCGCACGCGGTCACCGCGGCACCAGCGGTACCAGCGGCACGAAGGGTGCGCGTGGTATGAGCGGTACGGAACCGGCGACCACCCCCGGAGTGATCTCGCTGCGGCTGCCGTTCCGGGCGCCGCTCACCCCCGACAATCTCTTCGGGCATCTCGTCGCGACCGCGGTACCTGGTGTCGAGGAGTGGCGGGACGGCGCGTACCGCCGCACCCTCTCCCTGCCGTACGGACACGGCATCGTCGCCCTCGCCCCGCGCCCCGACCACATCGCGTGCCGGCTCTCGCTCACCGATCCGCGCGATCTCACGCTCGCCATCAGCGGCTGCCGCCGGATGCTCGATCTGGACGCCGACCCGGTGGCCGTGGACGAACAACTGCGCGCCGACCCTCAATTGACCCCGCTGGTCGACAAGGCGCCGGGGCGGCGCGTGCCCCGTACCGTGGACGCCGCGGAGTTCGCCGTGCGCGCCGTGCTCGGCCAGCAGGTGTCCACCGCCGCCGCCCGTACCCACGCGGCCCGGCTGGTCACGGCGCACGGCGAGCCGATCGAGGACCCCGAGGGCGGGCTCACCCATCTCTTCCCGTCGCCCGAGGCGCTGGCCGCGCTCGACCCCGAGGCACTGGCCCTGCCGCGCAGCAGACGCACCACCCTCACCACGCTGGTCGCGGCCCTCGCCGACGGCACGCTCCGGCTCGGCCCCGACAGCGACTGGGACCGGGCGCGCGAACAGCTCACCGCCCTGCCCGGGTTCGGGCCGTGGACGGTCGAGGTGATCGCCATGCGCGCGCTCGGTGACCCCGACGCGTTCCTGCCGACGGATCTCGGCATGCGCCGGGCCGCCGCGGGACTCGGCCTGCCGTCCACACCCGCCGCGCTCACCGCGCGCGCCGCCGCCTGGCGGCCCTGGCGGGCGTATGCCGTGCAGTATCTGTGGGCCACCGCGGACCACGCGATCAACCACCTCCCCGTGTAAGGAAGTTCGTCATGACAGCGGAACCTGGGCGGCACATCGCCCACACGGTGATCGACAGCCCCTACGGACCACTGACCCTGGTCGCCACCGACGGCGTGCTGAGCGGCCTCTATATGGTCGGGCAGCGGCACCGCCCGCCGGAGGAGACCTTCGGGGAGCCGGACCCGGGCCCCTTCGCGGAGGTCGTGCGCCAGCTCGGCGCCTACTTCGAGGGTGAGCTGACCGAGTTCGATCTGCCCCTGCGGCTGAACGGCACCCCGTTCCAGCGCGCGGTCTGGGCCGGGCTCCAGCGGATCCCGTACGGCGAGACGCGTTCGTACGGCGAACTGGCCGACTCCCTTGGCAAGCCGGGCGCCTCGCGCGCGGTGGGGCTGGCCAACGGCAAGAATCCGATCGGCATCATCGTGCCCTGCCACCGGGTGATCGGCTCGACCGGCGGACTCACCGGCTACGGCGGCGGGCTCGACCGCAAGCAGCGGCTGCTGGTCTTCGAAGGAGCGGCGGCCGAGGCTCCCGCCACCGCCACGCTCTTCTGACCGAGCCCACCCCGGGGGCCGCCCCCGGTCAGCCGGGGTGGAACCGCTTCAGCAGCGCGGGCAGCGCCGTACCGATCGGCTCGCGGACGATCTCGTCGGCGCGGTCGTCGTACGGCGTCGGCTCGGCGTTGACCACGATCAGCCGGGCCCCGTGGTCGGCGGCGATCCCCGCGAGCGAGGCGGCCGGCTGCACCTGAAGGGTCGAACCGACCGCGAGGAACACCTCGCACGCCTTCGCGATCGCCATCGACTGGGCCAGCACCTCCGGATCGAGCCGCTCGCCGAACATCACCGTCGCCGACTTGAGGATCCCACCGCACTCCAGACAGGGCGGGTCCGGTTCACCGGCCGCCACCCGTGCCAGCGCCTCCGTCATCGATGAGCGCGCATGGCACTTCGTACAGCTCACCGACCGTGCCGTGCCGTGGAGTTCGAGCACCTTGCGGGCGGGGAGCCCGGCTCGCTGATGGAGGCCGTCCACATTCTGGGTGATCACCCGGACCGCCGTCCCCGCCCGCGCCAGCTCGGCCACCGCCACGTGCGCGGCATTGGGCTCGGCGCGCAGCGCGGGGCTCTCGCTCCGCATCCGCCAGGAGCGGCGGCGGATCTCCGGATCCGTCATGTACGACTCGTACGTGACCAGCTTCTCGGCGCTCGGATCGCGCCGCCACAGGCCGCCCGGCCCACGGTAGTCGGGGATGCCGGAGTCCGTGGAGATCCCGGCGCCGCTGAGGATCGCGACGAGAGTCATGCCGCGAGCGTACGCAGCCACGCCGGGGACGGCGAGCGGATTCCCCGCCGCCCGGCGCGGATCAGCGGATCCCCCGGCTCGTCAGGGACGCTGTACCGGCCGTTCGGCCCGTACGGCGCCCGCCCGCGGTACGGGCTCGACCGGTGGCGCCGGTGACACGGGCGCGAAGGGGTTCGGGGTCAGCCCCGTCCAGCGGTGCAGTACCGCCCGGCCGGTCTGCCGGGTGACGCCGTCGACCTGGACCGTACCGGCTTCGGCGACGTAGTGGCGGCCGCCGCCGAGCGAGATCAGCCCGTACTGTCCGGCCGACTCCCAGCCGTACACTCCGGACGCCGCGTCATGCAGCCCGCGCGGCAGGAGCGGCAGCAACTGCCCGCGCTCGGACGGTCGCTGGCCCGGTACGGCGCCCCACACGGGCCGCTTGGAGCCGTCGAGGACGAAGAGCGAGTAGTTGGGGAAGCCCGGCTTGGTGCCCTTGTACACGGCCATCAGCCAATTGCCGCTCTCCGCGTCGTACTCCAGGTTCTGTACGCCGTATGTGGTGTTCCCGGTGTACGCGAAGTACTTGCCGTCGGGGGAGGACGGCCCGCTCGTGTGCGGGGCGTCCTCCGTGAGCGGGCGCTCGTACCGCTTCCACCGCCGGACGTCGTACTGGAGCAGGACCTGATTGTCGTTGTCCTGGCGGCCGGTGTGGGCGTAGACCCCGTACGCGACGGTCAGTTTCGTACCGCCCTCGCGGTCGAAGGAGGGCCCGAACGCGACGCCGTCGATGCCACTACAGCCGTACCGGTGGTCGGCGGTCTTGGCGGTGTCGCCGTCGAAGACGCCGTCACCGTTCATGTCGGCCGTGTAGTCCTTCACGACCTCCTGGAGATGGACGGTGGAGACCACGCCGGTGGACGCGGCGTCCATGTTCATCCGGGTGATGCGGTCGCCGTCGAAGACCGCGATGTAGAACGCCTTCGCGGCCTTGTACTCCAGCGAGCCGTAGACCCGTCCGTCCTCCTCGTTGAAGTCCAGGTCACCGAGGTGGCCGGTGATGCCGGTGACGGAGCCGAGGGGCTTGCCGGCCAGATCCGTCTTCACCAGGAGGTTGGTGAAGGAGAAGTACATACGGCCCTTGCGGCGGTCGATGGCCATGCCCTGGAGATGCCCGGACTGCCAGGTGCCGCCGTCGACACGGGCGGGCAGCGCGGCGGGACGGCTGGGCAGGGTGGCGGGCGGCGCTGCCTCGGCGGAGGGCTGGGCCTGCGCCGCCCCGGCGCCGGCGACGACGGCCGACACCACGACCACGGACATGAACAGGGCAGCGAACCGGCCGCGTGGATGCCTTCGCATGATGCCTCCGAGTCCTGGGATTCCAGGATGATGCCGCGCTGCCGTGCACGGCGGACCAACTCGGAATGAACGTGAGGGGACGTCCCTGACGTACCGTCAGCCCCTTGGGCGATACCGTCGAGTGTCTGACGTGCCGTCAACCCATCACCCGATGACCGGTGTCAGGCGGCGCGCAGCGTGATGGCCGCGCTCAGCGCGGACTGCTCGGGGGCGGGCAGCCGCTTCTCGGCGTGGAGCATCCGCAGGGCGGTGGTGAGGCGTTCCTCGTCCTCGGGTGTGCCGAGACCGCCCATATAGGCGGGGAGGAGCAGGCTCAGCGCTTCGAGATCGGCGCGTGCGCACAGCCGCGCCAGCAGGTCACGGACCGGATCGTCCGCCGCGGGTGCCTCGTCGGTGGCCCGCAGCCCCCTGGCGACACAGAGCCGCACCCAGTCCCGGTAAGGACCGGGCGGTACGTCGTCAAGACGCTCGGCCGCCGAGTGGAAGTGCGCACGGGCCTGTCCTGGCCTGCCGAGCGCGAGTTGGGCCCGGCCCATGTTGCCGTGCAGGGAGGCGTAGAAGCCGCGCACGCGTTCGTCGCCGACCCGGTCGGCGCGGGTCAGACACTCCTGGTTCCAGCGCAGGGTCTCCTCCGGGGTCGGCTGATGGCGCGCGAGATAGTGCGCGGCGACGCATGCCTCGAAGTCGTCCCCGGCCGCTTCCCAGGCACGGTGGAACATCTCGCGCGCGTCCTCCTCCCGGCCCTCGGCCTCGGCCCGCATGCCCTGCGCGCAGAGCCGTACGACGGGGTTGTCCGGGTTCATGTCCACTTCTCGTCTCCTTGTCAGTGCGATGCGTCCGCTTGTCAGTGCGATGCGTCCGCCGGCGTGGGCCGGGCGGTCGCGGTGTCGAGGCCGATGGGCATCACCAGGGTGGTGAAGCTGCCTTGGTCCGCCGAGCGCACCACCACCGGCTCGGTGACGGTGGCGATCTCCAGCAGGACGTCGGGGCCGACGCTCGCCTCCAGGGCCGGGGCGAGTACGGCGGGGTCGAAGCCGATACGCAGGGGCCCTTCGCCATGGCGGACCGCCGGCAGAGTCGTGGTCCGGGAGTGATCGGGCAGGGAGACGGCCACCTCGTCCTCGCCGAGCCGCAGCACGATCGCCGGTGTCTCGCCACGGCCGTTGACGGTGTCGAGCAGGGTCGACCGGTCCACGACCAGCCGGTGCCGAGGCGCTGAAAGTGCCGACAGAATCTCCCGGTACGCGGGGAACAGAGCGGCATAGACGGGGAGTTCGCGGGAAGCGGTGCCCGCCGTCTCGTGGAGCGTGGCGCCCTCGGGGCCGGCCTCGATCGTCACGGCGGCACACCGCGCGGCCCATGCCCCGACCCCGGGCAGGGAATCGGCCGTCAGCAGCAGCCGGGTGGCGGGCCCCTCGACCGCCGCCACCGGCCTCAGGACCCGTGTCGACAGCCGGTAGCGGTCGGTGGCCACCAGCCGGACCTCGCCGTCGTCGATCTCGACGAGGACGCAGCCGAGTTCCGGGTGCTCCGGGTCATGCCCGACCGCAGGAACGACCTGGCGGAGCGCGCTCGCCAGCTCCACGCCCCCGAGCCGTACGAGCGTGACGGCCCCGGCCCCGGCCCCTGCCCCGGACGCGCCCTGGGCCCCGGAATCCGCGCGCGCTCCGTCACCGGAGAGGGACCGGAGCACTGCCGCGATCGTGGCGTCGGCCGTCCGCGTCCGGTCCCGTACGGTGTTCCGATGCCGCTCCAGCACGGCGCGGGCCTCGTCCTCGTCGCCGTCGAGCACGACGGTGACCTCCGCCAGCGGCAGCCCCGCGGCCCGCAGGCTCCGCAGCAGCCGGGCCCGGATGTCCTGGTCGGGGCGGTAGAAGCGGTAGCCCGTCGCCGGATCGACCCGGGCGGGCCGCAGTACCCCGCAGTCGTCGTAGAAGCGTAGTGCGCTCGGCGCGAGGCCGACGCGCCGGGCGAAGGCGCTGATGCCCAGGAGATGACCGGCGCCGTTGGTATCGAGGTCCATGCCGGTGATTGTCGACGTTCAGCCAACCTGAGGGTCAACTCCCCACCGGCGGCTGAGCACCCGGCGCACCCGGCGGTGTCAGACAGGGCCTACGACGAGCCGGGCCGGTGCCCGTTCTCCAGCTCCACAGCGCCCGCGCCGGAATCCAGTACGTCGAGCGCGGCCAGTACCCGCGGTCCGAGCGAGCCCGGCAGATACGCCGGGACCTCGGCGCGGTCCACCAACCGCCATGACAGCAGCTCTTCCTCCTGGAGCCGGATCGCCGCCAGCCGCTCGTCGTCGAGCACCCCGCCGTCGTACAGATACGCGGCGATCGGCGGCCGGGCCTTCCCCTCCACCCAGTCGATCGCCAGCAGCCGCCCCGGCTCGATGTCGAGGCCGATCTCCTCCAGGGTCTCCCGCCGGGCGCCCTGGCGAGGCGTCTCGCCGTCGTCGGACTCGATGGTCCCGCCGGGCAGTGCCCAGCCGTCCCGGTAGTTGGGCTCGACGATCAGCACGCGTCCCGCGCCGTCCCTGAACAGGACGGCCGCGCCGGCGAGGACGCGGGGGAGACCCGCGATGTAGGTGGCGTAGTCGGAATCGGTATCGGTATCGCTGCCCGTATCGGTGTGTGTCACACGGGAAAGCCTAGGCCGTGTCCGACGGCCGTGTCCGACCGCCGTGTCCGACGCCGGGGACGGGCACCGCGGGCGGGTGCGGGCACCGCGGGCGGGTGCCCATAGGCGCACAAGGGCGGCCTATGGGCACGGAGCCGCCGTCCGGATAGGGTCGGGAACGGCGCGACTGCCTGTTCGAAGAGCAAAGGGATGCATGGTGACGGACGGAGCAGCAACGGAGGCCGCGCGCGTGCTCATCGCGGCGGACAAGTTCAAGGGTTCCCTCACGGCGGTACAGGTCGCGGAGCGGGTGACGGCGGGACTGCGCCGGATCGTCCCCGAGGTGGCGGTGGAGACCCTGCCCGTCGCGGACGGCGGCGACGGTACGGTCGCGGCGGCCGTGGCCGCCGGTTTCGAACGACGCGAGGTACGGGTCACCGGACCGCTCGGTGACGAGCTGACCGCCGCCTTCGCGCTGCGGGACGGTACGGCCGTCGTCGAGATGGCGGAGGCCTCGGGCCTCCAGTGTCTGCCCGACGGGGTATTCGCGCCGCTGACGGCGTCCACCCACGGCTCGGGCGAGCTGCTGCGCGCCGCGCTGGACGCGGGCGCGCGCGTCATCGTCTTCGGTGTCGGCGGCAGCGCCACGACCGACGGCGGCGCCGGAATGCTCGCCGCGCTCGGCGCCCGTTTCCTGGACGCGGCGGGGCAGCCCCTGGGGCCGGGCGGCGGCGGGCTGCGCGACCTCGCCACCGCCGACCTCTCCGGTCTGGACGAACGGCTCGCCCGGACGGAGATCGTGCTCGCCAGCGATGTCGACAATCCGCTGACCGGCCCCAAGGGCGCCGCCGCCGTATACGGGCCGCAGAAGGGCGCGAGCCCCGCGGATGTCGCCACCCTCGACGCGGCCCTCGCCCACTACGCCACGGTCCTGGAGACGTCCATCGGCCCCCGTGCCGCCGATCTCGCGCTCTCGCCCGGCGCGGGCGCGGCGGGCGGCATCGGCTACGGCGCGCTGGTCGGACTCGGCGCGGGCTTCCGTCCCGGGATCGAGGTCATGCTCGATGTGCTGGGCTTCGCCGACGCCCTGTCCCGGGCGACCCTCGTCATCACGGGCGAAGGTTCCCTGGACGAGCAGACCCTGCACGGCAAGGCCCCCGCGGGCGTCGCGGCGGCGGCCCGCGCCCGGCATATCGAGGTCATCGCGGTCTGCGGCCGGCTGAGCCTTCCGCCGGAGGCCCTGGGCAGGGCGGGCATCCGCCGCGCCTACGCGCTCAGCCGGCTGGAACCGGACCCGGCCGTCTCCATGGCACAGGCCGGCCCGCTGCTGGAACGCCTGGCGACGGAGATCGCGCGGGACTTCCTGCGCTGAGCGATACCGGGAAGGGGTACGGGAGTCGGGGCGTGCGCATACGGGAGGCGCGCCCCGGCGAGGCGCGGGCGCTCAGCGCGCTGGTGCTGCGCTCGAAGGCGTACTGGGGTTACGACGAGGCGTTCCTGGCCGCCTGCCGTGCCGAACTGACCATCTCCGCCAGCGAGATGACGGAGCGTCGGCTCGTGGTCGCCGAGGACGCGATGTCCGGGGAAGCGCTGGGCGTCGCCTCCCTGGAGGGCCCGGCCCCGAACGGTGCGCTCGGTCTGCTCTTCGTCGAACCACGCGTGATCGGACGGGGCATCGGCCGTGCCCTGTTCGCCCATGTCCTGGACACCGCACGCGCGTTGGGCTTCGAGCGGCTGACCATCGACTCCGACCCGCACGCGGTGGACTTCTACCGGGCGCTGGGCGCGCGGCCCGTCCGAGGCGGGGGCGCGCTGCCCCGGCTCCTGGTGGAACCGCCTCCGCGCAGGGCCTGGGTACGGGCCTGGACACGCGGTCGGCGCACCGTACAGCTCGGCAATGTCGGCGAGTTCCAGGCGCAGTTCGGTGAGCTGACCCCGCTCGCGCGCCGGGCGAGCGGACACTACTCCTGCCTGGCCGTGCTGAGCGGTCCGCACCCGGCCGCGGTCGTTCTGCCGGAGACGGTGCCGCCGGGCTGGGTCGAGCTGCTGTGCCGCCAACTGGCCTGGGAATCGGTGGAGGTGTACGACGGCCTCGACGCCGCCGCTCAGGCCACCGAGGCCGCTCGGGCCACCGATGCCGCCCCGGCTGAGGCCGCTCCGGCCGACGACGCCCCGCCCGCCGGGCTCACCGCGGCGATCCTCGCCCGCCCCGCCCTCACCCGCCGGCTGCGCGGGCTCGGGCTGCCCTTCGTACCGTGGGGTCACACCGAACCGTCCGGTGAGCTGTCCGGGGAGCCCCTGCCGCCCGGGGCGCTGCGCCACGAGTCCAAGAGCGCGGCCAACGCCCTCTTCCAGCGGCTGGCCCCCGCGCACCCCGCCATCACCGTGCCCGTACAGCGGACGGCGGCCGGCCGGCGGGAGGCGGCCCGGCTGCTCCTCGCGCGGATCCGCTCCGGTGACGGCGGAGTCGTCAAGACCGAGCACGGTGTGGGGGGTTCGGGCACCCATGTGGTCAGGTCCGTACGCGCTCTGCTGCCGGTGCTGCGCGCGCTTCCCCGTGGCCCGCTCCTCGTGGAGGACTACCTGACGGACGGCCGCGCCTGCCCTCGCTCCGCCTCCGGTCGCGATGGCACGTCGCCTGAGCTCCCGGGCGACGTTCCGCGCGACCTCACCTACGACGGCCTCGTGGACACGGCCGGCACGGTGCACGATGTCGGCGCTGCGCGGATGGACGTGGCGGACACGGTGTACCGGGGAGCGAGTGTCGGCCCCGGCGCCGTCCCGGAGCAGGCCGCCTCGGTCGCCCTGCGGTTCGGGCACGCCGTCGGCCTCGAACTCGCCGCGAGCGGCTACCGCGGCTGGTACGACGTCGATTTCGTGACCGCCACAGAAGGCCGGCTCGCACCGACGGAGATCAATCTGCGGCTGACGGGACCGTCCGTCGCCTTCATGGTGAAGGCCCGCCTCGACGAGACCAGGGGCGGCGATCATCTCGTACGCTCGCTCGATCACGTCCCGCTCGGCGCCCGGCTCCCGGACACCGAACTCATCGGCTGGCTGGAGGAACTGACGGGCCGCTGCGCGGGGATCGGCGCGGTGCTCGTGCCCTCGATCCCCACGGCCGCCTTCGACCCCGCCCCGTTCGTGGGCGTCCTGCTCGGCGCCCGGGCACCGGACTGTCTCGACGCGGCCGAGGCGCTGGTCCGCGGCGCGGCTCAGGACCTCGGCCGGATCTTCGCCCCCGTCGACCGGCCCGCCGGATCTACTTGACCTGTTTCCTGACGGCGGGCAGCGACGCCACCATCCAGATCATCACGATGAACGCCGCGATCATCAACGGCACATTGAAGGCCCAGACGAGCGCCGCCTGCCGCGGCCAGTCCGTCTTGGCGGTCAGCCGGTAGAGGTTGTCCTGCGGCCACCAGGCCACCAGCAGATAGACGATCGCCAGATGGGCCGCGGCCGTCAGCCCCCGCGACTCGCTCCGCCGCAGCATCACCCGCCGGCCCACCACCAGGAACCCCATCCCGACGGCGAAGGCGAGCCACTCCGCCATATAGAGCAGAACGAACAGCGCGTTCCACGGCGCCGGCACCCCGGACACATCCGTGGCGCCGGGGAAGATGACGCCGGTGAACACGGCGGCGAGGAAACCGGCGGTGACCCCGACCAGGGCGGCGATCGCGCCCTCGGTCGTGTCCCCGCCCGCCCCGCTCTTGCCGCTCGCGCGCACGGCCCCCGGGACCGGCGGCAGCGGCAGCTTCTCCCGGTTCACCTTCCCCGCCGCGTTCGTCGGCAGCTTTCTCAGGCGCACCACCACCTCCGGGACGTCGCCCGCCGGGACCAGGCCGGTGAGCCTCGCGCGCAGGGAGCCGACCTCAGGAGCGGCGCCGAACGGAGCCCGGGGGCCCGGCACCACGAAGGCGATCAGCCGGCTTCCGGTCCGGCCGCGGTCCCCGGTGATGACCACGTCCTGGATATGCGGGTGACCGGCCAGCGCCGTCTCCACCCGATAGGTGTCGACGGTCCTGCCGTCGATCGTGACCTGGTCGGCCGTCCTGCCGCGGAACTCGATGGGCCCTTCGCCCTGGCGCCGTCCCACGTCCTCGGTGGGGACCGCGTCGCCGCCCTCCGGCGGGGTGAGCCAGATCCGTCCCTTGCGCAGTTCTGCCGCGCACCCCGGGAACGGCAGCCCCAGATAGGCGGCCCGCTCCGGGTGCGCCACCGGGCCGGGCAGCTGCTCGGGCTCGAACCAGGTACCGCAGCCGGCGACCTCCGCCGTCCCGTACACGCTCAGCACCCGTGCCCCGGCGGCCGGCAGCAGCGCCTGGAGCCGAAGCTGCTCGTCGAGCCGCAGCGGCGCGCCGCCCACCGCGAGCAGCCGCAGGGACGGCAGCTCCACGTCCAGCACCCGGGCGGCGGTCGCGGGGCTCATCTCCGCGACCGTGACCCGCTCGATCGTGATCCGCTCGGCGGTGATCGGCCGTTCGGAGAGCACCAGCGTCGCGCCCGAGCACAGGGCACGTATCCAGCCGCCGGTGAACTCGGTGGTCGCGGGCGGCGCGGTCAGCAGCACCCGGTCCTCCGGCGACACCCCGTAGACCTCGGACCAGGCGGCGTACGCGGCGAGCAGCCGGTCGTGCCCGGTGGCGACGGCCATGCGCCTTCCCGTCGTGCCCGCCGTGAGCAGTACGGCGGCCGGTCCGCCGGTCCGGCCCGCCGAGTCCCCGGGAGCGGGAGCGGGTGCGTGGGTGTGGGCGATGGTCGTCGCGTGGGTGTCCAGACAGATGGCCGTCCGGTCCCGGCCGTCATCGACCCGTGGCAGCAGCGATTCGTCGGTGATGATCGCCTCGGCCCGGGTCAGGCCGAGTAACCGGTGCTGTTCCTGGGCCGGGGTACTCGGGTTCAGCACGGCGTACGCGTGGCCCGACTTCAGTACGGCGAGGATCGACACCAGCACGTCGTACGGGCGCCGGGTACAGATGGCGACGGTGGATCCGGATTCCGGAAGTCCGGCGCTCGCGGTGAGATACGCGGCGAGCTGTCCGGCGTCGGCGTCCAGCTGTGCGTAGTCGATCCGGTCACTGTCGGTGATGACGGCGATGTGGTCGGGCGTCCGCCGGGCCCATTCCTCGAAGAGCTGATGTATCGATCCCCCGGTCATGGCGGTCGATCCTTCCAGAGCGCCGGGGCCGGCGGAAGGGGGAGTGCACGGGAAGGGCCCGGACGCGCAGGGGCGTCCGGGCCCTTTCACGATCGCTCGCCGTACGGCGGGCGCGCCGCTACGGCAGCTGCGCCGCCCGCGCCTCACGGCGATTGTCGCGGAACGTGTTCACCCGCCGCGCCGTGGCGAAGAGCGGGATCACCGCTCCCGTCACCACCTGGAGCGCACAGCCGGTCTGGAGCAGCAGCTGACCGCCCGGCGCGTCGAACGCCCAGGCCGCCAGCAGACCCATCGCGGCCACGATCCAGCTGAGCATCGCCACCGCGAGAACGCCCCGGGGCTTGGGGTACTCGACCCGGCTCACCATCAGCCAGGCCACCCCGATGATCGCGAGCAGCGTCGGCACGAAGGGCAGTTCGAGCAGCACGATCGAGATGACCGTCAGGGCGCCGAAGGGGCTCGGCATCCCCTGGAACATGCCGTCCTTCATGGTCACGCAGGAGAATCTCGCCAGTCGCAGTACGACGGCGAGCAGCACCACGACCGCCGCCAGCGCGGAGACCCGCTGATGCGCGTCGTCCGCGACCATTCCGTACACCAGTACGAAATAGGCCGGAGCGAGGCCGAAGCTGATCAGGTCGGAGAGGTTGTCGAGCTCCGCGCCCATCGGCGAGCTGCGCAGCTTGCGCGCCACGAGCCCGTCGAAGAGGTCGAAGATCGCCGCCGCCAGCATCAGGATCACGGCCGTCGCGGCGGAGTGCCGCGCCATGCCGGTCTCGTCGCTGCCCGTGAGATGCGGGATGAGGATGCCGGTGGTGGTGAAGTAGACGGCCATGAAGCCGCAGGTGGCGTTACCGAGTGTGAGGGTGTCCGCTATCGACAGCCGCAGTGAGAGCGGCATGTCTTCCGCGTCGTCCTCCTCCTCGGCCTCGGCCTCCGCGGCCCAGCCGGCTTGCGTGTCGGGATCAATCACGGTCAATTCGAGTCACCCCTGCGGTCGTGGTCTGACCGACCTCGACAGCGACATCGACACCTTCCGGAAGGTAGATGTCGACACGCGAGCCGAACCGGATCAGGCCGATGCGCTCGCCCTGTTCCACCTTGGTTCCCTGGGGCAGATACGGGACGATGCGCCGGGCTACCGCGCCGGCGATCTGCACCATCTCGATGTCGCCCAGTTCGGTGTCGAAGTGCCAGACAACGCGCTCGTTGTTCTCGCTCTCCTTGTTGAACGCCGGAACGAACCCGCCGGGGATGTGCTCGACGGAGGTCACGGTTCCCGCGAGGGGCGCGCGGTTGACATGGACGTTCAGCGGGCTCATGAAGATGGCGACCCGGGTGCGCCCGTCCTTCCACGGCATGATGCTCTGCACCACACCGTCGGCCGGGGAGATGACCCGGCCCTGCGTGATCTCGCGCTCGGGGTCGCGGAAGAACCACAGCATGCCCGCCGCGAGCGCGGTGGCGGGCACAGCGAGGACCGCTGCGCGCTTCGAGTGACGTGCGCGGACAAGGCCGATCGCCGCGGTGGCGACGGTCGGGAGGAGCCACGGCGATGCTCCGCGCGCGAGGCGGACGCCGCGTGGTGCAGAGGTTTGGCTGTGGGGCATGGATGACCTTCGTAGCGGATGATGCCGCGCTGGCAACGGGGGGACGGCGGCGGCTTTCCAGCGATGGTACTGGTTTCGAGTCGCAACTGAGCAAGCCAGGACCCGAGTCGAGCGGCTTGAAGCGAGCGCCGGAGGGTGATCGGGTGTGATCTTCTTCGCCATTAAACGCCAATAAAAGCGACAATCAACCCTGGAACCGGTACTCCTCCAGCAGTCGGCGGCCGATGATCATTTTCTGGATCTCGGCGGTGCCCTCGCCGATCAACAGCATCGGCGCCTCGCGGTAGAGGCGCTCGATCTCGTACTCCTTGGAGAAGCCGTAACCGCCGTGGATACGGAAGGCGTCCTCGACGACTTCCTTGCAGTACTCGGAGGCGAGATACTTCGCCATCCCCGCCTCCAGGTCGTTTCGTTCCCCGGAGTCCTTTTTGCGTGCCGCGTTGACCATCATGGCATGGGCGGCCTCGACCTTGGTCGCCATCTCGGCCAGCTTGAACTGGATCGCCTGGTGCTGGGCGATGGGCTTGCCGAAAGTATGACGCTGCTGGGCATATGAGACGCCGAGCTCGAAAGCGCGCTGTGCGACCCCGCAACCACGCGCCGCGACATTCACCCGGCCGACCTCGACGCCGTCCATCATTTGGTAAAACCCTCGGCCGGTGGACCCGCCGAGCACCCGATTGGCCGGAATGCGTAGTCCGTCCATGATCAGCTCGGTGGTGTCGACCCCCTTGTAGCCCATCTTGTCGATCTTCCCCGGGATGGTCAGACCGGGCCGCACCTCGCCGAAGCCGGGCTCCTTCTCGACCAGGAACGTGGTCATCGACCTGTGCGGAGCCGTGCCCTCCGGGTGGCCCTCGTCGCTGCGGCACAGCACCGCGACAAGACTGGACGTGCCGCCGTTGGTCAGCCACATCTTCTGGCCGTTCAGCACATAGGAGTCGCCGTCCCTGATCCCCTTGGACGTGATCGCCGCGACGTCCGAGCCGAGTCCTGGCTCCGACATCGAGAACGCGCCACGCACCTCGCCGGCGGCCATCCGCGGCAGGAAGGTGGCCCGCTGCTCCTCGGTGCCGTGCCGCTTGAGCATGTACGCCACGATGAAGTGGGTGTTGATGATGCCGGAGACGGACATCCATCCCCGGGCGATCTCCTCCACGCAGAGCGCGTAGGTGAGCAGGGACTCGCCCAGGCCGCCGTACTCCTCGGGGATCATCAGCCCGAACAGGCCGAGTTCCTTGAGCCCGTCGACGATCTGGGTGGGGTACTCGTCGCGGTGCTCCAGCTCGGTGGCGACCGGAAGGATCTCCTTGTCGACAAAATCCCTTACGGTCGCCAGGATTTCCCGCTGAATGTCGGTCAGCCCGGCTGTCTGGGCGAGTCGGTTCATATCTGTCACTTCTCCCGCGGCTCGGGGCGGCCGGGCTGCTCCCCGCCGCGTTCCTTGATGTACGCCTCGGTGGGGACCATCACCTTGCGTCTGAAGACGCAGACCAGCGTCCCGTCCTGCTTGTGGCCCCGGGTCTCCACGTACACGATTCCGCGGTCGCTCTTCGAACGTGACGGGGTCTTCTCCAGCACGACCGTCTCGCCGTAGAGCGTGTCCCCGTGGAACGTCGGCGCGACATGCCTGAGCGATTCCACCTCCAGATTGGCGATGGCCTTCCCGGAGACGTCCGGCACCGACATGCCCAGCAGCAGCGAGTAGATGTAGTTGCCCACGACGACGTTCTTGCCGAAGTCCGTCGTCTTCTCGGCGTAGTTGCTGTCCAGGTGCAGCGGATGGTGGTTCATGGTGAGCAGGCAGAAGAGATGGTCGTCGTACTCCGTGACCGTCTTGCCCGGCCAGTGCTTGTAGACCGCGCCAACCTCGAACTCCTCGAACGTGCGTCCGAACCGCATCGTCATGCCTCCGGGGCTTCGAACGAGGTCGTACGCCGCATCCCCGCGGCCCGGCCCTTGCCCGAGATGACCAGCGCCATCTTGCGGCTCGCCTCGTCGATCATCTCGTCGCCGAGCATCGCGGAGCCCTTCTTGCCGCCCGCCTCTGATGTGTAGTACGCGTACGCGTCGAGGATCAGCTCGGCGTGGTCGTAGTCCTCCTGGGAGGGCGAGAAGATCTCGTTCGACGCCTCGATCTGGCCGGGGTGCAGCACCCACTTGCCGTCATAGCCCAGCGCCGCCGCCCGGCGTGCCACCTCGCGGTAGCCGTCCACATCGCGGATCTGGAGGTAGGGGCCGTCGATCGCCTGGAGATCGTGGGTACGGGCCGCCATCAGAATGCGCATCAGAATGTAGTGATAGGCGTCCGCGCCATAACCGGGCGGCTGCTGGCCGACGACGAGGGACTTCATATTGATGGAGGCCATGAAGTCGGCGGGACCGAAGACGATCGTCTCCAGACGCGGTGAGGCGGCGGCGATCTCGTCGACGTTCACCAGCCCCTTGGCGTTCTCGATCTGGGCCTCGATCCCGATCCTGCCGACCTCGAAGCCCATCGTCCGCTCGATCTGGGTGAGCAGCAGATCGAGGGCGACGATCTGCTGGGCGTCCTGGACCTTCGGCAGCATGACGCAGTCGAGATTGTGTCCCGCGCCCTCCACCACCGTGATCACATCGCGGTAGGTCCACTGCGTCGTCCAGTCATTGACCCGTACGACCCGGATCTTGCCCGTCCAGTCGCCCTTGTTGAGCGCGTCGACGATCGTGTGCCGGGCGCCCTCCTTGGCGAGCGGCGCGCAGGCGTCCTCCAGATCCAGGAACACCTGATCGGCCGGCAGTCCCTGGGCCTTCTCCAGGAAGCGCGGGTTCGATCCCGGTACGGCGAGACACGAGCGGCGCGGACGCAGCCGGTTCGCGGTGGCTGCGGCGGTCTCGGTGGTAACAGGCGCGGTCATGCGGGGACCTCCCATGGGTCGAGCTTGTTCGCTGTGCGGATCTCGTCGACGATACGGCCGATGATCTCCGTGATCCCGAAGTCCTTCGGGGTGAAGACGGCGGCCACCCCGGCCGCCCGCAGCTCCTCGGCGTCGGCGTTCGGGATGATCCCGCCGACGATCACCGGGATGTCGCCCGCGCCCGCCTCCCGCAGCCGGGTGAGCACCTCGGGTACCAGCGCGGCGTGCGAGCCGGACAGGATCGACAGGCCCACACAGTGCACGTCCTCGGCGAGCGCGGCACCGACGATCTGTTCGGGTGTGAGCCTGATGCCCTGGTAGACCACCTCGAAGCCGGCGTCGCGGGCGCGGACCGCGATCTGTTCGGCGCCGTTGGAGTGCCCGTCCAGGCCGGGCTTGCCGACCAGCAGCCGCAGCCGCCCGGTGCCGCCGGGGACGCCGGCCACGGAAGTCAGCTCCTCGGCGGTACGGGCCACCTTCTCCCGTACGGCCGCGAGCGCCGTACCCGCCTCCGCGGACACCGCGATCGGGGCGCCGCTGACACCCGTGGGCGCGCGGAACTCGCCGAAGACGTCCCGCAGCGCCCAGGACCACTCGCCGGTCGTCACCCCGGCCCGGGCGCACTCCAGGGTGGCGGCCATCAGATTGTCGGTGCCCGCGGCGGCCTTCTTCAGAGCGGTCAGCGCGTCGGTGGCACGGGCCTCCTCACGGTTGACCCGCCAGCTCTGGAGCGCGGCCACCACCCGGGCCTCGTTCGCCGGATCGACGGTCATGATGGCGGTGTCGAGATCGGCGGTGAGCGGACTGGGCTCCGTGGACTCGTAGCAGTTGACGCCGACGATCCGCTCCTCGCCGGACTCGATCCGCGCCCGCCGCTCGGCGTGCGAGGAGACGAGCCGTGACTTCAGATAGCCGGACTCGACGGCGGTCATCACCCCGCCCATCGCCTCGATCCGTTCGATCTCCGCGAAGGACTCGGTGACCAGGTCCGCCACCTTGGCCTCGATGACCCGCGAGCCCTCGAAGATGTCCGCGTACTCCAGCAGGTCGCTCTCGTGCGCCAGCACCTGCTGGATACGGAGCGACCACTGCTGGTCCCAGGGGCGGGGCAGCCCCAGCGCCTCGTTCCAGGCGGGCAGCTGTACGGCGCGGGCACGGGCGTCCTTGGAGAGCGTCACCGCGAGCATTTCGAGGACGATCCGCTGGACGTTGTTCTCCGGCTGTGCCTCGGTCAGCCCCAGGGAGTTGACCTGGACGCCATAGCGGAAGCGGCGCTGCCTGGCGTTCCCGATGCCGTACCGCTCCTGGGCGATCCGGTCCCAGATACGGGAGAAGGCCCGCATCTTGCACATCTCCTCGATGAACCGGACACCCGCGTTGACGAAGAAGGAGATACGGCCGACCACATCCCCCTTGCGCTCCTCGGGGATCCGACCGGACGCGAACACCGCGTCCAGTACGGCGATCGCGGTGGACATCGCGTACGCGATCTCCTGGACCGGGGTGGCCCCCGCCTCCTGGAGGTGGTAGCTGCAGATGTTGATCGGATTCCACTTGGGGATGTGGTTCACCGTGTAGGTGATCATGTCCGTGGTCAGCCGCAGGCTCGGGCCCGGCGGGAAGACATGCGTCCCGCGCGAGAGGTACTCCTTGACGATGTCGTTCTGTGTCGTCCCCTGGAGCAGGCCGATGTCCGCGCCCTGTTCCTCCGCGACCACCTGATAGAGCGCCAGCAGCCACATGGCGGTGGCGTTGATGGTCATCGAGGTGTTCGTACGTTCGAGCGGGATGTCCTGGAAGAGCCGGCGCATGTCACCGAGGTGGGCGACCGGGACCCCGACCCGGCCCACCTCGCCGCGGGCGAGGATGTGGTCGGGGTCGTAGCCGGTCTGCGTGGGGAGATCGAACGCGACGGACAGGCCCGTCTGCCCCTTGGCGAGATTGCGCCGGTACAGCTCGTTGGACGCCTCGGCGGTCGAGTGACCGGCGTATGTCCGCATGAGCCAGGGCCGGTCCTTCTGACGATCAGGCATGGAGGCGACCCTCAGCTGACGCGGGTGTGGGAGTTCGTCCGCTCCGCGGGAGCGTCGCGGAACAGATTGATGGCGTCGAGATGGCGTGCGCGCAGCTCCGTGTCGCGTACCCCGAGGCCCTCGCGCGGTGCCAGCGCCAGCACGCCGACCTTGCCCTGATGGCGGTTGCGGTGCACGTCCTGGGCGGCCTGACCGGTGTCCTCCAGCGCGTACACCTTCGACAGGGTGGGGTGGATCTTCCCCTTGGCGATCAGCCGGTTGGCCTCCCACGCCTCGCGGTAGTTGGCGAAGTGCGAGCCGACGATCCGCTTCAGTGACATCCACAGATAGCGGTTGTCGTACTCATGGGTGTAGCCGGAGGTGGAGGCGCAGGTCACGATCGTGCCGCCCTTGCGGGTCACATACACGCTCGCGCCGAAGGTCTCGCGTCCCGGGTGCTCGAAGACGATGTCGACGTCCTCGCCCCCGGTCAGCTCGCGGATGTGCTTGCCGAAACGTTTCCACTCGTGTGGATCCTGGTGGTGCTCGTCCTTCCAGAACCGGTAGTCCTCGGCGCCGCGGTCGATGATCGCCTCGGCGCCCATCCGCCGGCACAGCTCCGCCTTCCGGTCGCTGGAGACGACACAGACCGGATTCGCGCCGCCCGCCAGCGCGAACTGCGTGGCGTACGAGCCCAGTCCGCCGCTCGCCCCCCAGATCAGCACGTTGTCGCCCTGCTTCATCCCGGCGCCGTTGCGGGACACCAGCTGGCGGTACGCGGTGGAGTTGACCAGACCGGGAGCCGCGGCCTCCTCCCAGCTGAGGTGCCGGGGCTTGGGCATCAGCTGATTGGACTTCACCAGCGCCAGTTCCGCCAGACCGCCGAAGTTGGTCTCGAAGCCCCAGATCCGCTGCTCGGGGTCGAGCATCGTGTCGTTGTGGCCGTCGGACGACTCCAGTTCGACCGAGAGACAGTGCGCGACGACCTCGTCGCCCGGGTGCCAGGCGTTGACACCGGGCCCGGTGCGCAGCACGACGCCGGACAGGTCCGAGCCGATGACGTGGTACGGCAGATCGTGCCGCCTGGCGAGTTCGCTGAGCTTGCCGTACCGCTCCAGAAAGCCGAAGGTCGGCAGCGGCTCGAAGATCGAGGTCCAGACCGAGTTGTAATTCACCGAGCTGGCCATGACGGCCACCAGGGCCTCGCCGGGACCGAGTTCGGGCACCGGCACATCGTCGAGATGGAGTGACTTGCGGGGGTCCTTCTCCCGGGTGGGGAGATCGGCGAACATCTCCGTCTCGTCCTTGTGCACGGTCACCGCGCGGTACGAACCGGGCAGCGGCAGTGCGGCGAAGTCGGCGGACGTACTGTCCGGCGACAGGATCGCGTCCAGGATTTCCTTCACGGTGTTGCCTCCGGCGAAGCTGAGGGTGCGAGATGCGAGGGGAGTGCCTGCTGGTGCGGTGGAGGTGTGCCGTCGGTTCGGCGGGGTGCGGGTGCTGATCGAGCTCGCTTCGTGCTGATCGGCGGCGCCGGGTGGGCGCGGAGGTGCCTGTGACGCAGGCGTCCTGGCGCACAAGCGAGATGGCTTGCGGGAACAGCCGGACAACTTCACGTTATGGCACCCCGTGACAGCTGGCAAGGCACTGGGTGCCAACAATTTCCCTCGTTTGTCACCCGCGTGGCACGCATGAGCAATGTCTACCGCTCAATCCGCGGCGAATATCACCGGACGCGGTCATGCGAGCGCATGGCGTAGGCGGAGGGTGCTGAACGACGGCGCACCGGACCCCGCGGGGTCCGGTGCGCCGTCGTTCAGCGGGGGGCGCTCACGCGTCCCTGAGCGCCTGCCTGATGGTGCGCATGACCTCGTCCAGCGGGGCATCGGTGTGCGCCACCGCCACCAGCACGTCCCCGGTGGTACGCGCCGAGGCCGCCGGATGCTCCGGCTTGCCGCCGATGGTCCGGCCCGCGCCGATGCCCGCGCCGAAGGTGTCCCGCACGATCGAGAAGGCATGGTCCAATTGCGCCTCGACATCGCCCTGGCCGCCGGCCCGCAGCCAGCGGCGGAGCACATGATTGTGCGCGGTGACCACCGCGGACGCGGCCACCTCGGCCAGCAGCGGATCGTCATTGCCGTCGGTGTGGTCACGCTCGTCGAAGTGGCCCAGCAGATAGCGGGTGAACAGCCGCTCGTAACGGGCCACCGAGGCGATCTCGCGCTCCCGGAGCGTGGGCACCTCACGGGTCAGCCGGTAGCGCTCCACGGAGACCGCGGGGGAGGCCGCGTACATCCGCATGACCTCCTTGATGCCCCGGCAGACCGTGTCGAGCGGGTGCTCATGGGCGGGAGCGGCGTTCAGGACCGCCTCCGCCCGTACGAGCGTGTCGTCGTGGTCGGGGAAGATCGCCTCTTCCTTGGAGCGGAAGTGCCGGAAGAAGGTACGGCGGGCCACCCCCGCCGCCGCGGCGATCTCGTCGACGGTCGTCGCCTCGTACCCCTTGGTCGCGAACAGTTCCATGGCCGCGGCCGCCAGCTCGCGGCGCATCTTGAGCCGCTGGGCGGCGGCGCGGGTACCGGCGGCGCTCTCCGGAACGTCGGTCCTGGACTTCGTACGGGAGGACTTGGCGGGCTGGGACATGAGGTGAACGTACTGCATCGGTGCAGGAGAGCGCGCCTGCGGGGCCGGGCCGCCCGCCCCGCCGGACGCCGCCGCGCCCGGCGTCCGGCCACCCGCGCCCGGCGTCCGGCCACCCGCGCCCGGCGTCCGGCCACCCGGGTGGAGCGGCCCGCCACCCAGGTGGAGCGGACCGCCCCGGCCCGCGCCCGGGTCAGCGCCGGGCATACTCGCGAAAGCCGCGGCCCGTCTTGCGGCCGAGGCAGCCCGCGGCCACCAGATGTTCGAGCAGCGGCGCCGGGGCCAGGCCCGGGTCCCGGAACGCGCGGTGCAGGACCCGTTCGATGGCCAGCGAGACATCGAGGCCGACCACATCGAGGAGTTCGAAGGGGCCCATCGGATAGCCGCCGCCCAGCCGCATCGCGGCGTCGATGTCGTCCAGCGACGCGTAGTGCTCCTCGACCATCTTGATCGCGTTGTTCAGGTACGGGAAGAGCAGCGCGTTGACGATGAAGCCGGCGCGGTCGCCGCAGTCCACCGGGTGCTTGCCGACGGCCGTGGACACGGCGTGGACGGTGGCCACGGTCTCGTCGGAGGTGAGGACCGTACGGACCACCTCGACCAGTTTCATCGCCGGGGCCGGATTGAAGAAGTGCATCCCGACGACGTCCCGCGGGCGCGAGGTCGCGCGGGCACAGGCGATCACCGGGAGGGACGAGGTCGTGGTGGCCAGCACCGCGCCCGGCCGGCAGACCTTGTCCAGCACGGCGAACAACCGCCGCTTGATCTCCAGGTCCTCCGCCACGGCCTCGACGGCGAGATCCACCTCGGACAGCGCGTCGAGCGAGCCGGCCGGGGCGATCCGCGCCAGCGTCTCGGCACGTGCCTCGGCCGTCAGCCGGCCCTTGTCGACCGAACGGGCCAGGGACTTCGCGATACGGGACAGGGCGCTCGCGGCCTTCTCCGGGTCCCGGGCCGCGAGCACGACGTCGTATCCCGCCTTGGCGAAGACCTCCGCGATGCCGCTCGCCATGGTGCCCGAGCCCGCCACCCCCACCGAACGGACGGGGCGCCCGGCGCCGCCGCGTGGGCCGGCCGGCGGGGTGAACACGTCCGGCACGACCGTGCCGCTGCCCGGCGCCTCGTACGTGTAGAAACCGCGCCCGGACTTGCGGCCGGTCAACCCCGCCTCGCTGAGCTGGCCGAGGACCGGCGCGGGCGCGTGCAGCCGGTCGTGCGACGCCGCGTACATCGCGTCGAGCACCGTACGGGCGGTGTCGACCCCGATCAGATCGAGCAGGGCGAGCGGCCCCATCGGCAGTCCGCAGCCCAGCCGCATCGCGGCGTCGATGTCCTCGCGGGAGGCGTACTTCGCCTCGAACATGGCGGCGGCCTGGTTGAGATAGCCGAAGAGCAGCCCGTCCGCCACGAAACCGGGCCGGTCACCCACCGCGACCGGCTCCTTGCCGAGCTCCCGGGCGAGCGCCGTGACGGCCGCGACCGCCTGGGGCGAGGTGAGGACCGAGGAGACCACCTCGACCAGCCTCATCGCCGGGGCGGGGTTGAAGAAGTGCAGTCCGAGCACGCGCTCGGGGTGCGCGGAGTCGGCGGCCAGCCGGGTCACCGACAGCGCGTTGGTGCCGGTCGCCAGGATCGTGGTGGGGCCGACGATCGTGTCCAGCGCGCGGAAGACCCGCTGCTTCGTCTCGTACGACTCCGGCACGACCTCGATCACCAGCTCGGCGTCGGCGGCGGCGCGCAGATCGGAGAAGGTGCGCAACCGCGCGAGCGAGGTACGCCGCTCCTCCTCGCTGAGCCGCCGCCGCTCCACGGCCCGCGCGGCGGACGCGTCGAGCGCCTCAACGGCGCGGACGGCGGCGGCGTCGCTGATGTCGATACCGATGACCTCGTGTCCGGCGCGGGTGAGGATCTCGGCGATTCCGGTGCCCATGGTGCCGAGGCCGACGACGGCGATGGTGGAGAGAGGGATGTCCATCACGGGACTCCAGGGGATGAGGGTGACGACTGAGGGCGCGCGGCGAGCGCCGGGCGCGCGGGAGCGTGCGGGTCGGGGTGGTGTGGCGGCGGACCCTGTCCCGGAGTCGCGCCGTACATCCCCGTTGAAGGCCGTACAAGCCCGGGGGCCGTACACGGCCGTGCTGAACCGACAGCACTCACGACGGCTGCGTCACCAGGCCGTCGAAAGCCGCGGAGGTTATCCGCTCATCTGAGGCTAACCGACGAGTAACGAGCGCGCCATATCTGGGACGCTGTGCGCTGTGTCACGGGCGGCCGGAATTGCTCGTTCGGGCGCGAAGTGGCCGGTGGGGCACCCCACTTGATGCCGACAGCGCCACTCCGGATGGCTACGCTGGAGGGATGGACGAGGACTTCCGCTCGCTCGCGGACCGGGTGCGGGGCGAGTCCCGGGGCTCCGACGCCTGTGAGCGGCTGATCGCCACCGAGGATCACGAGGCCCTGGCCGATGTCCTCGTCGCGCCCGAACAGGCCCTGTGGGCACGGGAGATCGCGGCGTTCCGGCTCGGCTGCGCGGGGGACCGGCGGGCCTTCGAGACGCTGGTGCTGCTCCTCAACCACCGGGATCCGGAGCGCTGCGTCTCCGCCTCGTACGCACTGGCACGGCTCGACGACCCGCGCACCCCCAGAGCCGCCGCCGCGCTCGCCACCAACGCGCTGCGCACGGCCTACGCGCTCCACCCCGTACGCCTGCTGACCGAACTGCGCGCGCCCGAGTCCGTACCGGCGCTGATCAGCACACTGGAACGGCTGCTGGCCCCGGACGAGCCGTACTGGCGGGTGGCGCTCGCCTGTGTGGAGGGTCTTGGCCGCCTCGGCGACGACCGTGCGCGCCCGGTCCTGGAAGCCGCCGGCTTCCACCCGAGACTGTCCGCCGCGGCGGCGGCGGCGCTCAGCCGCCTCACCTAGACGAGTAAGTCCGAAGGCTTGGTTAGTGGTCGTAGGCGGTTAGCGAGCGTGTGATGGTTCGGCCGGTGTTGCGGTTGTGCCAGATCGCG